>JBBIPT010000169.1:0-8621 GCA_037442705.1 Anaeromyxobacter sp.
CTGCCGGGCGCCGCGGCGGATGGCAAGGGGGCGCGGGCCATCGCGGCGCCCCGGGCGCCAAACGACCGAGCACGATCCGGGAACACCCAAGGCTTCAGGCTTCAGGCCTCAGGAAATGCATCTCTGCCGCCGTTCCCGAGGCCTGAGGTCCGAGGCCCGAGGCCAGGGGCCGATCACGAATCGCGAGCGGCCGTTTAGGGGGCGAAGCCCGCCTCTCCGAGGGCGCCGAAGGTCGCGGGCCCGGGGCGCTCCGCCGGCCGCTCCGGAGCGGCTCCCCGCGCCCGGTGGCGCGCGTGGACCTCGATCGCGAACCCGTCGAGCGACTCCGGGTCCGCCGGATCGCCGTTCAGGGACAGGGTGAGGGAGAGGAGGTCCTCCCGCTCGCCCACGTGCACGAGGTGGGACTCCGCGAGCTTGTTCGGCATGCACTCGAGCGGGCCGACCGAGAGGACGCCGTCCACCTCCGCCCGCCGCCAGGAGCGGACGGCCCCACCCACAGTGAGCACCGTCTCGCCCTCCAGCGCGTCGCGGACCCACGGCTCCGCCGCCCGGACGACCTCCCGGACGTGGGGCGGCACGTGCCAGCCCATCCGGCCCGACGCGGCGGCGTGGCAGAGGACCTCGATCCGCCGGCGGACCCAGCCGTTCAGGCGATCCCCCAGCGTGGTCCGCCGGAGCCGCGGCCCGACGAGGTCGGAGTACTGCAGGAACTCGCTCACCGGCGCGACCCTCGCCCGGATCCCGCGCCGCTCCAGCGCCTCGACGACCCGCCCGTTCGAGGACGGGACGTTGCGCAGGTAGATCTCCCCCACGACGAGGACGAGCGGCAGGTCCGCCGCTCCCCGCACCGCCGCGAACGCCGCCGCCGCCCGCTCGACGAGCGCCGGGACCCCCCACACGCGCCCGCCCGCGGCCTCGCGGAGGACCCGTCCCCCCGAGAGGTCGCCCCTCGCCTCGCGGCGGACGAGGGCGCGCAGCTCCGAGAGGAAGCGGGCGTACAGCGCCTCCGCCGCCCCGGCGCGGACCTCGCGGGGCCGGACGTCGTGGAGCATGTCGCGCAGGACGTCCGTCGCGACCGCGCCCGCGAGGACGATCGCCCCGAGCCCGGGCGGGACTCCCTGGAAGTAGTCGCCGAACGGCGGAGACCAGATCCGCACCCGGTCGAGGAGCCCGAGCCGCTCCAGGACGAGCTGGTGGAGCTCCTTGTAGGCCCCGAAGCGGCAGGGGCCGTCCGTACCGGGCATGACGAGCGCGAACCGGTCCTCCGGCCCGGACCGCTCGAGCCGCTCGAGCAGGCTCCCGAGCGTGAGCGTCATCGGCAGGCACTCCTTGCCCGACGTGTGGCGCCGGCCGAGGCGGAGCGCCTCGGGGCCCGGCTCCGGCAGCACCTCCGCCGGGATGCCCAGGCCCTCGAGGGCGGCGGCGAAGATCTCCGCCGCATCGCTCATCGTCGGCACGAGGACGCGGGCGCCCGAGGCGGAGAGCTCTCCGATCGTCGCGCCGCGGACGGTGAGCCGCCCGGGGGCACGCGCCGCCTTCCGATCCCCGGCCGCGAGGTGCTCGCGGACGCAGTGGAGGAAGGCCTCGACCCGGGTCTTCGTCCCGGCGTCTCCGGCGTGCCCGTCGGTCTCGAGGATGCTGAACGGCTTGCCGTCCATGAGGTCGGAGACGAGGTGGAGGGTGAACGAGTCCGGCCCGCACGAGTAGTTCGAGGCGAAGATCCCGTAGACGCCCGGCGTCCGGCGGATCTGCCAGGCGGCGCGCAGGATGCGCTGCCCGTGCCCCCAGAACATGTTGTCGAAGAGGGGCGCGTCCTCGCGGACCGGGAAGGCGTCGAGGGGGATCGGGATCGCCCCCTGGTCGCGCAGGATCGCGGGCACGTTGGAGTTCAGGATGTCGTCGTGGATGGTGTAGGTCCGCCCGAGCACGACGACGGGGACGATCCCCTCCCGCGCGCACCACTCCAGGGTCTCCCGCCCGCGCTCGAGGAGCCGCGCGTCGAAGGCGAGCTGCGCCGCCCGGGCCGCCTCCCAGGCGGCGCGCCAGGTCCGCTCCCGCCGCACGCCGAGGGCCGACGCGAGCCTCCGGCAGGAGTCGAGGAAGGCCGGCGCGTCGAGCGCTCCCGGACCGACGTCCACGACCGGGGCGACGAGCTTCGCGCGCGCCGGCTCGCCGAGGTCCCAGCGGAGGACGTCCGGCGCACCCTGGACGATGGGGCAGAGCTGCGAGGCGCGCTCCTCGCCCACGCGCGGGAGCTCGCGGACCACCGGGGCGAAGACGAGCTCCGCGTCGCGCCGGAGGAGCCCGGCCACCGCGCCGTGGTACTGCTGCATCGGGGCGCACCAGGGGACGTTCGCCCCCTCGATGCCGCGCTTCAGGGCCGCCCGGTCCGCGTGCGCGGCGACGTCGAGGCCGAGCCCGAGGCCGTCGAGGTAGGTCGCGAAGAACGGGAAGAGCCCCTTCAGCTGGAAGTCGTCGGTGAGGGCGATCTTCCGGCGTCCGGGCGGCGGCGCGAGCCTCACGGCGAGCGCCTGCACCAGCTCCGCCCGCTCGCGGAAGAGGTGCGGCGCTCCGTCCGGAAGCTTGCGGGTCCGCGTCCCCCTGTCGTGGAGCGCGCAGCTCCCGCCCCAGGTGAATCGGACCCGCTCCCCCTCGAGCCGCGTCGTGAGCCGGTCGATCCGGCACCTGTTCCCGCTGCCCCCGCAGCCCGACGTCGCCTTGCAGACGAAGGTGTCCTTCGTCTCCACCGCGGCGCCGAGGAAGCGGCCCGCGTCGAGGCCGGGCATCCGCTCGGCGGGGAGCGCGTCCGCGGCGAGGAGCGCGATCCCCAGGGCGCCGGCGGTCCCCGGGCTCGGCGGGACGATCACCTCCGCGCCGGTCTGCCGGGCGACCGCGGCGGCGAGGGCGTCCGAGGCGAAGGGCATCCCCTGGCAGAAGACGACCTCGCCGACGGAACGGCTCCCCTTCACGCGGTTCAGGTAGTTCTGGATCACCGACTCGTAGAGCCCCGCGACGATCCGGTCGCGCGGGATCTCCGCGGCCACCGCCTCGTCGATCACCTCCGCCACGAAGATGGAGCAGTGCTGGCCGAGCGCGGCGCTGCCGTCCGCCTCCGCCGCGATCCTCCCGAGCGCGGCGACGTCCGCGATCCCCTCGAACCGCCGCCCCTGCTCCTCGATGAAGGAGCCGGTCCCCGCGCTGCAGGCCTCGTTCATCGCGGCGTCCACCACCCGCCCCCCCTCGAGCCGGATGTACTTCGCGTCCTGTCCGCCGATCTCGAAGATGGTGTCCACGCGGGGGTCGAAGTGGTGCGCTCCGCGCGCGTGCGCGGCGATCTCGTTCAGGACGAAGACCGCCTCCCGCCCGTAGCAGGTGGAGAGGAGCGAGCCCACGATCTCCCGGCCGCTCCCCGTCGCGCCGAAGGCGCGCAGCGGCCGGTTTCCCTCCGGACCGGCGAGGAACCGGGCGACGAGCGCCTGGGCCGCGCCGACCGGGTCTCCCCCGGTCCGGAGGTAGCCCTCCCAGACGGGCTCCCGGGTGGTGACGTCGAGCGCCACCGCCTTCGAACCGGTGGAGCCGACGTCGAGGCCGAGGACGACGCCGCCCGCGCCACCTCGCCCTTCGACAGGCTCAGGGCGAACGGAAGCGGGCCGCTCCCGCCCTTCGACGGGCTCGGGGCGAGCGGAGTCGGACCGCTCCCGCCCTTCGACGGGCTCAGGGCGAACGGAAGCGGGCCGCTCCCGCCCTTCGACGGGCTCGGGGCGAGCGGAGTCGGACCGCTCCCGCCCTTCGACGGGCTCGGGGCGAGCGGAGTCGGACCGCTCCCGCCCTTCGACGGGCTCGGGGTGAGCGGAGTCGGACCGCTCCCGCCCTTCGACGGGCTCGGGGTGAGCGGAGTCGGACCGCTCCCGCCCTTCGACGGGCTCGGGGTGAGCGGATGCGCGGTCGGTGCCCGCCCGTCCAGGCGGCCGCTCCATGCGGCGCACGCGTCCGAGCGCGCTCCGGAGGGGTGGCAGGATCTCGATCGCCGCGGGCGGAGGGGGGCGCAGCAGCCCCTCCAGCGGTCGCGCGCCAGGCCGTATCGCCGCTGCGTGGACCGCGCAGCCGATCGCCTCGAGGACGAGCCCCTCCTCCTCGTCCGCCTCGAGGAGGCTCATCCCGCTCCGCGCGAGGAACGAGCGGAAGTGCTCGCGGACGCGCCGGGCGCGGGTGACGCCCCCGGTGAGGAGCACGCGCGGCGGCGACCGGCGCGGCTTCACGAGCACCTCCGCGCTCTCCGCGATCGCGTCGAGGAGCCCGGCCAGTATCCGCTCCCGCCGCTCCCCCTTGTTCGCGAGGTGGGTCATGTCCGTCTTCAGGATGACGGGGCACCTGCCGGAGAGCGGCGCCGGCTCGCCGACCGCCTCGGTGAGGAAGGCCGCCTCCTCCACGGAGAGGCCGAACCGCTCCACGAGCTGGCGGAGGAAGTTCCCGGTCCCCTGCGCGCAGCGCGAGCTCTCCCGCCAGGCCGGCTCCCCCGCCGCGCGGATCTCGAGGACCGCGAAGCCCCGGCTCCCGATGGTAACGACCGTGGCCGGCTCGCTCCCGTGGAGGAAGCGGAAGCCGCGCAGGAGCGCCTGCTTCGTCGGGATCCGCTCCAGAGCGACCTGGCGTCCCAGCCGGCCCGTGGCGACCGCGCCGGAGACGGAGTCCCAGCACCAGCCCCGGAGGAGGCCGGGGAGCCGGGCCGCCGGGTCCTTCCCGTGCTCCACGAGGGCGTGACGCACGAGGCGGAGCTCACCGTCCCGCCGCTCGACCTCCGCGAGCTTGATCGTCTCCGCGCCGACGTCGATCCCGACGAATCGTTCCATCCGCTCCCCGGCCTGTGGAGGAGACGAGGCTAGCGGGCCGCGCGGTTCGACGGGAGGCCATTCGGCCACCCCCGGGTGAGTCCCTCCGAGTGGAGGCCGCCGACGCAACGCGTCAGCGCGCGGATCGCTGCGGTTCCTCGCCCCTTCCGCGCCGCCATCTCCCCCGGAGCCGGCCGCCTGGGCCGCCCGGGGTGGCGGCTCACGCGAGCCGCGCGCCGCAGTTCCCGCAACGTCCGCCGCGCACCTTCGCGCCGCAGCTGCAGGTCCGGTCCTCCGAGGCCGCCTCCGCGCCCGCCGCCACGATGGCGAGCCGCATCCCGCAGCGCGAGCAGATCCGCTCCCCGGGCATCCCCGGGGTCCGGCAGTAGCGGCAGACGACGAAGGCCGGGAGCGCGGTCGGGGCGTCGCCCGGGATCCCGGGCGCGGTCCGCTCGACGTCCGCGATCGGCTCGACGCTCACGTCCACCGGGGCCGCCCTCGTCAACTCGATGCCGGGCGTGGAATCGAAGGCCACCTCGCCCACGTCTCCGAAGCGGGTCGCCACGAGGTCGCCCATCCGCTCCGAGCCGGCGTCCACGGCGCCGTGCCCCGTGGGCTCGAGCCCCTCGACGGGCGGGACGTACGGCACTGCGGCCGCGCCGTGGAGGAGCTTCTTGCCACAGACCTCGCACTCGGCGCCCTGCTCCTGCCGGTGCTCGCAGACGGGACAGACGATCATCGCGAGCCGAGTCTACCGCAGGCCGGGCGCGCCCCGTCAGCGCGGCGCGCGCGTGAGCGGCACGAACCGGACGGGCAGCAGGTCCGCCGCCGCGAGGGCCCCGTCCGGCCGCCGGTCCACGGTCCGGAGCACCTGGACGTCGTGCGCCGCTCCCACCGGGAGGATCATCCTTCCCCCGGGGGCGAGCTGGGCGGCGAGGGCGGCCGGGACCTCGGGCGCGGCGGCGGTGACGAGGATCCTGTCGAAGGGCGCCTCCTCCGGCCAGCCCGCCGCGCCGTCGCCCACCCGGAGCCTCACGTTCGCGAGCCCGAGCCGCCCGAGCAGCACCTCGCGGGCGCGCTCCGCGAGCTCGGGGACGATCTCGACCGAGAAGACCTCCCCGGCGAGGTGGGCGAGGAGCGCGGTCTGGTAGCCCGATCCCGTCCCCACCTCGAGCACCCGCTCGTCCCCGGCGAGCCGGAGCCGCTCCGTCATGTAGGCGACGACGAACGGCTGCGAGATCGTCTGCCCGCAACCGATGGGGAGCGGCCGGTCCGCGTCCGCGTCCTCACGCAGCCCCTCCGGCACGAAGAGGCTCCGCCGGACCTGCGCGATCGCGCCGAGCGCCCGCTCGTCGCGGATGCCCGCCTCGCGGAGGAATCGGGCGAGCGGCTCGCTCACGCCTCCGAGGATAGCCCCCCGCGCGCCCTCCCGAGCGGGGCCACCCCTCCTCGCCCCGGGGCGCGGCGGCTCGCCCTGCCCCGGCCGGGCCCCGGCGCTCCCATGCGGCCGTGATCATTCGGATCGAGCCTCGACGTTCGCCCTTCGACAGGCTCAGGGCGAACGGCTGCAAGCAGGGCCGTCCATGGCGTCCCATCGAACCACGGACGGGCCATGAAGATCCGAGAGAGCACCACCGTCACCCCGCGTCGGCGAGAGACAGCCGGCGGAGCCAGCGCGAGCGGAGGGCCTCTCCCGCCGGGAGGTGCTCCGGCCGCGCGAGCGAGGGGTCCGCCTCGACGAGCGCGAACGCGTCCTCCCTCGCCTCCTCGAGGATCGCCTCGTCCCGGTAGAGGTCCGCGACCTCGAAGATCGGCAGCCCCGACTGGCGCGTCCCGAGGAGCTCTCCCGGACCGCGGATCCGGAGGTCCTCCCGGGCGATCTCGAAGCCGTCCTGCGTCCGCTCCACCGCCCGGAGCCGCTCCCGGGCGTCGTCGCCCGCCCTCCGGAAGTGGGCGACGAGGAGGCAGTGGCTCCTCGCCGCCCCACGGCCCACCCGGCCCCGGAGCTGGTGGAGCTGGGAGAGGCCGAAGCGCTCCGCGTGCTCGACGATCATCACGGTCGCGTTCGGGACGTCCACGCCGACCTCGACGACCGTCGTCGCGACGAGGACGTGGATCTCCCCCTTGCGGAACCGGTCCATCACGGCCTGCTTCTCCTCCGCCTTCATGCGGCCGTGGAGGAGCCCGACCGTCCTTCCGGGGAGCCGCTTCGCGAGCTCCGCCGCGCCGCTCGTCGCGTCGGCGAGGTCGGTCTTCTCCGACTCCTCGACGAGCGGGTAGACGACGAAGACCTGCCGCCCCGCCTCGAGCTCCTTGCGCGCGACCTCCCAGGCGGCCTTCCGCTGGGAGTCGCCGTAGAGCTTCGTCGCGACCGGGGTGCGCCCCGGGGGGAGCTCGCCGATCTTCGACTGGTCGAGGTCTCCGTAGAAGGCGAGGGCGAGGGTCCGGGGGATGGGGGTCGCGGTGAGGACGAGGACGTCCGGCCTGCGCCCCTTCGCGACGAGGGCGAGCCGCTGGAGCACCCCGAACCGGTGCTGCTCGTCCACGACGACGAGCCCGAGCCGATCGAAGGTCACGCCCTGCTCGACGAGCGCGTGCGTGCCCACCGCGATCCGCGCCCTCCCCTCCGCCACGGCCGCGCGCGCCGCCCGCTGCTCCTTCCCGCGCGCCGACGCCCCGACGAGCGCGACCTCCACGCCGGAGCCCGCGAGCCACCCGGAGATCGTCCGGAGGTGCTGCTCCGCCAGGATCTCCGTCGGCACCATGAGGGCCGCCTGCCACCCGGAGCGGACCGCGAGCATCATCGCGGCGAAGGCGACCGCGGTCTTCCCGCTCCCTACGTCCCCCTGGAGGAGCCGGTTCATCGGCTCGGGCCGCGCCATGTCCCGGGCGATCTCGGCGAGCGCCCTCGCCTGGGCGCCCGTCGGCGCGAACGGGAGGTGCGCGAGGGCGCTCCGGACGGCGGCCTCCGCGGCGTCGAAGGCGATCCCCGCCTCGGTCTTCACCCCCTGGCGCCGGAGGGCGAGCGCGAGCTGGAGGAAGAACAGCTCCTCGAAGACCAGCCGCCGGAAGGCCGGCGTCGCGCGGGCGGCGGCCGCGGCGAGGTCGGTCCCCGGGGACGGGAAGTGGGCCTCCCGGAGCGCCCGCGCGCGGGAGAGGAGCTGCCGGCGGGCGGTGATTCCGGGCGGCAGGTCGTCCACCGCGAGGGGCGCGGCCTCGTCCACGAGCCGCTTCAGGAGCCGGCGGAGGGCCGGCTGCTGGTGGTCCGCCGGCCCGGGGTAGATGGGCACGATCCGGCCGAAGCTCGCGGAGTCCCCCGCCTGGTGCGCCTCGACCTCCGGCTGCGCCATCTGCCGCTTCCGGCCGAGCCCCTCGGTCACCTTGCCCCAGGCGAGGAGGGCGTCGCCCGGGGAGAACTGCTTCTGGCGCCAGGCGGGCGGGTTGAAGAAGACGAGCTCGAGCGACCCGCTCGCGTCCGAGGCTGCGACCTTGAGGAGCGGCCGCCCGTTCCGCATCCGCTGCGTCCGGACGGCACGGACGGTGACGAGGACGATCCCCTCCACCCCGGTCGCGAGCTCCGCCACGCGGGAGACCTTCGTGCGGTCCTGGTAGAGGCGGGGCCAGAGCTCGAGCGCCTCCTCCACGGTGGCCCGCCCCCGCTCCTCGAGTTGACCCCGCGTCGCCGGGTGGACGCGCGGGAGGTCCGCGAGCCGGCCGGCGAGCCTCCGGCGGCGCGACGCTCGCTCCTCCGCGGTCGCGGGCGGGCGCGCCTCCGCCCAGCGGTCCTCCGCG
>JBBIPT010000170.1:0-8548 GCA_037442705.1 Anaeromyxobacter sp.
CCTCCGCGTCGCGCAAGCATGGGGCCACGTCGACGCCGCTTCCATCGCGCCCGCCCTCGCGCTGTGCGACCGGGTGCTCGCCATGCTCTGGCGCCTCACCCACTGAGTCCCCGGGCCGCTGCCGCAGGCGCATCCGCAGGCGGCAGCGGCTTCCGCATCCGGAGCCGCATCCGCATCCGCATCCGCACCCGCATCCGCAAGCCGGAACCGCAGCGGCAACCGCGGCCGCTTCCGGCCGCCCGCAGCGAAGCGAGGACGGCCGGAGGCCTTCTACGCCCTACGGGCTCCTGGTCCTAGTCAATCCCGAACTTCGAGAGCCGGTAGCGCAGGGAGCGGAAGGAGAGGGAGAGGAGGCGCGCCGCCTCCGTCTTCACCCCGCCCGCCCGCGCGAGCGCCTCCTCGAGGAAGCCGCGCTCGATCCCGTCGAGGTGGGCCTGGAGGTCGAGCCCGCCCTCCGGCAGCTCCGCCGCGACGGCCTGGGCGGCCGGCCCTCCCCGACCCCGGATCGCCTCGGGCAGCTCCGCCGGCCCGATCACGCTCCCCTGGCAGAGCGTGACGGCCCGCTCGAGGACGTTCGCGAGCTCCCGCACGTTCCCCGGCCAGTCCCACTCGGCGAGGAGCCGCTCCGTCTCCGGCGCGAGCCGGAGCCCGTCGCGGCCGAGCTCCGCGGCGAAGCGGGCGAGGAAGTGGGCGACGAAGAGCGGGATGTCCTCCCGCCGCTCGCGGAGGGACGGCGTCCGGATCTGGATCACGTTCAATCGGTAGAAGAGGTCCTCCCGGAAACGCCCCGCCCGGACCTCCGCCTCGAGCTCCCGGTTCGTCGCCGCGACGATCCGGGCGGCGACGGCGATGTCGGCCGACCCGCCCACCCGCCGGATCCGCCGCTCCTGGAGGGCCCGGAGGAGCTTCACCTGGACCGGCGGCGGGAGGTCGCCCACCTCGTCGAGGAAGAGGGTCCCCGCGCCCGCGACCTCGAAGAGCCCCGGCTTCGTCCCCACGGCTCCCGTGAACGACCCCTTCTCGTGCCCGAAGAGCTCGCTCTCGATGAGCCCCTCCGGGATCGCGCCGCAGTTCACCGCGACGAAGGGGCGGCCCGCCCCGCCGAGATCGTGGATCGCCCTCGCCACGACCTCCTTGCCGGTGCCGCTCTCGCCGGTGACGAGGACCGTGGTCTTCGCGCTCGCCACCTTCGCGACGAGATCCCGGACCTCCTCTATCGCCGCCGAGCGCCCCAGGATCTCCCGCTCGTCCCCGCCGCGCCCGACGCGGTGCCGGAGGACGCGGTTCTCCGCGACGAGCGCCCGGTGCTCGAGGGCCTTCTCCACGACGAGCTTCAGCTCGTCCACCTTGAAGGGCTTCAGGACGTAGTCGTACGCCCCGAGCTTCATCGCCTGGATGGCGTTCTCCGTCGTGGCGAAGGCGGTGACGACGACGACCTCGGTGGCGGGGCTCCGCCGCTTCACCTCCCGGAGCACGTCGAGCCCGGTCCCCTCCCCGAGCCGGAGGTCCGTGACGACGAGGTCGAGGTCCCCCTCCGAGGCCGCGGCGAGGGCGCCGGGGACGTCCGCGGCGACGAGGACGTCGTGCCCCTGCTTGCGGAGGAGGATCTCCAGGAACTCGCGCATCGAGCGCTCGTCGTCGACGACCAGGACCTTCGTCATGGCGCGGATCCTAACCTTCCCCGGCCCCTCCGGAGGGGAGGAAGACGTCGAAGCGGCTCCCCTTCCCGGGGACGGAGGTGACCCGGATCGAGCCGCCGTGCGCGTCCACGATCCGGTGGACGGTGGCGAGGCCGAGCCCGGTCCCGCCTGGCCTCGTCGTGAAGAACGGGATGAAGATCCGCTCGAGGTCCGCCGGCGCGATCCCCGGGCCGTCGTCCTCCACGCAGAGCCGTACCCCACCGGGCGCGGGGCCGCAGGTGACCCGGAGCCGCCCGGCCCCGCCTCGCGTCAGCGCCTGGGCGGCGTTCGAGAGGAGGTTCCAGGCCACCTGGCGGACCTGCCCCGCGTCGAGGGCGGCCCGGGCCTCCGCGAGCTCCGCGTCGATCCGGACGCCCGCCGCGACGGGGTCGTTCCGGAACACCCGGAGGGTCTCGTCGAGGAGGAGGGCGAGGTCGGCCGGTTCCCGGCGCGGCGGCGCGGGGCGCGCGAAGGCGAGGAACTGGGCCACGAGCGCCTCGAGCCGGCCCGCCTCCCGCAGGACGATCTCCATGAGCCGCCGGTCCTCCTCCGAGGCACCCGGCTGGCCGTGGAGGATCTCGATCGAGCCGCTCATCGAGGCGAGGGGGTTCCGGATCTCGTGGGCGAGCCCCGCCGCGACCCGGCCGAGGTCGGCGAGCCGCCCGCTCCGCTGCACCGCCTCCTCCATCTCCCGCAGGCGGGTGAGGTCCTGGAAGAGGACGGCGCTCCCGATGGAGCGCCCGTCGCTCGCGGTGAGCGGGAAGGTGGAGTAGCCGAGCCGCGCCCGCGTCCCGTCGGCGCGCACGAAGTCCGCCTCGTCCCGCCCGGTCCCCGCGGCGAAGGCGGGGAAGGCGGCCGACGCGAGGAGGCCCCGGGCGCGCATCGGCTCGACGCCGGTGAGCTCCACCGCGGCCCGGTTCAGGAAGGTCACCCGGCCCTCCCGGTCGAGCGTGACGAGCCCGGCGGTCATCGACTGGACCACCGTCTCGTGCAGGGCGGAGAGGGCGGCGAGGTCCCGCTCCCGGCGGCGGAGCTCCTCCCCGGTCGCGCGGAGCTCCTCGCCTGCCGTCCGGAGCTGCTCGGCGAGGTAGCCGGCGAGCGCGGCGGTCGCGGCGAAGGCCGCCCCGTGCGTGAAGAGCGTCGCGCCCCCCACGGGGGGAGCGCCGAGCACGCGGGCGTTCACGAGGAGGTACCCCCCGACCGCGAGGAGGCCCGCGATGGCCGCCCCGCGCCGGAAGAGGAGGATCCCGCCGTTCACCACGGCGATGGAGTAGAGGAAGAGGAAGAGGCTCTCCGCCCGCCCCGTCATCCCGACGACGACGGTGGCGAACGCGACGTCCACCGCGATCTGCGCGTAGGCGATCCCCTCCGCCCGCCAGCGCAGCCGGAGCGCGAGGGCGAAGGCCGCCGAGGCGCCGTAGACGCCGCCCGCGAGGACGAAGAGGGGCGCGAGGCGCCGGATGACGTCCCGCCCCTCCGTCGCCGCGAGCGCGGTCCCCGCGAGGAGGACCGTGACCATCGCGAGCCGGAAGAGGGTGAGCCAGGTGAGCTTCCGGTCGAGCCCGGGGTCTCGCTTCCCGCCCACGAGCGCCCCGGCTCCGCCGCTACTTCACCGCGCCGGCGATGTTGAAGATCGGCAGGTACATCGCGATCATGAAGAAGCCGACCGTGCCGCCGAGGAAGACCATCATGAGCGGCTCGAGCATGCTCGTCATCGCGGCGACCGCCACGTCCACCTCGTCGTCGTAGAAGTCGGCGATCTTCGAGAGCATCTGGTCCATCGCGCCCGTCGCCTCGCCGACGCCGATCATCTGGACGACCATCGGCGGGAAGACCCCCGTCTCGGCGAGGGGCGCGGCGATGTTCTTCCCCTCCGAGATCTTCGCCCGGACGTAGAGGATCCCCTTCTCGATGGTCCGGTTCCCCGCCGACTTCGCCACGATCTCGAGGGCGTCCAGGATCGGGACGCCGGAGGAGAGCATCGTCCCGAAGGTGCGGGTGAACCGGGCGACCGCCACCTTCCGGATGAGGTCGCCGAAGACGGGCAGCTTCAGGGTCGCGGCGTGCCAGACCTCCTGCCCCTTCCCCTTGCGGGTGGCGAGCTTGAACGCGACGAAGAGGGCGACGGGGACGCCGGCGATGGCGAGCAGGTTCGAGCGCAGGGCCTCGGACACGTCCACGAGGAACTGGGTGGGGCCGGGGAGCGCGCCGCCCATGTCCTTGAACATCTTCTGGAAGGTGGGGACCACGAAGACGAGGAGGACCGCCACGACGCCGACCGCGACGGTGAGGACGATGGCCGGGTAGACCATCGCGCCCTTCACCCGCCGCTTCAGCTTCTCGTTCTTCTCGATGTAGGCGCCGAGCCGCTGGAGGATCGTGTCGAGGATACCGCCGATCTCGCCGGCCCGGACGAGCTGCACGAAGAGCTGGTCGAAGGCCTTCGGGTGATCCGCGAGCGCGTCCGCGAAGGTGGACCCCGCCTCGACCTTCGCCTTCACCGCGAGGAGGACCTTGCGGAAGGCGGGGTTGTCGGCCTGGTTCCCGATGATGTCGAGCGCCTGCACGAGCGGCAGGCCCGCGTCGATCATCACGGAGAACTGCCTCGTGAAGATGAGGATGTCCTTCGTCGTCACCCCGCCGACGCCGGGGAGCGAGATGTGGAACTCCTTCGGCTTCTTCTTCACCTTCGTGGGCTCGATGCCCATCTGGCGCAGGCGCGCCTCGACGGCCGAGCCGTCCGACGCCTCCATCTCGCCAGAGCGGGCGTCGCCCGCCTTGGTCTTCCCCGACCAGGTGAAGACCGGCAGCTGCTTCGGCGCGGCGGGCTTCGTCTTGACGGCTGCGGCCTGTGCCATGGGGTCTACCTCTCTGCGTCCCGGAGCCCGATCCTAGCCGAGGGGGGCCGGGAGGTCGAAATCGCCGCCCTCCCTACCTGGGCGCCGGCGCCGGCGCCGGCTGGCGCACCGCGCCGCTCGAGAGGACCGTCTTCAGCTCCTCGGGGTCGGACGACCGGCCCATCGCCTCCTCGATGGTGATGAGCCGCTTCTGGAAGGCCATCGCGAGGCTCTGGTTGAAGGTCTGCATGCCGAACTTCTGCTGGCCCACCTGCATCTGCGAGTAGACCTGGTGCACCTTGTCCTCGCGGATGAGGTTCCGGATGGCCGGGTTCGGGACCATGACCTCGATGATGAGCACGCGCCCCGGACCGCCCGCCCTGGGGAGCAGGTTCTGGGTGAGGACGCCCTCGAGCACGAAGGAGAGCTGGGCCCGGACCTGCGGCTGCTGGTAGGGCGGGAAGACGTCGAGGATGCGGTTGATCGTCTGGACGGCCGAGTTCGTGTGCAGGGTCGCGAAGGCGAGGTGGCCGGTCTCGGAGATCACGAGGGCCGCCTCGACCGTCTCGAGGTCGCGCATCTCGCCGATGAGGACGACGTCCGGGTCCTGCCGGAGGATGTACTTCAGCGCCTTCTTGAAGGACTGGGTGTCCGCCCCGACCTCGCGCTGGTTCACGAGGCAGTTCTTGTGGGGGTGGAGGTACTCGATCGGATCCTCGATCGTGATGATGTGCTCGTGCCGGTCGGTGTTGATCTTGTCGATGATCGAGGCGAGCGTCGTGGACTTCCCCGAGCCCGTCGGGCCGGTGACGAGCATGAGGCCGCGCGGCTTCTTCGCGAGCTCCGCCACGATGGGCGGGAGCCCGAGCTCCGAGAAGGTGAGGATCTTGAACGGGATCGTCCGGAAGGCGCCGGCGACGGCGCCGCGCTGCATGAAGACGTTCGCGCGGAAGCGGGAGAGCCCCTTCACGCCGAAGGAGAGATCGAGCTCCGAGTCCTCCTCGAACTTGTGCTTCTGGGCGTCGGTGAGGATGGAGTAGCAGAGCTGCTTCGTCTCCACCGGGGAGAGGGGCGGCGTCTTCAGCGGGACGAGCTTGCCGTCGATCCGGAGCTGGGGGGGCGAGCCGGTCGTGACGTGGAGGTCGGAGGCCCCCTTCTCGACCATCGCCTTGAGGAGCTGGTGAAGGTTTGCCACTGGTGCTCCGTTCAGGCTCCAGGCCTCGGGCTTCAGGCCTCAGCAGAAGCTTCTTTCGCGCGAGTGCGCCCTTCCCGACGCCTGGGGCCCGAGGCCCGAGGCCCGCTTCATCCTAGAACTTGTCCGGCGCGGTGTTGCCCACCGCCTCGGCGAGGGTCGTCATGCCCGCCTTCACCTTGGCGAGCGCCGCCATGCGCAGCGTCCGGAAGCCGAGCCGGATCGCCTCCTGCTTCAGCTCCGCGGTGGAGCAGCCCTGGATCACGAGCTCCTTCAGCCCGTCCCAGAGGGGCATCACCTCGTAGACGGCGACGCGTCCCTTGTAGCCGCGGTCGTTGCAGGTCTTGCACCCGCCCGGCTCGAAGCCCTGGAAGGTCCCGATCTCCTCGGCGGGGAAGCCGGCGTCGAGGAGCGCCTGCTCCTCGAGCTCCGCCGGCCGCTTGCACTCCTGGCAGAGCCGGCGGCAGAGCCGCTGGGCGACGATGGCGTTGAGCGACGCGGTGACGAGGAACGGCTCGATGCCCATGTTGAGGAGGCGGGAGACCGTCCCCGGCGCGTCGTTCGTGTGGAGGGTGGAGAGGACGAGGTGGCCGGTGAGGGCGGCCTTCACGCCGATCTCGGCGGTCTCGAAGTCGCGGATCTCGCCGACCATGATGATGTCGGGGTCCTGGCGGAGGAAGCTGCGGAGGGCGGCCGCGAAGTTCAGGCCGATGTCCTCGTGCATCTGGACCTGGTTGATCCCGAAGAAGTTGAACTCGACCGGGTCCTCGGCGGTGGAGATGTTCCAGGAGACCTCGTTCAGCTTGGAGAGCGCGGAGTAGAGGGTCGTGGTCTTGCCCGAGCCGGTGGGGCCGGTGACGAGCACCATGCCGTAGGGCCGGTCGATCGCCTCCATGAAGTCCTTGAGCTGCACCTCCTCGAAGCCGAGCCTCGTCATGTCGAGCTGGAGGTTCGACTTGTCGAGGAGCCGCATCACGACCTTCTCCCCGAAGAGCGTCGGGCAGATCGAGACGCGGAAGTCCATCTCCTTCCCCTTGCCGAGCTTCAGCTTGATGCGGCCGTCCTGCGGGAGGCGCCGCTCGCTGATGTCGAGCTCGGACATGATCTTGAGGCGGGAGATGATGGCGTTCCGGAGCTTCATCGGCGGCTTCATCACCTCGTAGAGCACGCCGTCGATCCGGAAGCGGACGCGGAAGTCCTTCTCGTAGGGCTCGATGTGGATGTCGGAGGCGCCCTTCTTGATCGCGTCGAGGAGGATGAGGTTCACGAGCTTGACGACCGGCGCCTCCTCCGCGCTCTTCTCGAGATCGACGACGTTCATGTCGTCGGCGTCGGACTCCACGAGGGCGACCTCGGAGTCGTCGAACTCGCCCATGACCTGCTCGAGGTCGGGCCCCTTCTCCGCGTAGTACCGCTCGATCGCCTCCTTGATCGCCTGCTCGGAGGCGACGACGACCTCGACGTTGTAGCCGGTGATGAACTTGATGTCGTCCGTCGCGAAGATGTTGGACGGGTCGCTCATCGCGACGATGAGGGAGGAGCCGGCCCGGTTCACCGGGACCACCTGGTGCTTCTCGGCGGTCGCCTTCGGGATGAGCTTCAGGACCTCCTCGTCCACGTCGAAGTCCTTCAGCGAGATCGCCGGGACCCCGTACTGCTTCGAGAGGAAGTTCGTGAGGTCCGCCTCGGCGATCGCGCCCTGCTTCACGAGGAGCGAGCCGATGCGGCCGCCCGTCTTGCGCTGCTCGTCCTGGGCCTTCTGGAGCTGCTGCAGGGAGATGAGGTTCTCCCGCACCAGGAGTTCGCCGAGCCGTCCAGACATGTCCGGTTTCCCCTTCGGGGCGGCCCCGCGGGACCGCCGGAATCGTCGCGAAAAGCGTCCTCGACCTTAGCAGGGGGCTCGCGAGGGGGTCAAGGAACGGGCCCCGTCGAAGTCCGCGATTCGACGGGAGAAACCGGCGCGGTCCGCCTACATCGGCGCCGCGGCCAGGACCTCCCTCGCGCGCGCGACGTCGGCGGCGATCTGGGACCGGAGCGCCTCCACCGATGGGAAGCGGCGCTCCTCCCGCAGGCGGGCGAGGAAGGCGAGCCGGATCGGCGCTCCGTAGAGGTCGCTCCCGTCGTGGCCGAGGAGGTGGGCCTCGGCCACGACCGGCGCTCCGGACTCCACGGTCGGCTTCACCCCCAAGTTGCAGACGCCGCCGAGGAGCTTCCCCTGCCCCGCCCGGGGGCCGCCCACCCAGGCGCGGACCGCGTAGACGCCGTTCGCCGGCAGGAGCGCCGCCGTCTCCACGTTCGCGGTCGGGAAGCCGAAGCCCCGCCCCCGCCCCGCCCCCCGGACGACGACGCCGTCGAGGTCGTAGGGCCGGGTGAGGAGGAGCGCGGCCGCGTCCACGTTCCCCTCGAGGAGGAACTCACGGATCTTCGTGGAGGAGACGACGAGCCCGTCCGCGGTCACGGGCTCCACCACGTGGAGGAGGATCCCGTGGCGCGCGAGGAGGGGCCGGAGCGCGCCCACCCGGGCCCGCTCGTGCCCGGCGGTGAAGTCCCAGCCGACGACGACCTCCGCGCAGCCGAGCCGGCCGGCGAGGTCGCGCCCCACGAACTCCGCGGCCGGGGTCGCCGCCCAGGCGAGGTCGAAGGGCTGGACGACGGTGGCGTCCACGTCCTCGGCGGCGAGGAGCTCGAGCTTGCGCGGGAGCGGCGTGACGAGCGGGGGGGCGAGGGCGGGCCGGAGCACCCGGACCGCGATCTTCGCCTGGCTCCTGGTGGGGCTCGCCCTCTACTGGATGTACGCGGGGATGGGGTACCGGCCGCTGCTGCTGGTGCAGCTTCTGCTC
>JBBIPT010000171.1:0-8517 GCA_037442705.1 Anaeromyxobacter sp.
AGCACCGCGTGCCCCTCCGCGAGCCCGACCTCGACGGCGATCGGCCCGAGGTCGAGGTAGCGGGAGGCCTGGCGCGAGGCGACGCGCGCGCCCGGCGCGAGGTCGGCCGAGGAGGCGAGGACCGGGAGGAAGCGGGCGTGGAGCGCGCCGCGGGACGGGGCCCAGGGGCAGCGGAGCGCGGCCGCGCGGCCGGCGTCGCCGTCCCGGACGATCCCGACGAGCGCCTCGACGAGCCTGTGGCCCGTGGCGAACCAGCCGAGCTCGTCCCGCGCGACCGCCGTCTCCCGCCAGAAGCTGCCGAGGAAGGTCACCGGCTCCTCCGGGAGCGCCATCCCCGGGAGCGCCTCGATCTTCATCCCCGAACCGAGGGTGAAGGCGGCCTCGAAGGGGTGGACGTTCTGGTCGGTGTCCACCTCCATCCCGACCCGGTGGCCCACCTCGACCGCGACCTCCTCGAGCTCCTCCTCGAGCCACCGGGAGAGCGTGACGAGCGCCTCCCGGAGCGGCTCGGCCGCGTCCGGCCCGTCGATCCCTTCGGGCGGCTCCTCCCCGAGCCGCTCGAAGGCGGCGCGGACGAGGTCCGAGAGCTCGGGCAGGGAGGCGGAGCGGATGTCGAGGAGGGGGTCGCCGGCGTGCTGCGCCTCGCGCGCCTCGGCGACGCGGGCGGCGAGCCCCTTCCGGAAGGCCTCCCGGGTCTTCGCGGTCCGCTTGCGCGAGAGCGCCTCGAGCTCCTCCGGGAGCGAGGCGAGGACCGCGTCGAGCCCGCCCACCGGCTCGTCGAAGATCCCGATCTCGTGCTCGTAGAGGTCGGCGAGGAAGGCCTCCTCGCCCGGCTCCACCACGAGGTGGATCTCCACCGGCCGGGTCTGGCCGAGCCGATCGAGCCGCCCGATCCGCTGCTCGAGGACGAGCGGGGACGCGGGGAGGTCGGCGCAGACGAGGTGGTGGGCGAACTGGAAGTTCCGCCCCTCGCCCCCGGACTCGCCCGAGAGGAGGAGCCGCGGCCCCTCCGGATCGCGGAAGCGGGCCACGACGCGATCCCGCGCCTCGATGGACGGCGCGTCGTCGTAGAGGAGCGCCTCGAAGCCGGCCCCGCCGATCCCGGCCTGGAGGTCCCGGAGCGCGTCGAGATCGTGGCCGAAGACGAGGACCTTCTCGCGCGCCCGGGCGAGCTTCGCGCAGAGCGCGACGAGGGCCTCTCGCTTCTCGCCCGCCCCGACGTCCTTCCGGCGGAGCACGCGGTCGGTGAAGGCCCCCACCTTCACGCGCCGGTTCCGGACGAGGCGGGCGGAGAGGCTGTACCGGTCGGAGAGGTGGGCGAGGAGCTCGAGCCTCCCCGGCGGCGGGTCGGACGCGAAGAGCTCGTCCTCCGGGGAGAGGGCGCGCAGGGCGCGTAGCGCCTCCTTCACCGGGTGGCCGGCGAGGAGGGCCCGGGCCACGTCGGCGTAGGCCTCGTGCTGCTCGAGCCGGGCGAGGAACTCCGGGAGCGAACTGGAAGGGACGGGCTCCACGAGGGAGAGGAGCCGGAAGTACTCGCGCGGATCGAGCCGGACCGGCGTCGCGGTGAGGAGGAGGAGGCCGAAGGAGGCCCTGGCGATCGGGGCCACCGCGTCGTGGAGCGCGTCGCCGGCGAGGTGGTGAGCCTCGTCCACGACGACGAGGTCGAGCGGGACCGCGGCCGCCGCCCGGGCGAGCTCCGGGTCGTCGCGCAGCCGCTCGATCGCGACGATCGCGTGGGGCGAGCGGGCGAGGGCGGCCTCCGGGCCGCCGAGCGAGGCGACCCGCTCCTTCGTGAGGAGGGAGAAGAGCGCGTTGAACTTGTGGAAGAGCTCGGCGAGCCACTGGAAGGCGAGGTGCTCGGGGACGACGACGAGGACGCGCTCGGCGATCCCGAGCTGGCGCATGCCCGCGAAGACGAGCCCCGCCTCCACGGTCTTCCCGAGGCCGACCTCGTCCGCGAGGACGAAGCGCGGCGTCCGGTCGGCGAGGATCCGGCCGGCGGCGCCGACCTGGTGCGGGAGGACGTGGACGCGCGAGGAGAGGAGCGCGCCGAGGGAGTCCGCGCGGCGGAGCGCCTCGAGCCTCGCGACCCGCGAGCGGAGCGCCCAGGCGGAGGCCGGGCCCGCGTCGCCCGCGGCGAGGGCGTCGAGGGGGCCGCCCGCCCCGGACTCGATGGGCGTGTCGGCGGGGACCTCGGCGACGGCGCGATCGCGCCCGGAGACGACGGTGATTCCGTCCCTGCCCGCGAAGCGGACCGCGAGCCGGCGGCCGTCCTCCCCGACCTCGATGACCACCCCGACGCCCCAACCCCGCTGGGCGCGGTGGACGACCTTCATGCCCGCTTTCCACTTCATCGGGCGCCCCCTTACCATCCGGACCGGGGCCGGTAAAGGAGGGACCATTCCCACGGGAGGACGGGCGGTTGGGCCGCGACGGGGTGCCCCTCCCCGGGGCGCCCCGGCCGTTGACAGTCGGGACGGGCCAAGCTAGAAACCCCAGGCTTTCGCGCCTTGGGCGGATAGCTCAGGGGTAGAGCGTCGCCCTTACAAGGCGAGGGTCACAGGTTCGAAGCCTGTTCCGCCCACTCAGCAAGTTGGGGTGTTAGTTAAGTCGGTTATAACGCCGGCCTGTCACGCCGGAGGCCAGGGGTTCGAGTCCCCTACACCCCGCCAGTTCAGAGGCCGGGATTCCCAGCGGTAGCGCGGGGGTCCCGGCCTCTGTGTCTTCGGGCATGGGGGTCACCTCACGCCGGCGAGCCGGCGCGCGCCCGCCGCGGCGAACCCGGCGGTCTTGCGCGGCGCGAACGCGCCGAGGACGAGGGCGCCGAGGACAAAGGCCAGGACCGCGCCGGCCTCCTTCTCCGTGAGCGCGCCGCGCGAGCGGCGCCGGATCGCCTCCACCTCGCCGTCCACGAGACGACGCACGCGCCCGGCGAGCGGTGCGGGGACCACGATCTCGCCGCCTACCTCGCCCACGTGGCCGCGCTCCGGAGGGCGTTCGAGCGGAGGCGGAGGCGAGGTGACTCCTTGCCGTTACATCATGCAGTGATTACACTTGGTCCGTGATCCGAACGCAGATCCAGCTCACCGAAACCCAGGCGCGGCGGCTGCGGGCCGCCGCCCGCCGGGAGGGCATCTCCCTCGCGGAAGCCATCCGCAGGCTCGTGGATCGCGGCCTCGCCGACGACGAGGACGCTCGGCGCCGCCTCTACGCGCGCGCGTCCGAGGCGGTCGGCCGGTACCGCGATCGCAAGGGCGCGAAGGACGTCGCCGCGGAGCACGACGCGTACCTCGACGAGGTCTACGGGTGATCGCCGCGCTGGATTCCATCGCTCCAGGCCCGTTCGTGGCCCCCTCGCGCCCGTCGAGGGCGCACCACGAACGGGGTCGCACGCAGCCCTTCGCCCCGAGCCTGCCGAAGGGCGAACGTCCATCGGCCCGGGCGTCGCCATGAGCCGGGTGTTCGTGGACACCTCGGCGCTGTACGCCCTTCTCGACGCGGGGGACGCTTCCCACCGGAGGGCTCGCGCCCTGTTCCAGCGCCTGCGGGAGCGCGAGGCCTTGCTCGTGACGACCTCCTACGTCCTCGTGGAGACCTGCGCCCTGGTGACGCGCCGCCTGGGCCTCGCCGCACTGCGCGACTTCCGCGAGGCCCTTGCGCCGCTCCTCGAGGTCGTCTGGGTCGGCTCCTCGCTCCACGAGGCGGCTCTCGACCTTCTGCTCGATCGGCGCAGGACCACGCTGAGCCTCGTGGACGCGGTTTCGTTCCTCACGATGCATCGAGAGCAGATCGACGAAGCGTTCGCTTTCGACCGCCACTTCGACGAGGAAGGCTTCTCGTCCCCTCGCTGACGGGCCCGGGCGGACCCTCCTCCGGAGCGCTGGCGGCAGAGCGGACGCAGAAGGAAGAGCGGCGGCTCGCGGTGGAGGTGGAGGCGTTGCTCGCGAGGGCAGCCGAAGCCGACGCGCGCCAGCGCGAAGCGGGGGCGCGACGCCCTGCGGGCTCCTGGCGGCGGCCGCTCACCGCTTCGCCCGGCGGCGGTCCGCCCACCCTTCCTTCGTGACCTGCCGGGCCCGCCCGAAGGCGAGCGCGCCCGCGGGGACGGCCTCGGTGATCACCGACCCGGCGGCGATGTAGGCGCGGTCCCCGATCTCGAGGGGCGCGACGAGGATCGAGTCCGACCCGACGAACGCCCCCGCCCCGATCGCCGTGGGGTTCTTCTTCTCCCCGTCGTAGTTGCAGGTGATCGTGCCGGCGCCGATGTTCGCCTTCGCCCCGACCGTCGCGTCGCCGAGGTAGGCGAGGTGGTTCGCCTTCGCGCCCTTCCCGAGCTGCGCCTTCTTCGTCTCGACGAAGTTCCCGAGGTGGGCCTCCTCGCCGATGTCGCTCCCCGGCCGGAGGCGCGAGAACGGCCCCACGATCGCCCCCCGCGCGAGGCGGGACTCCTCCATCACGGTGTACGGCCGGACGGTCACGTCCTCCCCGAGGGTGGAGTCCACGACGATCGCCCCCGCCCCGATCCGGCAGCCCCTGCCGACGCTCGTCCGGCCGAGGAGCCGGACGCCCGGCTCCACCACGACGTCGGCGGCGATCTCGACCCCCTCGTCGCAGTCGAAGCGGTCCGGATCCTCGATCGTCACCCCGGCCTTCATGAGGGCGGAGGCCCGGCGCCGGAGGAGGACGCGCGCCGCCCGGGCGAGCTCCTCCCGGTCGTTCACGCCCGCCGCCTCGTCCGCCGGCACCCGGACCGCCGCCACGCCGGCGCGGCGCGCCGCGTCCGCGACGAGGTCGGTGAGGTAGAACTCCCGCTGCGCGTTCCCCTTCCCCACCTTCGCGAGGGCCTTCCAGAGGAACTCCGCCTCGGCGCAGTAGAGCCCCGCGTTCACCTCGCCGATCGCCCGCTCCTCCGCCGTCGCGTCCTTCTCCTCCACGACGCGGACCGGCCGCCCCTTCGCGTCCCGGACGACGCGCCCGTAGCCCCGCGGCGCCTCCGGCGTCATCGTGGCGAGGGCGATCGGCGCCCGCGCCCGCGCCCGGGCGAGGACGACGCTCCGGAGGGTGTCCGCCTCGAGGAGCGGCGTGTCCCCGGAGAGGATCGCGATCGGCCCCGTCCACCCGCGGAGCCGCCCCTTCGCGGCGAGGACCGCGTGCGCCGTCCCGAGCTGCTCCGTCTGGACCGCGAAGAGGAGCGGCGCCTCCGGGAGCGCGGCCCGGAGGGCGGCCTCCACCGCCTCCGCCTGGTGCCCGACGACGACGACGACCGGGCCGGCGCCCGCCTCGAGCGCCCGGCGCACGGGATACCAGGCGAGCGGCCGGCCGCCGAGCTCGTGGAGCACCTTCGCCTTGCGGGACTTCATTCGCGTGCCCTTGCCGGCGGCGAGGACCACGGCGGCGAAGGGCTGCTTGCGGGGAGCGGACATGCGCGGAACCTAATCCACCGGGGGCGATTCGGGAACCTCCGAGGCGTGGGACGGAGGGGCGGCGGGGCGGGGCGGGGCCACCGGGGCCGTGGCGAGGGCGAGCCTGGGGCGTATGCGTATCGCGAATGCGCGCGTTCCCGGAGCTCCCGACAACGCATGAGACGATGCGTGCATGAACTCCGCACGCGACCCCACCCTCCGCCTCGCTTCCCTCCTCCGCGACGAGCGCAACGCCCTCGCCGACTTCCTCGTCCTCCTCGCGGACTTCGACCGGAGGCGGCTCTGGCTCGAGCTCGGGCACGCGAGCCTCTTCTCCTTCCTCCACCGCGAGCTCGGCCTGTCGCGCGGAGCGGCCCACTACCGCAAGACCGCCTCGGACCTCGTCCAGCGGTTCCCGGAGGTCATCGAGCACCTCCGGGAGGGGCGGCTCTGCATCACGAGCGTCGTCGAGGTCGCCCGGGTGCTCACCACGGAGAACCGGGGCGAGGTCCTGCCACGGTTCTTCCACCTGTCGAAGCGCGAGGCGGCCGAGGTCGCCGCGGAGATCCGGCCGGACGAGAACGCGCCGCGCCGCGCCGTCGTGACCGTGGTCCGGGCGGCGGCCGGCGCGGTCTCCCGTGCGACGGAGCCGGCGCCTCTCTTCGCCGGGGCCGGGCGTTCCTCCGGCGCAGGAGTTCAACTGGAAGGACGACCACATGCCAACTCGGCCCCTCCGCCCGCTGCCATGATGTCGCAGGCGGCAGCGCCGACCGCTTCGCCCGCGCTGCATCCGACGGCGGCGCCCGCTCGCGAGGCCCGCCCCGTCACCGTCCCCTCACCGCCGACCTCCGCCGGCTCCACGTCACCGTCTCCAATGCCTTCCTCGAGAGGAGGAGATCGAGGCCGGCTTCGGATGGATCGGTGCGCCCGGAGGCCCTCGCAGCCCGGAGCGGGGACGAGCGGCTGATGGCGGCACGGGGGGCGAGCCGCGACGTTCGCCCTTCGACAAGCTCGGGGCGAACGGCTGTGATGGCGGTGCCCAGTTGCGACGACGCCCGCGATGGGGGGTCCGCGGGGGGAGAGTTTCTTCCCCCGCGCAGAGGCGCCGAAGGCGCCGGATCTCCTCATGGCGGCGGCGGAACCGTTCCGATCGAGTCAACCGGGCGCCGCCATGAGCCTGTGGGCCGATCGCGGGGGGCAGCCCGGATATCCCACGGTCCCAGGATTTGACCGGCCGTCGCGACGCTCTATCGTCTCTGGAGCCGAGCCGTGGGAGGCGCGCCCGAACCGGCCGCCGGCCCGCGCCCCGCCGAGGACCGACCGTTGGAACGCACGAGCCGCCGAGCCGCCCCTTCCCTCTCGGAGGTGGCGCAGGTCCTCGCCGACGAGGCCGGCGTCTCGCTCTGGGGCGGCCTCGAGCCGGCGCTGCGGGACGGCCTCGACGCTGCCGCCGCCGCGCTCGGCGAGGAGCCCGCCGCCCTCGCGCGGAGGATCCTCGCGCGGGAGCCCGCGGCCATCGCCGCGCTCGTGGAGCACTCCGTCGTCGCGGAGACGGTCTTCTGGCGCCACCCCGAGCAGCTCGAGGCCCTCGGGCGGATCGCGGCGGAGAGCCCCGGTCCCCTCTCCATCTGGTCGGCGGGGTGCGCGACGGGCGAGGAGCCCTACAGCGTCGCGATGGCCCTCCTCGAGGCCGGGCGGCGCGGCAAAGGGGACCGGATCCTCGCGACCGACGTCTCCGAGCGTTCCCTGTACGTCGCCGAGACGGCGGTCTACGGCCCGCGGTCCCTGCGGAAGCTCCCGCGGCGGATCGCGGATCGGTGGCTCGAGGGGACCGCGGAGCGAAGCATCGCCCCCGAGGTCCGCGCCCTCGTCCGCTTCGCGCGCCACAACCTCGTCCCGGACCCCGCCCCTCCCGGCGGCCCCTTCGACCTCGTCCTCTGCCGGAACGTCCTCATCTACTTCACCCCGGAGACGGCGGCGCCCGTCCTCTACAAGCTCGTCGGCTCCCTCCACCCCGGGGGCCTCCTCGTGCTCGGGCCGGTGGAGCTGCCCCTCGCCTCCGCCCTCGACCTCGACTGGGTGGAGGACGGGGGCGCGACCTTCCTCCGGCGGCAGCCTTGACGGCGGCGGCCCCGGGCCGGCCTGCGTGAGCGCGGGCCGGGACTCGCGGTACGATCCTGCCGATGTGGTTCGACCCCTTTCTCCAGGCCGGGTCGCTCCGGGCGCGGGACGTCGAGGACCTCCGGCTCTTCGGCGTGTCCGGGGCGCTCGTCCCGTCGGGCGAGGCGGCCCCCGCCACCGCCGCGGGCGTCCGGCGGGGATGGGCGGAGGTCCTCCGGACCGTGCGCCGGCTGAGGAGGTCGGGGCTCGCCGAGGCGGTGATCGCCCGGGTCTGCGGGGGGAACGCCCTCGCGTTCCTGGGGCTCGAGCGGACCCCGTCGCGATGAGGACCGGCCCCGTGGCGGGTGGTCGCGCGGATCGAGGCGCGACGTTCGCCCTTCGACAGGCTCAGGGCGAACGGCCGTATGGAAGATCGTCCGTGGTGACTCCCGGACAGGCTCGCGCTCCAGGCTCGCGCTCGAACGGGCCCGGATGGATCCAGGCGAGGCGCTCCTCAGCGCCGCTTCGCCGGGCGCTTCCAGTCCCCGGTCCGGCCGCCCGACTTCTCGAGGAGCTCCACCCGCTCGATCCGCATCCCGCGCTCGTGGCGCTTCAGCATGTCGTAGATCGTGAGGCAGGCGGCGGCGACGGCGGCGAGCGCCTCCATCTCCACCCCGGTCCGGTCCACCGTCCGCACCGTGGCCGTGACCTCCACGCCGCCCGCGGCCGGCTTCGCGAGGACGTCCACGGCCGAGAGGGCGACCGGGTGGCAGAGGGGGACGAGGTCCGGGGTCTTCTTCGCGGCCAGGATGCCCGCGAGCCGGGCCGCCGCGAGGACGTCCCCCTTCTCCACCTCGCCCCGCCGCACCCGCGCGACCGTGGCCCGGGACATCGACACGAAGCCGCGCGCGACCGCGACGCGCTCCGTCTTCGGCTTCGCGCCGACGTCGACCATCTTCACGGCCGCACCCCGCGCTCGCGGTTCCCCCGAGCCTGTCGAGGAGCCCCCGCGACGGGG
>JBBIPT010000172.1:0-8489 GCA_037442705.1 Anaeromyxobacter sp.
CGTCCTGTCCCGGCGCGGCCTCGACGACCAGCCGGTGGAATCGGTCGACCGGCTCGCCGGCTCCGCCGCCTGATGGAAGCCCTTCGACCGAGCGCCGCGCGCGACGGCCGTTGCGCGCGGGGCGGTCGCCGGGTTACGGATCGGCCCGGACGAACCACGTGGGAGCGCGAAGATGCCCGTGAGCAAGAAGCGGAAGAAGGAAGGCAAGCCGGTGAAGCGCGCGGCGCCCGTGGCCGCCGGCGAGGAGCACCCGCACGGCCCCGAGGAGCAGGGCCGGGCCCAGACCCGGCAGGGGAAGCCGTCGAACCCGTTCGTCGCCATGCAGCAGCGCCGCGCCTCGCAGCGGGGGCGCTAGCCCATCGCTCGGCGGGCGGCCGGCGTGGGACGGGCTCCGGCCGGGGGGAGGACGCCGCCTCCGCGCTGGCGCGTCTACCTGCTCCGCTGCGGCGACGGCACCCTCTACGCCGGGGCGACGAACGACCTCCGCGCCCGCGTGGCGGCCCACTCCCGCGGCAAGGGCGGCCGCTACACGAGGTCCCGCCTCCCGGTGACCCTCGTCTGGTCCCGCCCCGCCCGCGACCGGGGCGACGCCCTCCGGCGCGAGGCGGCGCTGAAGAGGCTCTCCCGCGAGGAGAAGCTCCGGCTCGTGGACGGCCGCCGCGCGCGCATGCCCCGCGCTCGCTCCCGCTGAACGGCCACTCGCGATCCGTGGTCGGCCTTTCGCCTCGGACCTCGGCTCGGGCCTCGCTCGGGAACGGACCCGGAGGTGCACTCCCCCGAGGCCTGAGGCCTGACGCCGGCCTGACGCCTGTGTCTCTCCGGATCGCGCTCCGTCGCTCCTGGGCTCCCCCCGGCGCAGGAACCCGGAACCTTGACGTGGCGCAAGCGGGCCGCCCTCCCCCCCGCCGACGGTGGGTAGACAGCTCGACCCGACGGGCCCAAGATCGTTCCTGACGGTCTGGCGAAGGGAGGTTCCATGGCGAAGGCGACGGATGTCCGCCTGCACCGAGCGAAGGTGGGGCCCGAGATCGTGGCCGCCGCGTTCGTCCTCCTCCTGATCTCGGTGGGCGCAGCCCTGCTCACCATCTGGCTCGGCTTCGGGGGCTGATTCGCGATCGGCCTCGGGCCTCGGGAACGGCCGCAGGGATCCATCGCCCGAGGCCTGAAGCCCAAGGGTGTCCACGATCGTGCTCGGTCGTCTGGTCGCCCTCGTCGGGCCTCGGGCGAGCGCCCCGGCTGCCGGGACCGGCGGTCCGGGGCGCCCTACTCCGGCCGCGGCGCGGGGTCGTCGAGGAGCTCGCCGCTCACCCGCTCCCACGCTCCGGACTCGCCGCGGCGGAGCACGGTGTGCACCTTCACCGGGATCCGCGACGAGCGCGGGTCGAGCTCGTGGTGGAGCGGGAGGTTGAAGTAGTAGAGGCGCGTCGGCGTGCTGAAGCGGAGCCGCCCGAGGGGAGCGCCGCCGAAGTCGTCGGTGGAGAACTCGGGGAGCCGGACCCGCCGGAGCTTGTGGCGCGGCCCGATGATCACCTGGGAGACGCCGAACGAGCCGTCCCCGTCGTGCCCCTCGATCACGCTCTCGTCCGAGCAGTTCGCGAAGACCGTCGCCGTCTCGCGGACGCCGGGGGTGTCCTCGATGTACTCGCCGTAGAACCCGGAGAGCACGTCCCGGTAGGCGCGGTGCTCCGGCTTCGGGTTGCACTGGATGACGAAGAGCGCGTCGAGCGTCTGGCGCGTGGAGAAGTACATCCGGTTCGCGTGGTCGATGATCGCGCGGACGTTGGAGGCGTAGAGGTCCCGGTAGAGGTAGTCGAGGCAGATGATCGCCATGAAGTGGAAGCAGGCGGGGCTGCTCCGGAACAGCCAGAAGTGCGGCCCGCGGTAGAGATCCTCGTAGGCCCGCAGGAACTCCTCTCCGCGGAAGGGATGGGTCTTCGCCTCGAGGAAGACCCTCGGCCGGCCCGTCGCCTCCTTCACCGCCACGCAGCACCAGTTCACCGGCAGCCCGAGGACGTCCCCCGCGTCCACGTCCCGCTGCACGAGCTCGAGCGCGGGGCCGTTGTCGGCGGCGAAGCGGCGCAGCGCCTCCCGGTAGGCGCACAGCCTCACGTGCTCGAGCCCGAAGATCGTGACGGTGTTCGGGCGGGCGCGCCGCTCCACCCAGGCGAGAACGTCGTCGAGCCGGTCGGCGGGGACCGCGCACTCGGGGAAGAGGAGGAAGTGGAGCCTCTTGAGGTTCTGCTCCCCCTCGGCCACGAGGTCGAGCACCGACCGGACCGACCGCCACTGGCCCTCCCGATCCTCGATCGCCCAGCCCTGCGCCGCCCGCCGCAGCCGGACGGGGATCTGCGCCACGAGCGCGTGCTGGTGGTGCCCGAGCTCGTACTCGAGGTTCACCTCCGCCTCGAGGATCCGGACCATCCGTCACCCGCCTCCCGGGGGGTCCTCCTCCCGGACCTCCGGGAAGAGCTTCCCGAGCACATGACGCGTCCCCCGGGAGAGAGGGTACCCGGAGAGGTCCCGGCGCGGAACCCAGAGCGCCTCCGCGACCTCCTCCGGGTTGACGGAGAGGTCGCGCCCGCATGGCCTGCACCGGTAGTAGAGGATGACGAAGTGGTCGTCGTCCGGCCCCGCGGTGAGGTGCTCGAAGACGTCGAGGAGCCCGCCCACGACGACGTCGATGCCGATCTCCTCCCGCACCTCCCGGTGGACCGCCCGGACGATCGGCTCCCCGAGGTCGATCTTCCCCCCGGGCATGACCCAGAGCCCCTCGAAGGGCGGGATGGCCCGGCGCGTGAGCACGACCCGCTCCGCGTCGTCCACGATGACGGCCACCACCGACGTGACGACGTGCTGCTTCCGGTAGAGGTGCTGGGTCATGGACGTGCCCGCTTGCGTCCGCTTGCTTCGCTCCAGACCGCTTCGTGGTTCCCCCGAGCCTGTCGAGGGGTCACCACGAGCGGGCCGAGAAGGATCCGGTCGCCCCGAGCCTGTCGAAGGGCGAAGGCTGCGGTTCCACCCGAGAGATCACCGCCATCACCCCTGGAGCTTACGCCCGCCCGCCCCTCCCGGGGCGAACCTCCTTGGGGCCGCGACGAACGCGCCCGGGAAGCGCGACGCCCGCCGGCGCGGCCCCTTGGGTCGCGCGCGGCGGGCGGCGGCGGCCCGGAGGCCGCTTCCCACGTGGCGGGGCCTACATGAGCCCCGGCTTCCCGGCCTTCCACCGCTCCAGCTCGGTGGTGAGGAGATCGACGTGCTCGCGTTCCTCCGCGGCGAGCTCCTTGTAGAGCTGGCGCTCGACCGACCCCTCGGGCGTCTTCGCCACCCGCTCCTCGAAGAACTTCACCGCCCGCTGCTCGAAGGCGATGGCGATCCGGAAGAGGTTGGCCGGGTCCTCGGGCCTGCTCGCGATGCCCGCGTAGACCGCGGCGCGGTCCACCGTGAAGTCCTTCGACGGCGCGGGGACCTCCGCGTGGTAGCGGGCGGAGAGGGTCGCCATGTGCTCCTTCTCCATCCCGGCGAACTTCCCGAAGAGCTCCTTCAGCACCGGGTCCTTCGCCTCCTGCGCGGCCCGCTCGTAGAAGGCCATCCCGCCGAGCTCGATCTCGAAGGCGATCCGGATCGCCTCGAGCGCGGTCGCCTCCTCGATCTTCCGCTCGTCGAGGACCTTCAGCTTGCCGCCGCAGGCGGGGCACATCCCGTAGGGGAAGGCGAAGCCCTCGCTCACCTTGCCGCAGTCGTCGCAGCGCCACTGCAGCCTCGCCTCGGCGCAGCAGACGTAGCTCTCGTCGCCCTCGACCGGGCGGTGGCACTTCGGGCACTTCACGGCGGACTCCTGGCCGGTCGCGACCGCCCCGGCGTGCTTCGTGGAGGGCGCGCCCGACTGCGCGGGCGGCACGAACCTGGCGACGTCCTCGGCCGTGAGCGGCCACTTCTTCCCGGACTGGAGGTAGGTGGCGATCGAGCGTGCGGCGCGGCGGCCCGCCCCCATCGCGAGGATCACGGTGGCGCCGCCGGTGACGATGTCGCCGCCGGCGAAGACGCCGGGGAGGTTCGTCGCCTGGGTGGACTCGGGCTTCCCGTCGTCCGCGGCGATGTTCCCCCACTTGTTCAGGCCGAGCCCCGGGGTGGACTGCGTGACGATCGGGTTCGCCTTGGTCCCGAGCGCGACGACGACCGTGTCGCAGTCGAGGTCCTTGAACTTCCCGGTGGGCATGGGCTTGCGGCGCCCCTTCTCGTCGGGATCGCCGAGGACCATCTCCTCGACCTTCATCCCCTTCACGTTGCCCTCCGCGTCCTGGAAGACCTCGACCGGCGCGTGGAGGAAGAAGAACTCGATCCCCTCCTCCTTCGCGTGCCGGATCTCCTCGATCCGGGCCGGCGCCTCGGCCTCCGTGCGGCGGTAGACGCACCGGACGGTCGGCGCGCCGAGCCGCTTCGCGACGCGCAGGCAGTCCATCGCGGTGTTCCCGGCGCCGATGACCGCGACGCTCTTCCCGATGGTGATCGGCGTGTCCTTGAACGGGAAGGTGTTCCCGCCCATGAGGTTCACGCGGGTGAGGAACTCGTTCGCCGAGTAGACCTGGCTCGCGCTCTCGCCCGGAACCCCCATGAACGACGGGGCGCCCGCGCCGACGCCGAGGAAGACGGCGTCGTAGCCCTTCTCGCCGAGGAGCTGCGGCACGGTGAAGGTCTTCCCGATCACCTTGTTCGTCTCGATCTTCACGCCGAGGTCGGTGAGCTGCTTCACCTCGCGGTCGATGATCTCGCGGGGGAGGCGGAAGGCGGGGATGCCGTACTGGAGCACGCCGCCCACGACGTGGAGCGCCTCGTAGATCGTCACGTCGGCCCCGTACTTCACGAGGTCGGCCGCGGCGGAGAGGCCGGCGGGTCCGGAGCCGCAGATCGCGACCTTGCCGAGCTTCCTGTCGAACTTCGGCGGGACGACCGCCTTCGGCCGGGCGTTGTCGCCGACGAAGCGCTCGAGGCGGCCGATGCCGACCGACTCCACCTTCTTCGCGATCACGCACTGCGCCTCGCACTGCGTCTCCTGCGGGCAGACGCGGCCGCAGATCGAAGGAAAGGCGTTCGCCTCCTTGATCACGTCCGCCGCGCCGTCGATGTCGCGGACGACGAGGTGCTTGAGGAACCGCGGGATGTCGATCGCCACCGGGCAGCCGGCGATGCAGGTCGGCTTCGCGCACTGGATGCAGCGCTCCGCCTCGCCGATGGCCTGCTCGAGCGTGTACCCGAGGTTCACCTCCTTGAAGTTCCGCGAGCGCTCGAGCGCGTCGCGCTCGGGCATGTGCGTCTGCTTCGGGGGGAGGTCCTTGATCTTCCGGTAGTTCTTCTTGTCGAGCTGGAAGAGCTCCTTCTCGAGGTTGCAGACGTGGGCGTAGTCCTCGTTCGCGCGCGTCTCCTGGCTCTTGAACCGCTTCTGGCGGGCGAGGAGCTCCTTGAAGTCCACCTTGTGGCCGTCGTAGTCCGGCCCCTCGACGCAGGCGAAGGAGACCTTGCCGTCCACCGTCACGCGGCAGGAGCCGCACATGCCCGTGCCGTCCACCATGATGGCGTTCAGCGACACCATCGTCTTCACGCCGTACGGCCGCGTCGTCTCCACGCAGGCGTTCATCATCGGGAGCGGCCCGATGGCGATGACGAGGTCCGGCCTGTCCTTCTCCAGGATCTCCTTCAGCGCCGCCGTGACGAATCCGGGCTTCCCGTAGGACCCGTCGTCCGTGCAGACGACGAGATCGTCGCAGTACTCCCCGAACTTGTCCTCCCAGAAGACGAGGCCCTTGTTCCGGAAGCCGATGACGCCGGTCGTGCGGTTCCCCGCCTCCTTGAAGGCGCGGAGCTGCGGGTAGACCGGCGCGACGCCGAGGCCGCCGCCCACGAGCACCACGTGCCCGACCTTCTCCACGTGCTGCGGGAGGCCGAGCGGGCCGACGAAGTCCGCGAAGGCGTCGCCGGCCTCGTAGTCCTCCATCATCTCGCGCGTGGTCTTCCCGAGCGTCTGGACGACCATCGTGATGGTGCCCTTCTTGCGGTCGAAGTCGGCCACCGTGAGCGGGATGCGCTCCGAGCCGTCGTGCAGGCGGAGCATGACGAAGTGGCCGGGCTCGGCCGCGGCGGCGACGTCGGGGGCGTGGACCTCCCAGAGGAAGGTCGTGTCGGAGAAGGCTTCGTGGCGGACGATGGAGTAGGACATCGGGGTCCGATCCCTCCGTATGTGGATGGGGGGGGCGCTGCGAGAGGGCCGCGTGGTATCAGCCCGCGAGGCGTCCAGTCAAGGGATCGCCGCGATTTGGCTCGGAAATTCCCGATGGCTCCGGTCCACTTTGGAGAGCGATCGCCCCCGGCGCGCGGGTGCCCTCGGGGCGTGCCGGAGCCCGCGATCCGTGCCGCCGGCGGGCGCATGGCCGCGCCCGCCTGCGCCGGGTCCGGGACCGCTCGTGGTTCCCCCGAGCCCGTCGAGGATCACCACGAGCGGACAGGATGGGATCCGGCCGCCCTTCGCCTGTCGAAGGGCGAACGCCTTGGCTCGACGCGCCCGATGATGGCCATCAGGACGGGCCGAGCCGGTCCTTGAAGGCGAGCTTCCCGAGCTCGGAGGCGATCTCGGGATCGCCTGGGCTGAGCGCGAGGGCCCGACGCAGGAGGGCGATGGCGCCGTTCACGTTCTGAGCCCGGATCTCCCCGAGCGCCTCCTCGAAGAGCTTCTGCGCCTCCGGAGGCCGGAGGCGCGGCGCCCTCGCGCGCCAGCCCACCCCCGCGCCCTTGAAGTCGGGCTTCGGCGGCTGGGCGGCGATGGCGGCCGCGGCCGGCTCCTGTCCGGGCCGGATGGGGGCGGGCGTCGCGATCTCGAGGGGCGGCCCGCCCTCGTCGTGGATCTCGACGACGCGGCTCGGGTCCCGAGGTGGGGCGCCCCAGGGCGACGCCGAGGGGATCGGGGCCGGCGTGGCGCGGGGCGTCGGCGGGGGCGTCGCCGTCCGCCCGGGCGGCGGAGCCGCAGGCCGGGGGGACGGGGGCGCCGCCACGGGGGGACCGGCGCTGCCGAGGGACTCGATCGCGAGGGAGGCCTCCACCTCGGTGAGGATCCGCTTCCAGGCGTCCGGGTGCGCGGCCTGCCCGCGGGTGAGGGTCACCGCCTGCCGGGCCATGAGGGAGAAGAGCGCCCGCTGCGCGGCCGGCCAGCGGTCGCGGAGCCGGGCCATGAGCTCGTCCACCCGGGCGCCGCTCGCGATGGCGCGGAGGAGCCCCGCCTCGTCCGCCGTGAAGTCGAGGAGGAAGCGGGGCGGCGGGCCGAGGTAGACCATCGCCTCGACCGGGATCTTCTCGGGTACCCGCCGGAACGAGCCGAGCCCCGGATGGGCCGCGACGAGCCGCTCGAACCAGCGCGCCGCGCCGGGGACCACCGCCTCGTCGAACGCGACGCCGACGCGCCAGGGGGCCTGGGCGCTCACCCACGCGACCTTGCCGCGGACCTGGAGCGGATCGGCGATCTTCCCGTTCGAGACGGCGATCTCGACCGGCTCCCCCTTCCTCACGGCCCGGGGGGCGACGAGCTGGCAGCCGCGGGAGCCGATGTCCTCGGTCTCGCACTCGAACGGGCCGTCGGAGGACTGCACGAACGCCTGGCAGCGGGCCGGGGCCCGCGGGGCGCGACGCGGGTTCACGATGAACTCCGCCATGCCTCCCCATCCTAGACGACCGAGGTCGATTCGAGAACATCCTCGGTCACGGGCCTCGGACCTCGGGCCTCGGGAACGGCCGCGGAGATGCATTTCCCGAGGCCTGAAGCCCGAGGCCTGAAGCCTTGGTTCGGCCGCGGGCCGGGGGGTTATCCTGCGCCGGATGGATCCCGCCCCTCGCCCGGAAGGTGGACCGCCCTCCCGGGCGGCGGGATGGGTGGCGCGTGCGCCCGCGAGCCTCGTCCTCGCCGCCCTCTCCGTCCTCTGGCTCGCCTGGATCGAGCTCCACGGCTCCTCCCTCGACGTGCCGGTGAGCGTCCGGTTCGGCGCGCTGGAGCGGAGCCGGGTCTGGTCCGGAGAGCCCTGGCGCCTCCTCTCCGCCGCCCTGATCCACGCCGGCTGGCTCCACCTCGCGTGGAACGTCTTCTTCGGGCTGCCCGCCTGCCGCCTCGTGGAGCGCGCGATCGGCTCCGCGCGCTTCCTCGCCGTCTACGCCGCGGGCGCGGCCGGTGGATCGTCGCTCTCCCTCCTCGGCCAGGACGCCGTCTCCTCCGGAGCGTCGGGAGCCCTCTTCGGCACGGTGGGCGCCGCGCTCGTGCTCCACGGGAGGGCCCTCGGCTCCCTCGGCGCCTTCGCGCGGAGCCGCCCCGCCCGCTGGATCCTCGGGTCGATCCTCGTCTGGAGCCTGGTGGGCGGGATCTTCCTCTCCCTCGATCACCTGGCCCACGGAGGCGGGCTCGTCACCGGCGCCGCCGCGGCCTGGGTCCTCACCTGGACAGGGGCCCGGCGCGCCGC
>JBBIPT010000173.1:0-8400 GCA_037442705.1 Anaeromyxobacter sp.
CCGACCGGCTCCTTCCGGACGAGCTCCGCGAGGTCGCCGCCGCCGTGGCGCGCCTCTCCCGGGGGCTCACGCGCGAGCGCGAGCTCGCCGGCGCGAGGTACATGGACGAGGAGCGGCTCCTCGGCGCCTACCTCCTCTTCTACTGGCCCGTCTCCTGGCTCCAGGCCCGGGGGACGATCTCCGAGCTCCCGCGGAGGCCGAAGGCGGTGCTCGACCTCGGGAGCGGACCCGGGCCGGTGGCCTTCGCCGCCCTCGACGCCGGGGCGGCCGAGGTCGTCGCCGCGGACCGCTCGGCGAGGGCGCTCGACGCCGCGCGCCGGCTCGCGGCCGAGGCGGGGGAGCCGCTCGCGACGCGGGAGTGGAACCCTTCGCGCGGCCGGCCCCTCGCCGAGCTCGCCGGGGCGCGCCGCTTCGATCTCGTCACGATGGGCCACGTCGTGAACGAGCTCTTCCCCGGCCCGGAGGCCGACGCGCGCCGCGCCGGGCTCCTCGAGGAGGCAGCGGGGCTCCTCGCGCCGGGGGGCTCGCTCCTCGTCCTGGAGCCGGCCCTCCGGGACACCTCCCGCGCCCTCCTGCGGGTCCGCGACCTCCTCGTCGCCCGCGGCTTCGCCGTCCGGGCCCCCTGTCTCTTCCGCGCCCCCTGCCCCGCCCTCCTCCGGGAGACCGACTGGTGCCACGCGGAGCGGCCGATCGAGCCGCCCCCGCTCGTCGCGCAGATCGGGAAGGCGGCCGGCCTCCGGAAGGAGGCGGTGAAGATGAGCTACCTCGTCCTCGCGCCGAAGGGCGAGGGCTGGGCCGAGCCGCCGCCGGGCCGGGTCTTCCGGATCGTCTCTGAGCCGCTCCCGTCGAAGGGGCGGCTCCGCTACATGGGGTGCGGCCCCGAGGGACGGCTGGGGCTCTCCCTCCAGGAGAGGCACGTCCGGGACGGGAACCGGCGCTTCGAGGGGCTCCTGCGCGGCGACCTCGTGCGCGTGACGGGAGCCGAGGCGCGGGGCGACGGGCTCGCGCTCGGGGAGGCGTCCACCGTCGAGGTCGTCGCGGCGGCGGGGAGGGCGGTGCCGGCTCCGGAGGGCCGTTGACGGAAACCCGTCCTGCTGTATATGGGTATCCGTATGAAGACGACGCTCGAGATCGACGAGGGTGTCATGCGCCGCCTGAAGGCCCGCGCGGCAGAGGAAGGCCGGACGATGTCCGAGCTCGTGGAGGTCGCGCTGCGGTCGCTCCTCGGGCGCGAGGAGAAGGCGAAGCCGCTCCCTCCCCTCCCGGCCTGGGACGGGGGAGGGTGGGTCGCGGACCCCGCCGACCGGCAGGGGCTCCAGGACCTCCTCGACGCCGAGGACCCGCTCGTCCAGGAGATGGCGAGCTGGTCGAAGGGGGTCTAGCGTGTTCGTCGTCGACACGAACGTGCTCGTCCACGCGGCGCGCTCCGATTCTCCATTCCATGCCCCGTGCCGGGAGGCGGTCGAGCGCTGGCGGCGCCAGCAGGGAGCCTGGTTCACGACGTGGAGCGTCGTCTACGAGTTCCTCCGCGTGACGACCCACCGCGGCGCGACCCCGCGGCCATGGACAGTGACGGGCGCGTGGGGCTTCGTGGAGGCGCTCCTCGCCTCGCCGGGCTTCTCGGTCCTCGCGGCGACCCCGCGCCATGCCGCGGTGGCCGCGGAGGTCCTCGGAGCCCTCCCGGACCTCTCGGGAAGGCTGCTGCACGACGCCCACATCGCGGTCCTCATGCGCGAGCACGGGATCCGGCGGATCTACACGCGCGACACCGACTTCTTCCGCTTCCCGTTCCTCGAGCCGGTGGACCCGGTCCGGCCGCCCGCGCCCGGCGGCACGGCGGAACCCTCCGCCCGGTACCGGGGCTCGAAGAGGCGGCGATGACCCCCGCCCCCGTGACACCCGTCCCCGAGCACGCGACCGGCTGCCTCCTCTGCGGGGCGGAGCTCGTCTACCTGCCCGCGGGCGAGGCGATGACCTGCGCGCTCTGCGGCGGGGTCCGGACGTCGAACGCCCGCTGCGCCGCCGGCCACTTCGCCTGCGACGCCTGCCACGCCGCGCCGGCGAAGGACGTGATCGAGCGGGCCTGCGCCGCGAGCGAGGAGCGGGACCCGGTCGCCCTCGCCGTGCGGCTCATGCGCCACCCCGCCCTGAAGCTGCACGGCCCCGAGCACCACTTCCTGGTGCCCGCCGTCCTCCTCGCCGCCTGGTCCAACGTCCGGGGCGAGCCGGAGCGGAGGGCGGAGCGGGTCGCCGAGGCGCGGAGGCGGTCGGAGCCCGTGCTCGGCGGCTTCTGCGGCGTGCAGGGGGCCTGCGGCGCGGCGATCGGCACGGGGACCTTCGCGGCGATCGCGACCGGCTCCACCCCGCTCCGGGGGCCCGAGCGCGGCCTCTCGAACCGGCTCACCGTCCGGGCGCTCGACGCCGTGTCGCGGACGGACGGCCCCCGCTGCTGCAAGCGGGACTCGTTCCTCTCCATCCTCGCCGCCGCCCGCTTCGCGAAGGAGCACCTCGGGGCGGCGATCCCCGCCCGCGGCCCCGCCTGCGAGTGGTCGGGCCGGAACGGCGAGTGCATCGGGGAGGCCTGCCCGTTCCACCGCTGATGGCGTTGCCTGGCGGCGGCGAGCGTCGCAGAACGGTTCGACCGTGCGCCGCCATGACCGGGCGCCGGCCCCCAGCGCGCGCCCGCGGCCCACCTCCCCGCCGCCGTCCCCACATCCGCGCCCGGGCAACTGCGCGCGTCCCGCGCTCCGAGGACTCCCGTCCCCCCTGGCTCCACGATACGAGAAGGACATTCCTCGGGACGGCCCGCCGGTCGGGCCGGAGGCCTTCCAGCCATGACCGCTCGCGTCTCGCTCGCCGCGCTCCTCGCGTCGATCGCCGTGCCGTGCCTCGCCACCGCCTCGGGACCGCCAGCGGTCCCCTCCGACGAGGTGGAGCTCCAGCGGGAGACCGCGATCGCCTCGAGCCGGATCCGCGGGCTCCGGGCCACTCCCGCGGTGGTCACCGTGCTCACGCGGGAGGACCTCGTCGCGAGCGGCGCGAGGGATCTCGGCGAGGTCCTCGTGCAGGTCCCCGGCTTCGCGCTCGCGCTCGACGTGTCGAACGTCGTCGGGGCGGGCTTCCGCGGGATCTGGGGCCAGGAGGGGAAGATCCTCTACATCGTGGACGGGATCGAGATGAACGACCTCTCCTACGGCACGTTTCCGCTCGGGCAGCACCTGCCGATCGATCAGGTCGAGCGGATCGAGATCGTTCGCGGGCCGGGCTCCGCGATCTACGGAGGTCAGGCGGAGCTCGCGGTCGTGAGCGTCGTCACGCGGAGCGCGAGCCTCGCCGGCGCCGCGGGCTCCGTCTCGGCCGGGCGCGTCGCGGGCGCGTCGAGCGGAGGGCTCACCGCCGCGGCCGGGGGGCGGGCGGGGGCATTCCGGCTCGGCGCGACCGCGTCGCTCGGGACCGGCGTGCGGAGCGACCGGACCTACGCGGACTTCGCCGGGGACACCGTGGATCTCGCGGAGGCCTCCCGGATCGTCCCGGCCACGGTGACCGCGCGCGCCATGTGGCGCGCCCTGGAGGTGCGGGCGATCTACGACGACCACCGCGTGACCTCGCGGGACGGCTACGACCTCCTCGCCCCGAGGAGCGTGGAGGTGCGCTGGCGGACCGCCGCGGTGGACGCCCGGGGCACGCTCGACCTCGGCCGGGACGTGACCCTCGTGCCGCAGGTCGTCTACCGGTGGGAGCGCCCCTGGCGCTCCTCCGCCCTCGACCTCCCCGACTACTACTACGAGGTCACGAACGACCGGATCACCGGGCGCCTCACCGCGACCTGGGACACGCTCTCGGGCCCGGGGCTCCTCGCCGGCGCGGAGGCGACGCTCGAGCGCGGGAGGGTCGACGACTTCGCGAACGGCCTCCTCTCCTACGCCGGGGAGAGCGAGGTGCGGAACACGATCCTCGCGGGGTTCGCGGAGGCCGCCTGGGACACGAGCCTCGCGAACTTCCTGGCCGGGGCGCGCGTCGAGCGCCACAGCGCCTGGGAGACGGCCTTCGTCCCGCGCTTCACCGTGACCCGGGTCCTGGAGCCCTTCCACGCGAAGCTCCTCGCGAGCGGCGCCTACCGCGCGCCGTCCATCGAGAACGTGAACTACGCGGCCTCGGCGATCCGCCCCGAGCGGACCTGGGCCTTCGAGGCGGAGGTGGGCTGGCGGATGGGCGACGCCCTGCGCGCGTCCGCGAACGTCTTCGACATCACGATCGACCGGCCCATCGTCTACTCCTTCGACGGCTCGGAGGCCTACTCGAACGAGGATCGGACCGGGAGCCGGGGGGTGGAGGCGGAGGTCCACTGGCGCTGGGGCGCTTCCGGGGCCGACGCGTCCTGGTCCTACTACACGGCGCGCGGGAAGAACCGGGTCCCGGCGTACGCGGTGGCGGGGGACGAGGATCGGCTCGTGGGCTTCGCGGGGCACAAGGTCGTCCTCGCGGCTCGGCTCCGGCCGCGGGCGCGGCTCGTCGTCTCGCCCTCGTTCACGCTCCTCTCCGGGCGGGCCGCCTACGACGGCACGGAGGGCGTCGGGGAGCCGGCGCGAGGGCGGATCGGCTCGAGGGCCACCCTCGACCTCTTCGTCGCGCTGCGGGACGCCGGCGCGAAGGGGCTCGAGCTCGGCCTGGGGCTGAAGGACGCCCTCGACCAGGGCGCCGTGTTCGTGCAGCCGTATCCGGGAGGGCACGCGCCCTTGCCCGGCACCGGGCGCGAGGTCTGGCTCAGGCTCCGCTACGACCGCGGCGGCTGAGAGGCCCGCTCCGCGAGCTTCCGGGCCGTCCAGTCGTCCATCGCCTTGCGGATCCGCGGGACGGCCGCGCGGGCGGCCTCGATGCCGGCCTGCATGCAGCGCTTCTTCTGGGAGAAGTCGAGCATCGCGACGTCGCCCACGTTCGGCGTCACGAGGACGTCGGCGTCCCGCTTCGAGTGCTCCACGTTCAGGGCGAACATGATGTTCGCGGCCTGGAGCATCACGTCCACGAGGTTCGTGATCTTCGTGTTCCCCACGTTCTCGGAGATGTCCACCGCGACGACGACGTCCGCCCCCTTCTCCCGGGCGACGGAGATCGGGATGTTCTCCACCACCCCGCCGTCCACGAGGAGCTTCCCCACGTGCGTCACCGGCTGGAAGACGCCGGGGATCGCCGAGCTCGCCCGGACCGCGCGGGCGACGGGCCCCCTGTCGAGGACGACCTTCGTCCCCCAGTTCAGGTCGGCGGCGACGGCCGCGAAGGGGATCTGGAGCTGCTCGATCGTCTCCGCCTTCACGCGGCTCTTCACGAAGGCCTCGAGCTCGTCCCCCTTCGCGAGCCCCATCCCCATGAAGGCGTTGAGGAGGCCGTAGTCGAGGAGGTCCTCCTTCTCGAGCTGGAAGGCGGTCCACTCGAGCTCGAACGAGTTCCGGTCGCTCGCGTAGATCGCGCCGATGAGGCTCCCCACGCTCGTCCCCACGACGAGGTCCACCGGGATCTTCTCCTGCTCGAGCACCCGGATCACTCCGACGTGGGCGAAGCCGCGCGCCGCGCCGCCGCCGAGGACGAGGGCGACCTTCGGGCGGGGGGCGTCGGCGGGGAAGGCGGTGGGCCCCGCGGGAGGGGCGGGGGGAGCCACCGGGACGGTCTTGCAGGCCGTCTGCGCGAGCGCGAGGGCGGCCAGGGTGAAGGCGAGCGCGGTCCGCGTCATGGCCGCACGATATCCCACCCGCGGTGCGGGCGGGGGCGGGGCGTTCCTGCGTCGTTCCGGACCGCCGTGACCGGCGCATTCGTGGTCGGGAACGGCCATGCAAGCGGCCGTTCGCCCCGAGCCTGTCGAAGGGCGAACGTCGAGGCGCGAGCGCGGCCGTCACCCCCGCAGGCCACCCCGGGAGGCGCGGAAGAGCTCGGAGAGGACCTCCTCGAGGGGAGGGTCCTCCACCGTGAGATCGGCGACCTCGAAGGCGCCGAGGATCCGGGCCACCGATCCCGAGACCCGGTCCGCCGCGACCTGGATCGTCGCCTGCCCCGGGTCGTGCGAGACGACCGTCCCGAAGCGGGCGAGCTCCTCCCGGGCGGCGCTCCCGTTCGCGAACCGGACGACGATCCGTCGATCGGGGCGGAGCTCGTGGGAGAGGGCCCGCAGGTCGCCGTCGTAGATGAGCCGGCCCCGGTCGATCACGATGACCCGGCGGCAGAGCTGGACGACGTCCTCCATGTAGTGGCTCGTGAGGAGGACGGTGGCGCCGAACCGCTCGTTGTAGGTCCGGACGAAGGCGCGGACGGTGGCCTGCATCGAGACGTCGAGGCCGATCGTGGGCTCGTCGAGGAAGAGGACCCGCGGGCGGTGGAGGAGGGCCGCGGCGAGCTCGCACTTCATCCGCTCGCCGAGGGAGAGCTGCCGCGTCGGCTTGTCGACGAGCTCGCCGAGCTCGAGGAGGTCCACGAGCTCCCGGAGCGTCTCCTCGAAGCGCGCCTTCGGGATCTCGTAGATCGCCCGGTTCATCGCGAAGGTCTCGGCGGGCGGGAGGTCCCAGATGAGCTGCTGCTTCTGCCCCATGACGAGGGTGATCGACTTCAGGAAGTCGGCCTCGCGCCGCTGCGGAACCCGGCCCGCGACCCGGACCTCCCCGGCGGTGGGGTGGAGGAGGCCGGAGAGCATCTTCAGGGTGGTGGTCTTGCCGGCGCCGTTCGGGCCGAGGAACCCGACCCGCTCCCCCTCGCGGACGGAGAAGTCGATCCCGTCCACGGCGCGGACGGTCTCGTAGCGCCGCCGGAAGACCGAACGGAGGGCGGCCACGAGCCCCGGCGGCCGCCGGTGGACCTGGTAGTGCTTCGCGAGCCCCTGGACCTCGATCACGGAGAGGGGATCTAGACGGAATGGGCCGGTTTGGGAACCGCCCAGGGGCTACGATGGCCCCCATGCCCCCGAAGAAGCGCCCCGCGACGAAGACCGGCCGGCCGCGCGCCCGCAAGGGCGTGAAGCTCCGGCCGACCGAGCTCCTCCCGCCCCAGCTCGCGATCGCCGAGCGCCCCCCGGAGCTCGAGGCGCTCGCGAAGGCGGTGGAGGCGGACGGCGGCGCGGTCCTCGCGGCCTACCGGGAGCCGCTCGGCGGCCACGCCCTCCTCTTCGCCGCCCTCCCGGTGGAGAAGGTGGACCGGACGCCGTTCCAGCGCGACGTGTCGGACGCCCACGTCCGGAAGCTCACCCTCGCGATGGACAAGACCCGCCGCTACCTCGACCCGATCGTCGCGGTCCGCGAGGGCGACGGGTACATGACCCCGAACGGCGGGCACCGGCTCACCGCGCTGAAGGAGCTCGGCGCGAGGACCGTCCTCGCCCTCCTCGTCCCCGAGCGCGCCGTCGCCTACCAGATCCTCGCCCTGAACATCGAGAAGGCCCACAACCTCCGGGAGAAGGCGCTCGAGGTCGTGCGAATGTTCCGGGACCTCGCCGGCTCGCTCGACCCGAGGGAGAGCGAGATGGCCCTCGAGTTCGAGGAGCCGGGGCTCGTCACCCTCGGCTTCGCCTACGAGGAGCGGCCGAGGCTCGCGGGCGGGGCCTACGCGCCGATCCTCCGGAAGGTGGAAGGGTTCCTGGAAGAGCGGCTCTCGAAGGCGACGGCCGAGCGCGAGCGCCGGGCGATGAGGGTGCTCGACCTCGACGACGCGGTGGCCGAGGCGGTGGAGCGGCTGAAGGAGCGGGGGTTCGACTCGCCCTACCTCAAGGCGTTCGTCGTCGCGCGCGTGAACCCGCTCCGGTTCATGAAGGGGAAAGCGCCGCCCTTCGACGAACTCCTCGCCCAGATGACGAGGCGCGCCCGGGGCATGGACGCGGGGAAGGTGAAGGGCGAGGACGTGGCCCGGTCCGGAGGGGCGCCGGAGGCGGAGTGAGGGCCGGGCACCCGCGCCCTCGGGTGCTCGCCCTTCGACAGGCTCAGGGCGAACGGAATCCTCGCCGCAAGCTCCTCCGCTTTCGGATCACGATCGTCCGGCTAAGAGATCGTGACCGTGACCCCCGCCGCGTCCGCGGTCACCGCGAAGACGGTGTCGTCCCGGGGACGCCTCCCCGGGACGGGTCCCTTCGGGGTCGCCGCTCGGAGCTCCTACGGCCTCCGTTCTCGCTTCGCCGGAAGCGGATGCGGGTGCGGGTGCGGAAGCGGATGCGGGTGCGGGTGCGGATGCGGGTGCGGGTGCGGATGCGGATGCGGCTGCGGATGCGGATGCGGATGCGGATGCGGATGCGGATGCGGATGCGGATGCGGATGCGGCTCCTACCGGCGCGCGCCGCGGCCGTCCGGCCGCGCGAGGACGAGCCGCCGCTCGAGCTCGCCTCCGATGGTGGCGAGGGTCGCAGCGTCCACCGTCCCCTCGGCCCGCGGGAAG
>JBBIPT010000174.1:0-8394 GCA_037442705.1 Anaeromyxobacter sp.
TTTGACGCCAGGACCCGAGGTAAGAGCCCAGTGCGGTAGTCCCGCACGCTGGGATCTGTGCGGGGGGCCGCCCGTGAGGGCGGTCCCTACCGCGACTGCGCGGCGAGTGGACCTATCTCATTGCGCCCCGCAAGCATCAATGAGCCCCGTTTCGGATCGACAATTTACCCGCGGGCCCTAAGTGCCCGCGATGGCGCGGGAAACGTGTGCCTGGCGCTGGAGTGGCCCGTCAAAGTCGGGACTCGCGGAGGACGGCAAGCTCCGGATCGTGGAGGCGGTCAGGACCATCAGCGAGGCGCACAAGCGTGCCGACAAGCTCCGGGCCGAGCTCATCCGCCGCCGACTCCACTCGGACGTGCTCCGCGCCTGCCGGGAGGAACTGCTGGAGGACGAGAACCTGTTCCATGCCGTGCTGGAGGCGACCAAGAGCGTGGCGCAGAAGCTCCGAGACAAGTCGGGCCTCGACTGCGACGGGAATACACTGGTGGACCGCGCCCTCGGCATGAAGCAGGGCCTCCCCGTGGTGTCGTTCAACTCCCTGATGACCGACACGCTGCGCAGCGAGCACAGAGGCGTAGCGGACCTCATGCGCGGCATGTTCAGCGCCTTCCGCAATCCCACGGCCCACGAGCCCAAGGTCGTCTTCAAGGTGAGCGCGGAGGATGCGTGGGACCTTCTCTCGCTGTGCTCCCTCCTGCACCGAAGGCTCGACGCTGCGGCACGGACCGGAGTGGGTGGACGGACGCCGTAGCCGGGCTCGCGTCGGACGCACTCGTTCGCGGGCCCCGCGTCCGGGCGAGGGCCGATCTGATCACCGGGAAAGGCTCCACCAAGGGCGTGCGCTGCCCGCAGGGGCGCTGGCGGCGCCCCTGGGCGTCAGTGGTCTACTCCGTCACCGTAGCCACCGGACCAGCGGCCACGTAGGCGGCGGTGGCGCGGATCCGCCTCAGTTCGAGGATCGTGCGAACGATCTGGTAAGGACCAGCGACGAGGCCGATGACGACCGACAGAATCAACTTGAGGAGGACGTAGATTACCCAGGTCACCAGGCTTCCACTCGTCATCCCCGGGAACCTATCCGACAAGAACTTCCATCCCCAGTAACCGAAGGAGTAGAGGAGTCCGCTAAACACCGCTTTGCCGACCGGAAGCCGGGGATACGTTATCGCGAACGCCGTTCCAGCCGCGAAGATGACCACCGAGACGGCAAGACCGACCCAAAGGCTGCGTGCGACGCGCCGGTTGCGAACAACGAGGCACTGCTCGCAGAGAATCGGGGTGAATCTTGATGCGCAAGTGGCGCAGAGGCCCTTCGAGCAGTCGGTGCACTGCGCCACCGCAGCGGACTCCTGGTGATCGAAGCAGTTCATGGGGCTCTCCGATGTGTTCAGGTGGGGGTATGGAAACCTGAAGGTGCCCGAGGGTGAACTACCGAACGCTCTGAGTCAACAGGAGGCCCACGGCCGTGCAGCCCGGCGGCCCGGGAGTTGCGCGGCGCGAGGAATGAAGCGCCCTGCCAACCATGGGGAGTCCCTAGTCCTCGAAGTCCTCGGCCTCCATCACCGAGGCGCCATGCTCCTCCAAGTCTTCGGGATCCTTCATCGCGTCCTCCGGTTCCAGGAGCGCCATCTCCCGCAGGACGATCTCCTCCGCGCGGAAGCGGGCCATCCCCAGGCGGCCCACCCTCTCCAGGAAGCCCTCCGTCTCGCTCCCCTCTCCCGCGAACTCGTCCATCAAGATCGTCACCTTGTCGTCGATCTCTTCCCCCAGCGTCGCGAAGAACGCCTCCGGGTCCTCGATCAGCCGGAACCTCGTCGGGAGCCACCTCTGCCAATGGTCCATCGCCATCGACCCGTACTTGTTCATCGCCCCTCCCTCGTTCCACGGGAATCCCTGCACACCTGCGCCGCGCTCGCGCTCCACCCAGCCCGGCCCCGATCGTAGCGGGAGGGTCCCACAGGGGTCATGGCGGGAGCGGGTCGGTCGGCCGTGGACGTGAACAGAAGCGGACGATTGGCAGTCGTCCTCTTGCACTCACTGCGGCCACGAGCCCTCGTCGAACCCGCGGTTCTCCTCCCCAGGGTAGCCAAGGGGGTTGCAGAGCACCGTCGTCGCGCCGAGCGTGTATCGGAACGACTCGTGCGTGTGCCCGTGCACCCAGAGCGCGGGGCGCCGCTCCTCGATGAGCCTTTCGACGTTGCAGAGGAAGAAGACGTTGAGCGGGTCGCCCTCGAACTGGGGCGCCACGCTCATCCGCGACGGGAGGTGATGCGTGACGACGACGTCCCCCTCGCGAACGACCTCGTCGAGCCAGGCGACGTGCAGGCGGTTCTGCTCGTAGACCCAGGGGACGAACCCGGAGATCGCCGCGAAGTCCGACATCATCCCCGCGAGCTTCGAGCTTCGTGGGGTCTCGCGAAACCAGAGCGTGGCACCCACGACGCGGCGGTCGGCCCACCTTGCGATCACCCCGGGCTCGAGGAGCGTGACCTTCGAGTGCCGCGCGACGACCTTGCGGAGCCGGTCGAGCGCCTTCGGGGCGGCGGCTCGGTAGAACTCGTGGTTCCCGGGGACGTAGAAGACGGCCGGAAACCGATCCGAGAAGAACTCGAGCGCGAGATCCGTCCACCGGCCGCGGCGCCCCGTCGGGACGGCGATGTCGCCGGCGAGGATGCACGCCGAGGCGCCTTCGATGGGGCGGCAGGAGCGTTCGAGCGCGGCCACGACCTCGACCCGGGTGGCGAGGAACTCGAGGTGCAGGTCGGAGAAGACCTGAAGCCGCGGAGGGCGACCGGAACTCATGGCGTGCTCAAGATACTCCCTTCGAGATCCCTGGCGGGTGAACTGCAGGAGGGGCTATGCGCCATCGAAGTGGCGTGAGCGACGGCGCGTTTCCGCTGCCATCGGCGGAAGCGAGGCGGCGCTCGCTCGAGCGCGAAGGTCGAGCCCGAACTCGATCTCCCGGATCTGGTCTGGTGGGTCGTACGGCGCGAAGCACGAGGTGTCCACGAAGTCGAGCCGCGCCACGTCCAGGCGCCGCTCGGGTTGGTCCACCTTCACGACCGCGACGCCCTGTGGCAGCTCGCGGACCACGTTCGGGGAGACGTTGTATTCGTCGGCGTCGCGCGCCGAGCCGAGTCCCGTGGGGTTCTCCCACAGGAAGCTCGTCTGGGTCTGGTGGGTCAGCTTGACGATCGCGCGCGTTCCCGAGAGCCCTGCGACGTACTCGGCGTCTTCGCTCTGGCGAAGGCAGATCTTGACGTTCGTGTTGTCGGCGACCTGGCCGACGTAGCCCTGGCCGGCGGACGCGAGGTCGCCCCGCATCGACTGATGGCTGATCGTGATCGCCATGCCCGCCGAGCGCCCCTTGTTCAGAAGATCGATGAACGTCGGAATCGCGAACGCGGCGAACTCGTCGACGACGATCGACGCGATCTCCCGCACCAGCTGCCCGTCTTGGACCATGCCCGCGACGGAGTTCAGGTCGCCGATGATCAGCTTGGCGAGGAGAGGGGCGGTCTGGCGGTACTTCGCGACGGGGAGGGCGAAGTAGACGATCGAACGGGTCCGGTACGCCTCCGCGAGGTCGAGCGTCGGACGGGGTGCCTTGAGGAGCTCGCCGAAGTCGGTCATCAGGAGCGAGTCGAGTTGGGCGCGGAGCCCGGCGGTCTCGAACTGGAATTCCTTCCAGCGGGAGACGATCGGCTCGAGCTCGGAGGTCCACTGACGCTCCGGCACGAGCTGAGCCAGCGTTCGGAACGCCCTCGGATCCGAGAGCGCGGCCGACAGGTCGTCGATGGTGTACGGTTCCCCAGCCGCCTTGAGCGCTCGCAGCGTGCGCAGGAGGACGGCCTGGGACTGGGACCGGAAGAACTCGTTGTCCCACCGGAGCGCGTCCATGATCTTGTCGGTCTGCTCGTTCGCCGACCCGCTCAGCAGAGGGGAGTAGGTGCAGGACGCAGCGGGGCGGCGCAGGTCGAAGAACCGGAAGTCCGGGCCACGTCCACAGCCTTCCGCGAGGCGGTAGAGCGCGGAGCGGGTCTCCCGGTCGCCCTTCCCGTCGATGAACACGACGGCCCGTCCCGCCAGGATGTCGCTGCGAAGCATCGGGAGCAGGACGCTCTGGGTCTTGCCGGTGCCGGTCGCGCCCACGACCCAGGCGTGAGTGAGGCGCTCTTCGGGGTCGATCGTGAGCGGGCCATCGGACGATGCGCTCCCCCCGACGAACCAGGTGCCCCGCCTGTCGGCCCTGGCGCGCCAGATGCCGAAACGTCCCGGGGAGGGCACTCGGAGCCGGCGGCCCTTCACGACCGCCGCGGCATCCGCGCCGTCCCATGCCAGGAGCGGCACCCACACGACGCCGCCGAAGACCACCGCCGCGGCGAAGAGCGTCCCGAGGGCGCCGAAGACGACGAGCAGGCGCCGCTGGAACGTGCCCAAGGGCCCATCGGACGCGCGGGCTGGGGCCTTCCACGCGCCGACGACGGCCGAACCGATCCGCTCCAGGGCGCGACGTTCCACGCGGACCAGACGAGCCGCGGCCTGGTGCGCGAGGCGATGGGCGGGCCCGGAGGATGCGCGCGGCGCCCACGCCGACACGAACGCGGCCGGCGCGACGACGAGGAGGAGAACGACCATCCACGGCAGGGCGACAGCTCGCACCCGGACGCCCAGCGACCAGGGCCGCCTCCAGATCCAGCCCCAGAGCGAGCGGGGCACCCGGACGTACAGCTCCAGGCACAGGGCGAGGAGTCCGTCCCCGACGAGAGTCAGGGCCCGGGTCGTCGCCGAAGCGAGTGAGGGAACGCGCACCCAGGAACTCATAGAGTCTCCGCCCGTGGGGCCTGCGGGGTCGAGGCGGTCCACCAGACCTTGCGGTCGCGGATCGCGGCCAGCGTCGTGAAGCGAAAGAGGCTCAGGTCGGGAGGGTGAAGAAGCCAGAGGTCCGGCCTCGCCAGTGCCGCCGGAAGGACCTTGCCGAACATGTGCTCGAGATCCACGGCGCTCGGCACGACGTAGAGGACCCGCCCCAGCGCCGGCGAGGTCCACCGAAGGTAGCGCCGGACGATCGCGAGGTAGCGGTCGGTGCTCTTCTGGTTCAGCTCCACCTCGAGGGCGATCTTCTGGCCTCCGAGATCGACGATGGCGTCGGGCGGGGTCCGCACGCCCAGTTCCCGGCGCAGCACCCGCTCGGCAGCCCACCGCGCGCCGAAGCGCTTCTCCAGGAGCCATCGCAGGTCGGTCACCGCCCGGTCGTGGACGAAGTTCTTCCAGTCGATTGCCTCGAGGCGGGCGAGACCGCGGGCCTTGCCCGCCCCCTGGAGGAGGTCGAAGCCGGTTCGCCCCGGCAGCAGGGCCGCGGCCGGCTCGGTGAAGATCGGGACCCGCCGCAGGATGTCGAACCCCACGAGCTTCCGGAGGCGTTCCCTCGCGTACCAGCTTCCGGGACGGGCGCGGCGCCGCAGCGTGCCGGGCGTCGGAGTGGCCTTCCGCGGGCAGTGCGGATTGGGGGGACCTTCCGGGAACCACCTCGCGACCTGCTCGAAGGTCAGGAACTTCTGTTCGTGAGCCCACGCGAGGACCTCGAGATCACGCTCACTCAACGCGACGCGCCCCTCGCGCTCCGTTGCCCGCCCCCTTTCAGCCGCCGACCGGACCGCGGCATCGGCCTCCAAACCCGGTCCGTTTCCCAGGCCATCGCTCATCTCGGTCTCTCCTCGATTCGTGTACCCGCTCCACCGACCCTCTCGCCCTCGAACACTTCCGCCTCCCTGCTGCTTCTGGTCCTCTTTCCCATTCCACTCCTCACTCCATCCCCTCCGATCACCCCTGCCTCCTCCCCATCAATCCACTCACCGTTCCACTGGTGTCACCATCCGTCCCATCTCCCTTCCTCTTCTTCTTCTTTCGATCCCTTCGCTCCTCGTCTCCCTTCCCCGGCCCCGACCCCCCTCTCTGGACGTTGAGAGAGGGGGGTCGGGGCCGGGGAAGGGAGCGGTCGACAGCGAAAGGCCGCGTTCGCCCATGGCTTTCTCCGTCCGACCCATGGGCCCGCGGCATGGACCCGCGGGCCCATGCGCCGTTCGATGTGGCGGTGGGTAGGTGCGGACGCGGCGGCCAGCATCCACGCGAGGGCCGATGCGAACGAACGCGACGCAATGCGAACGATCTTCGCGGGTCGCATCGAGTCGCGCGGGGACTCGTAACCAGTGAGGATCGTGGAAGATGAGCTCTTGAGCGTTCGCATCGTCTCGCCTAGGAGCCCCTGAGCCACAGGGCGGCGGCCGCCATCACCGCGACGGCCGCCGCGGCAACGGCGATGGCGGCGGACCACTGGCTGCACCGGTTGAGGCGTTCAACTTCCGCGGCGGCGGCGAGCGTCGCCCCGGCGAGGTCCTGGACCAGCCGCCCGAGTTCGGCGCGCAGCGCGGAGCCGGCGGTACGCACCGCCTCCGCGCTGTGCTTCGCGCCGTCCGTGACGAGCTGTGCGGCCGAGCGCCTGGCGAGGTCCACCTGCTGCTGGGAGGCCGCGACCGCCGATCGCTGAGCACGGTCGAGGGCCTCCTGGATGCGACGGACGTGCTCCTCCAGGAGGATCTCGTTCAGCGTCACGGCGACGAAGAGGGGATCCTTCGGATCGACGAGGACGTTGTGCCGCTTCGCGACCTCGCCGATGAGCGTCTGCACGTCCATCGCCCAGACCCCCGCTCAGGCCACGAGCTCGAGCTGCTCGAGGAACTGTCGCTGCATCATCGCGATCCGCTGCTTCGCGAAGATGTTGAAGGCAGAGCTCGCCCTGGCTTCGGCGAAGGTCAGGCGCTGGTCGAGCATCGCCTTGAGGTCGCGGCCGAAGGTCTGCTCGTTCTGCTTCGGGAGACGCAGGAGCGCGGCGATCCGGTTCTCGTGCCGCTCGTAGACCTTCATCTGCTCGAAGCCCTTGCCGTCCACCTCGATGGGCCCGAAGAACTCGTTCAGCCACACGGCGATCCGTGTCTCGGCCGGCATCTTCTCGGCGAGCCAGTCGAACCCGGCCACCGTGTCGCGGAGCCCGTAACCACCCGTCAGCACCGTGTGGAAGACGACCTCGCGCCCCGTCCCGCAGATGACGTCGAGTGCGTTCGACTCGAAGAGGTACTTCGTGAGCGGGATGAAGCAGCTCGCCCCGTTGTCGACGACGAAGTGCGCGTCCTCGCTCACGATCGAGACCATCAGTCCGTCGAAGCGACCCGAGTCGACGACCCCGTTGTCGAGGAGCTCCACGCGGCGCGCGCGGAAGGCCTCGTAGCCGGAGAAAGTCGCGTTCACCGGGTCGGTGTCCACGCAGACGACGTCGTCGCGCCCCTCGGCCCCGTAGTGCTGGGCCAGGAGCGACGCCACGAACGACTTCCCGACTCCGCCCTTGCCCTGGAGAATGAAGTTCACCTTGCGTCCCATGTGCTGCCTCCTTGTTAGAAGAGGTCCTTCTTCCGAAGGGCCTCGGTTGCGAAACCGTCCATGTTCAGCGCGGGTACTGCGTCCTCCGGCCGCCCCTTCGGCGGCACCCTCCGGGTCGCTCCAGCAGGCGAGGGCTCGCTGGCCGCCCGGGCTGGCGCGGGAAGGCGAAGCGGAGGGAAGGCGCCCGCGCGGAGTGCCCGGCGGATGGGCTGCGCGTAGCGCGAGAACTGCGCGTAGGACATCGCGAGGCGAGCTCGCTTCTCCTCGTAGATGTCGACGAGCGTCCTGCCGGCGCCGAGGGCCGCCGTCACTTCACCCTCGACGGCGCGGAACGCGGCGAGTCCGTTTCGCCGCCTGGGGTGGCTCGGGCGGGCGGTCATGAGGAGGCTCGGGCCGGGAGAGGGGGTTCGATGCGCAGGCGAAGCCCCGCTGCGCCGAAGGCGGCTGCGGTCGCAGCCAGGCGCTGCTCGAGCAGGGCGCGGTAGTTGTCCTCGACAAACGCCCGGTGAAACGGGTTGGGGGCGCGCAGGAGCAGTTCGTCGTCGCTGCGAGAGGCTTCCAGCGGGGCGAACCAGCGGTCGTAGAGATCGGGCCGGAGCGTCTCCCTGAGGCCCCTCGAGATCTCCGTCCAGACGTCACGAGCCTGCGAGGGCGTCTCCGCGACCGCCACCGCGCGAATCGACGCGGGAAATGGATCAGCTGGATCTCCAGATGGGATAGTGCCGATCCGCCGCGCCGGTTCTCGTGTCGCGGCGTGTGTCGTTCCGCGTGTCGCGTCGACGTTCGCGGGCCACAGATTGTCGCGGAACTTCAGGAACCTGACGACGGTGGCGCGGAACCTGTCAACATGAATGAGACAGCGTGCTGCCGAGATTACTGACGCGCCTCCTCTGTGGGTGAGGCCTGCTGCGGCTTGTTGATCCAGACTTCGCTCGGCACCGCGCCCGCCGACGGGGCCCC
>JBBIPT010000175.1:0-8383 GCA_037442705.1 Anaeromyxobacter sp.
CGGCGCCGCCGCCGTACGGACCGTGACGCAGCGATCGCTCGGGTCGATCGGCTCCGCCCACCCTCCGACAGGCTCGGGGCGAGCGGTTCGAGGGCCTTGCGCTCTTTCCGCCCTACTTCACCCAGCGCACGAGCCGCTCGTCCTGGAAGAAGGCCTTCCGCTTCTCGTCCGGCCAGGTCCACTCCTCCGTGGCCTGCGGCCGGTCGATCCGCTTCCGCTCGGGGAGGCCCCAGGCCATCTCCACGGCCCGGATGCTCATCCCCTCAACGAGCTGCTTCCTCAGGACGGCGTCCCGGTGGTCCGGCGGCAGCGCGGCGAGGAAGGGCGACGGGTCGTCCTTCGAGAGCACGCGCTCGAGCTCGCCGCGGACGTCCTCGTAGGAGGCGGCGAGCTGGGAGAGGACGACGACGCCGGGGCGGGACTCCCCGGGGACGTCGAGCAGCACCCAGGGGTGGTAGCGGGGCGTCATCACGATCCGCTTCGCGATGATCCAGCCGGTGGGAAACTCCACCTCCCGGATCCGGACGGCCGTGCCGGGCGGGATCACCCGCTCGGCGGCCGGTGGGGCGACCGTCGCGCCTCCCGCCGTCTGGACGAGGTCGAGCTCGGCGAGGGGCCGGTCGGAGAGGAGGACCCTGCTCCCGTCTCCGTAGAGCGGCGCCGCGTAGACGGCGACCCGGAGCCAGCGCTGGTCGCCGGTGAGCTCGCGGAACACCCGGTCGCGCTCCGCGTCGGAGATCACGACCCGGGGGGCGCAGGCGGCGAGGGGGAGCAGGGCGGCGGTGAGGAGGAGTGCGCGTCGCATGGCCCCTTCCTGCCAGAGGTCGGCCTGGGGCACAACGGAAAGGGGCGCGCCCCGCCCGCTCGGGGCACCGCGCGCGCGAAGGCGCCGCGTCCGGGAAACCGCTAGATTCTCTCCATGTCCCTCTCCGCGAACGCGCTCCACGTGCTCGAGCGGCGCTACCTGCTCCGGGACGACGCGGGAGCGGTGAAGGAGACGCCCGGGGAGCTCTTCCGCCGCGTCGCGCGGGCCGTCGCCGCCGCGGAGCCCCCCGCGCTCCGGGAGGAGGCCGCCGGGCGCTTCGAGGCGCGGATGGCCGCGCTCGAGTTCCTGCCCAACTCGCCCACCCTGATGAACGCGGGGCGGCCGCACGGCCAGCTCGCGGCCTGCTTCGTCCTCCCGGTGGAGGACGACCTCGCCGGCATCTTCGACGCCCTGAAGTGGGCCGCGCTCATCCACCAGTCCGGAGGCGGGACCGGCTTCTCCTTCTCCCGGCTCCGCCCGCGCGGCGACGTGGTGAGGACGACCCACGGCGTGGCGAGCGGGCCGGTCTCCTTCATGCGCGTCTACGACGCGGCCACCGAGACGATCAAGCAGGGCGGAGTGCGACGCGGGGCGAACATGGCGGTGCTCTCCGCCTCGCACCCCGACGTCGAGGAGTTCGTGGAGGCGAAGCGCTCCCCGGGCCTCGAGAACTTCAACCTCTCCGTCGCCGCGCCGGACGCCCTCTACCGGGCCGCGGCGGAGGGGCGGCCCTGGCGCCTCCTCCATCCGAAGACCGGCGAGACGGTGCGCGAGGTGGACGCCCGGGGGCTCCTCGAGCGGATCGCGGCGTCGGCGTGGACCTCCGGCGAGCCGGGGCTCGTCTTCGTGGACCGCGTCGAGGAGGCGAACCCCACGCCGGACCTGGGCCGGTTCGAGGCGGTGAACCCCTGCGGCGAGCAGCCCCTCCTGCCGCACGAGGCCTGCACGCTCGGGTCGGTGAACCTCGCCGCGTTCGCGCGGGGCGGGCGGGCGGATCTCGACGCCCTCGGCGCCTGCGTCCGGGACGGCGTCCGCTTCCTCGACGACGTCCTCGACGTGAACGCCTGGCCCCTCCCGCAGATCTCCGAGGTCACCCGGCGCAACCGGAAGATCGGCCTCGGCGTCATGGGCTTCGCCGACCTCCTCGTCCGGCTCGGCGTCCCCTACGACGCCCCCGAGGCCCTCGCGGTCGCGGACGAGGTCATGGGCCGGGTCCAGCGGGAGGCCCGGGCCGCGAGCGAGGCCCTCGCCGCGGAGCGCGGGCCCTTCCCGGGCTTCCCTACGAGCGCGGTGGCGATGGCGGGCGGCGCGCCGCGGCGGAACGCGACCGTCACCACGATCGCCCCGACCGGCACCCTCGCCCTCATCGCGGGGTGCTCGTCCGGCATCGAGCCGCTCTTCGCGCTCGCCTACGTGCGCCGTGCGCTCGACCGGTCGGAGCTGAAGGAGGAGCACCCGCTCGTCGCGGAGGCGCTCCGGCGGGCCGGCGCGGAGGGGGCGCTCGCGGCGGTGCGGACGATGGGGCGGGCGCGCGGCGTCGCCGGCGTGCCCGAGCCGGTGGCGCGCGTCTTCGCGACGGCCCACGACGTCGCGCCCGACGCGCACGTGCGGATGCAGGCCGCCTTCCAGCGCCACGTGGACAACGGGGTCTCGAAGACGATCAACCTCCCGCGCCACGCGACGGTGGAGGACGTCGCCGGGGCCTTCCGGCTCGCCTTCGAGCTCGGCTGCAAGGGGATCACGGTCTACCGTGACGGCTCGCGGGAGAGGCAGGTGCTCACGAGCGGCGCGACGCGGAACGGCGAGCGCTGCCCCCGGTGCGAGGGGCCCCTCGTCACGAGCGGGGGGTGCCGGACCTGCGGCCGCTGCGGCTTCGCGAGCTGCGAGACGACGGAGTGAGGGCGGTTCGCGGAACCGTTCCGATCAAGTGAACCGGGCGCCCGCCATGAGGGCGGGGTATCCTTCGCGCGCCGGGCCTCGCCCGGGGGAGGAGCTCACATGACGAAGCTCTCTGCCGTGGGAATCGCGCTCGCCGCCGCCGCGCTCTTCCAGGCTCCGGCCACGGCCGGCCAGTCGAGGACCGTGGACGACGTGGAGCGGGGGCTGAAGGGGACCGGCCGCTACGGGCTCGCGGGCTGTGGCCTCGGCTCCATGGCGTTCGGCGCCCAGCCGGGCGGCATCCAGATCCTCGCCGCGACGACGAACGGCATCCTCGGGAACCAGACCTTCGGGATCACCTTCGGGACCTTGAACTGCGGGCCGGGGCTCCTCGCCCAGGGGACGCGGAACTTCGTCGAGGCGAACCGGGAGGCGCTCGCGAAGGACGTGGCGCGCGGGGAGGGCGAGGCGATCGGCGCCCTCACCTGGATCAACGGCTGCGCGGACTCCCGCGCGGTGGGCGCCGCGCTCCAGGCCCGGTTCGGGGCGATCTTCCCGGCGGAGCGCGCGACCGACGAGGAGGTCACGAGCGCGATCCTCGAGACGCTCCACGCGGACCCCGCGCTCGGCTGCGCGCGGGGGTAGCCCGGAGCCCGTAGCCGGAGGCAGCGAGCGCCCGGCTCAGTACCCCTTCGCCGCCTCCTCGCCGAGCTCGCGGGAGCGGCGGGTGGCCGCCTCGACCGCCGCGATGAGGGCGGCGCGGAAGCCGCCCGACTCGAGGGCGTGGATCCCGGCGATGGAGGTCCCGCCCGGAGAGGTCACCATGTCCTTCAGGTGGCCGGGGTGCTGGTTCGTCTCGAGGACGAGCTTCGCGGAGCCGAGCACCGCCTGGGCGGCGAGCCGGAGCGCCACGGGGCGGGAGAGGCCGACCTTCACGCCGCCGTCCGCGAGCGCCTCGATCGCCATGAAGACGAAGGCGGGCCCCGAGCCGGAGAGCCCGGTCACCGCGTCGAGGTGGTGCTCCTCGACGACGACGGCGACGCCGACCGCCTCGAAGAGCGCCATCGCCTGCTCGAGGTCGGCCTCGGTGGCGTGGGGGCCGCGCGCGAGCGCCGTGGCGCCGGCGAGGACGAGGGCGGGGGTGTTGGGCATCGTCCGGACGATGCGGACTCCGGCCCCGAGCTTCTGGGCGATGGCGGAGATGGGGACCCCCGCGGCGATGGAGATCACGAGCTTCTTCGCGTCGATCGCGGGGGCGATCTCCTCGAGGAGTGCGCCGATGATCTGCGGCTTCACCGAGATCACGACGACGTCGGCCTGGGCGGCCGCGGTGCGGTTCTCGCCCGTGACGTGGACGCCGTAGCGCTTGCGGATCTCCTCCCGCCGCTCGGCCCGCGGGTCGGAGCAGACGATCCCCTCCGGCGCCGCCTTGCCGGCGGCGAGGAGCCCCTTCACCATCGCCTCGCCCATGTTCCCGGTGCCGAGGAACGCGATCTTCTTCTTCTTGAAGGCCATGGCCCTGGAGACTAGCGCCCCGGCGGGCGGAAATCTCCTTTCGGGGCCCGGCCGCCGGAGGCCTGCCGGACCACGGTGTCCACGAACGCCCGGGCCGCGGGCGGGAGGTGGCGCTCCCGCCGCCAGATCAGGGCGAGGTCCCAGCGGATGGTGGGGTCCTCGAGCGGGAGCACGCGCACCTTCGTCCGGTCGAGTCGGCGACAGATCGTGAACGGCAGGAGTGCGACGCCCATGTCCGCCGCGACCATCTCGGCCATGAAGTCCCACTGCGCGCTCTCCGCCGCGACCTGCGGGGTGAACCCCTCCCGCCGGCAGGCGTCGAGGATGTGCCCGTGGAGGGCGAAGTCGGCCCGGTAGAGGACGAAGGGGACCCGCTCGAGGTCGCGCAGGGCGACGGTTCTCCGGCGGGCGAGAGGGCTGCGGGGGTGGACCACGGCCCGGAGGACGTCCTGCATGAGGGGGACGACCTCGAAGGCCGCCGCGTCGGTGGGGAGGACGGTCGCCCCGACCTCGATCTCCCCGTCGAGCAGCATCGCCTCCACCCGCCGGGCCCCCTCCTCCCGGAGCTCGAGCGAGACGCCGGGGTAGGCGGCGCGGAAGCGGGCGAGGACCGGGGGGAAGAAGGCGCCGCCCACCATCGGCGGGACGCCGAGCCGCACCCGGCCGCGCCTCACGGCGCCGACCTCGGCGACCTCCTCCTCGATCGCGTGGAGCGTGGCGAGGACGGCCTGGGCCCGGTCGAAGACGACGCGCCCCGCGTCGGTGAGGGAGACGCTCCGCCCCTTGCGGACGAGGAGGGCGACCCCGAGCTCCTCCTCGAGCGACTTCACCGCCTTGCTCACCGCCGGCTGGGAGAGGTGAAGCGTCGCACCCGCACGGGAGAACCCGCCCTGGCGCACGACCTCGGAGAAGGCCGAGAGGTTGCGGACGTCCACGAGAAGCATTCTAGATTAGAATCGATACCATCAAATCAATTCATTTCCTTCATGTCACGTGCGCCCCTAGAGTCCGGCCCAGGAAGACGAAGCCACGGAGCGGGAGGCCCCGGCGGGCGCCCCACCGCGGCGGAGCAAGGAAGGCGCCATGACCCCCTCGAGAACCGTGAAGAAGCACCTCGGCTCCGCGGGGACCACCGTCGCGGTGATCGCAGCGGGCACGGTCCTCGCCGGCGCAGCCGGCTCGCCCCTCCCGGGGCCGGCGGGCCTGTTCCTCCTCGCGCTCGTCGCCCTCCGGATCGCCGCGATGGTCTCGGCGGCGAGCGGAGAGGGACGGGAGGAGGCCGCCGCTCCGGCGAGCCCCCGGCGCGCCGCGCTCCACGCCGCGCACGTCTGACGGCCGCGGGCCTACTCCCCGGGGATCGGGTCGAAGTCCCCGGTGCGCGGCAGCGCGAGCCAGAGGTCGCGCAGCGCGGCCGGCGGCGCGACGGGCCGGCGGGCGGCGAGGTCGAGCCAGAGCACGAGGCTGTCCACCGTGGCGCACAGGGCTTCGTCCGAGATCCGGAAGAACCGGTTCCGCACGCGCATCCGCTCGGCCCCCTCGCTCGCGCCGGCGAGCTCGAGATCCACCCGGAAGGGCTCGAGGAGCCGCAGCTCCTTGCGGTAGACGAGCCGATCCTCGAGGACCACCGGCCCGAGGCGGAGTTCGGTGAACCGCTCCATGCTCCACCCGCCCGCGTCGAGGTAGCGCATGCGCAGGTCCTCGGCGCAGCCGAGGTAGGCGGCGTTGCGCATGTGCTGGTTGAAGTCGACGTCGGGCCAGCGGACGCGGAACTCCTGGACGAAGGGCGTCATCGGCCGCATCCTCCCACGCCGCGCGCCGCGCCTTCCAGCGTCCCGCGAGGCCGGCCCCTGGCGTGCGTCGCCGCTCCCGAGGCCCGAAGCCCGATGCCTCGGGTGTTTCTTAATCGCCCTCGGTGGTCTACTCTTCCGCCTTCACTCTGCGCGGCAGCCGCCGCGCCCACACCTCAGGAGCAACCCTCATGAAGAAGCTCTCCGGTCTCGCGCTAGCCCTCTCGGTGGCGTGCCTCCCCGTCCTCGCGCGGGCGCAGCCACAGCCCGCGACGCCCCCCCCGGCCCCCCCGGCGGCCCGCCCCGTCGCCTTCCAGTTCGGCATGGGCTACGACCTCGGCGGGGAGAAGCTCGTCACCGTCACCTTCACCGACGGCTCCAAGGAGACGCTGCGGGCGGAGCAGGGGTTCTCCTTCTTCGCCGGCCTCGGGTTCGCGCGCTTCGCGATCGGGACCGTGAACCTCGACACGCTCGTCTCGATCGGCGTGAAGGGCTGGAACATCGGCTCGGAGGACGACAAGCTGGGCTACCTCGTCTTCCCGCTCGAGGCGATGGAGCGGCTCTGGGCCGGGCAGTTCCGCCTCGGGGCGGGCCTCTCCTACCTCCTCTCCCCGCGCCTCTCCGGCAAGGGGATGCTCGACGTCTACGAGGTGGATCTGAAGAACTCCCTCGGGTTCCTCCTGCAGGCGGAGTGGATCGGCAACCGCCAGCCGGGCAGGCCGGGGTTCTCGGTCGGCCTCCGCTACGCGATCCACGACCTCGAGGCCAAGCAGGGCGGGGGCTCGGTCGGCGCGAGCACGGCGGGGCTCAACCTCGGCCTCGAGTTCTGAAAGCGGCCGCTCGCGATCCGTGATCGGCCCCTGGCCTCGGGCCTCAGACTCGCCTTTCGCCGTTCTCGGCGCGCGGCGAACGCTTCCGAGGCGAGTCTGAGCGATTTCCGGGCTTGCTACGCTTCGCTCCGCTAGCGCTCAACCTGGGGGTAGCGACGCCGCTCCCCCCAGGCCCCCCCAACCAGAAGAGCGAAAACGCAAGTCAGACCTCAGGCATTTCCTGAGGCCAGAAGCCTGAGGCCTGAAGCCTCGGGTGTTTCCGAATCGCGGCGGGTCGTCTAGACTCGACGCACACACACGACCAAGGGAAGGGGAGATCACGACCATGACAGGGACGAAGCTGCGCCTCGTGGCGCTGGGCGGCATCCTCGCGTTCGGGACGGCCTGCGGGACCGCGGGGAAGCGGACCGCGATCGGAGGGGTGGGCGGGGCGGCCGCCGGGGCGGGGATCGGCGCGCTCATCGGCGGGAAGAAGGGGGCCCTGATCGGGGCGGGCGTGGGCGCCGTCGCCGGCGGGTCCGTCGGCCTCTACCTCGACAAGCAGGCGAAGGAGCTCGAGGAGGTCGCGAAGACGAAGCGGACCGAGAACGGCATCCTCGTGGAGCTCGGGAGCGACCTCCTGTTCGACACGAACAGCTCGGCCCTCAAGCCGGCGGCCGTCGAGCAGCTCACGAAGGTGGGCGACATCATGGCGAAGTACGCGGACAACCGGGTCCGGATCGAGGGGCACACCGATTCCACCGGGTCCGCCGCCCTGAACCAGAAGCTCTCCGAGGAGCGGGCGGGCGCCGTCCGGTCGCTGCTCCTCTCCCGCGGGGTCCAGGAGGCCCAGATGACCTCGGTCGGCCACGGGAAGACGAGGCCCGTGGCGGACAACGCGACGGCCGACGGCCGGGCGAAGAACCGGCGGGTCGAGCTCGTCATCGACGTGCCGAACCCGACGTAGCTGCTGGACCTGGCGCGATCCGGAGACATCTCGAGGCCTCGGGCCTCGGGCTTCGGGCCGGCTTCGGGTCTCAGGCCTCGAGCCTCCCTCGAGCCTCGGGAACGGTCGCAGCCATGCACTACCTGAGGCCTGAAGCCTGGCCTGAAGCCGGAGGCCTGAGGCCCGAGATGTTCCCGAAGCGGCCGCCTACAGCGGCGTGTAGACGATCGGCTGCCGCGCGAGGATGAAGCGCTCGATCGCGTCCACCGCCCAGCCGGGGATGCTCGCGAGCTTCACGCCGCAGCCCGTCGGCTGCCGCCCGATCGTCGCGCTCTTCTCGCGGACGAAGGCGACCTCGCCGTCGAGGTCGATCTTGCGGCCGTCCGCGAGGCCGAGCCGCACCTGGAGCCTGGTGCCGGCGGGGGGAGGGAGGGCGGTCGCGATGAACACGCCGCCGGAGTCCATCCTCCGGGTCTGCCCGACGTAGAAGTTGTGCTCCGAGACGAGGCTCACGTTCACCTCGACCCTCGTCGGGAGCGGGCGGGCCTTCGGCTCGTCCACGAGCTCCTCGTCGATGAGGGCCATGAGATCCGCCGCCGGGGCGCGGGGGCGCGCGGACGCGGCAGGGAAAGGAGGAGCGGAC
>JBBIPT010000176.1:0-8362 GCA_037442705.1 Anaeromyxobacter sp.
GAGGCTCCGATCGCCCCGAGCCTGTCGAAGGGCGAGCGGAACCGGGTGTGGATCACCTCTCGTGATCCGGAATGGACGGCGGCTGGAGGTTCCGATCGCCCTGAGCCTGTCGAAGGGCGAGCGGAACCGGGTGTGGATCACCTCTCGTGATCCGGAATGGACGGCGGCTGGAGGTTCCGATCGCCCTGAGCCTGTCGAAGGGCGAGCGGAACCGGGTGCGAGCCGGATGCGCTCGCCTCGACGAGTGACCGAACCATGGCGCGGCCCTTCGGCATCTACCTCCACTTCCCCTGGTGCACGCACCGCTGCCCGTACTGCGACTTCGCCGTCACGACCGCCCCCCTCCCCCGGGACCGCTCCTACGCCCGCGCGATCCTCTCGGAGCTCGCCCTCCGCGCCCCGGCGTTCGACGGCCTCGCCCCCGCGAGCGTCTACGTCGGCGGAGGGACGCCCTCGCTCTGGGACACGGGCGAGGTGGCGGAGATCCTCGACGCCCTCCGCGCCCGCTTCCCGCTCCCCCCGGCCGCGGAGATCACGATCGAGGCGAACCCCGAGTCCTGCGACCGCGCGCGGCTCCGGGCCTGGCGCGCGGCCGGCGTGAACCGCGTCTCCGTCGGCGTCCAGTCCTTCGATCCGGGCGTCCTCGCGAAGCTCGGCCGCCGTCACGGGCCGGAGGCGGCGGAGCGAGCCGTCCGGGAGGCGGCGGAGGAGCTCGGGAACGTGAGCGTCGACCTCATCCACGGCGCGCGCCGCTCCACGCCGGAGATCGCCCGCCGGGACGCGGCGCGCGCGGCCGCGGCCGGGGCCGTCCACGTCTCCGCCTACGCCCTCACGCTCGACGCCGAGGTCCTCGCCGAGGACGTCCCCCTCGCGCGGATGCGCCGGGAGGGGCGGCTCCCGCTCCCGGACGAGGAGGACTCCCGGGCGCAGGCGGAGGCGATCCGGGCCGCGCTCCGGCGGGCGGGGCTCCGCCGCTACGAGATCTCCAACTTCGCTCTCCCGGGGCGGGAGTCGGTCCACAACCGGCTCTACTGGGAGGGAGAGAGCTACCTCGGGCTCGGCGCGGGGGCGTACGGCTGCCTCCGCGGCGAGGCCGGGGCGCGCCGCTGGGGGAACCTCCGGGACGTCCGCGCCTACGTGGAGGCGGCGCTCGCCCGGCGCCCGCCGGCCGCCGAGGAGGAGCGGATCGAGGGGGCGGCGGAGCGGAACGAGCGGCTCATGCTCGCGCTCCGGACGCGGGAGGGGGTGCCGCTCGCGACCCTCTCCCCCGTCCAGGCCCGCGAGGCGGGCGAGGCCGTGCGGCGGCGGCTCGCGGTCCGGCGCGGCGGGAGGCTCGTCCTCACCTCCCGCGGCATGGACGTCCACTCCGCCCTCGCCGAGCGGCTGTTCGAGTGACGTCGAGCGCGGGACCCGATCGCCCCGGGCACCCCGGGTGAGGATAGGATGGGGCCATGCGCCGCCTCCTCGGCCTCCTCCTCCTCGGGCTCGCCGCCGGCGCGGGGCTCGGCCTCGCGCTCCGGCTCGGGCACCGCGCGCCCGCGCTCCCGGACCCGCCCGCGGTCGCGATGCGGATCCGGGAGGTCGCCCGGCTCGAGACGCTGGAGGTCGTCCTCTACAAGAAGGTGTCCTTCGCCCCCGAGCCCTCCCAGGCCGACTCGCTCTGGGGCGACGTCGCCGGCTGGCTGCGCCACTCCCTTCGCACGCCCCGCGGGAAGGCGATCGTCTTCGCCGTGGCGCGGCTCGGCCTCGATCTCTCCCGGCTCGACGCCTCGAGCGTGAAGGTCGTGGACCGCGAGGTCTTCGTCGTGCTCCCGCCGATCCGCGCGACGATCGAGCTCCGGCCCGAGGAGACGGAGGTCCTCGGATCGAACCTCGACTCGGCGGAGACCGCGCGGCTCTTCGAGCTCGCGAAGACGGCCTTCCAGCGCGAGGTGGAGGCGGACGCGGCGCTCCGGGACCGGGCCCGCGCCGCGGCGGAGCGGCAGGTGCGTGCGCTCCTCGTCACGCTCGGCTTCGGCGCGGTCCACTTCGTGGTGGAGCTCCCGCGCGGCGTCCCGGGGAGCTGATGGCGTGGACGCGAACCCGCCCGTGGGAGCGCCTTCCCACACCGACCGGAGAACCCCATGCGCAAGAGGCACTCGCCGCTCCCCGTCGCCGCCGCCCTGCTCGCCGGCCTCCTCCTCGGTCATACGGCCCGGGCGGGCGCCACCGCCGACAGCTGCACGGACTGGATGAAGCAGGAGAACGGCTGCTACGAGCGCGTCTGCACCGACGGCAAGGGGCAGCAGTACTGCCAGCAGAAGTGCCGCAACACCATCACCCGGATCAGCTGTTTCTAGAGGGCTCCCAGGGGCTCCCGCCCTCCGCCGCGCGACGGATCGGCACCTCGCCTTCCCGGACGCCACACGCGGCAACATGTCTCATCGGGACGATTCCCGCGCTCGCCTACCGTGAGGAACCCCGGCCGGGAGTATGGCTCGGCCGCCGGGCGGAACCGGGAGGAGACGAATGCGGCGAATCTGGACGTGGACGCTGGTCTGCGCGCTGGCCGCGGCGGGCTGCTCCGACTCGAAGACCGAGTCGACGCCCCCTGCGAGCACCGGAACGCATGGAGTGGACTACTGGGTCTCGGTGAGCGGCAGCCAGGGCGGCACGGTCACGTCGACCGACGGACGGATCGACTGCGGGACGACGTGCACCGCGCTCGTCCCCTGGACGTCGCCACTCACGCTCGAGGCCGCGCCCGGCGCCGGGTTCGTCTTCCGCTCCTGGGCGGGGGCCTGCGCCTCGGCGACCGGCGCGGTCTGCACGCTCCCGAGCGGGGCGACGCTCAACAGCGCGGTCGATCGGATCGTCGTCGCGGTCTTCGACGCGGCGCCACCGCCGGTCGGGACCGCGCCACTCCTCGCGGTCGCGCGCGTCGGCGCCACCACCGAGGAGCCGGTCCTGGTCTCGGCGAGCGTGGCCGATCCCGATGCGGGGGACGCGATCTCCTGCTCGATCGAGCTCCTCTCGCAGCCCCAGTTCAGCGCTCTCACCGTCGCTCCCGTCTCGGGCGACTGCCGGGCGGCGGACCTCTCCGTGTCCTTCACGCCGGTGATGGACGGGGTCTACGTCGTCCGCGCGACGGCGAGCGACGGCGCCCAGGCCTCGCCCGTGACGCGCGACGTCGCGATCGACGTCGCCTCGCGCTACGGCGGCGGGGCGGTCGCGGGGACCAGCGTCGCGCCGACGGCGGCGACGACCCAGCTCCTCGCCGACCTCGTGACCATCCCTGCGAACGGCGGCTCGGTCACGGCCCTCAACGCCTTCCGGGCCTTCGCCAACATCCCCACGACGGGCACGCCTCCGGTCCAGGGCCCGGCGCTCGACTGGGCGCAGCGGCCCTACGACGTCATCGACATCCGGGACGCCGCGGACTTCGCCGCCGGCCACATCCCCGGCGCGATCAACGTGCCCCTGGAGCGTCTCCCGTCGGTCCTCCTCGCGAACCCGTACTTCCCCGGCGCGAGCGACCGGCGCCGCGTGCTCGTCGCCGGCTACAGCCAGGGCGACTCCTCCCTCGGAGCGATCCTCGTCACCGCCGGCCGCTTCAGCCAGGGAGCGATCTCCACCTCGCCCGACCACCGCGCCTACTTCCTCGCGAGCGGCATGGCGACCTGGACCTTCGACAAGACGGTCGCGCCGATCCGCTGGGACGACGACCTCGGGACCCGCCGCTTCGCCTGGACGCTCTCCGACTCGACCTACCTCGAGGCGAGCCCCGGCGTGCCGTTCACGAAGACCGGCAAGCCGGTCTACGAGTACCCGGCCATCGGCACCTTCAACGCGGCGACCTCGACCCCGATGAAGCGGGTCCTCGTGCGGGCGCGCGAGTGGGCCGGCTGGGCGCTCACCGACGCCGATCAGCGCGGCATCCCGCGCCACGAGGCGTTCGTGACGACCTGGGGCCGCTACAAGGAGGTCCGCGACGCGGGCGTCGTGCCGCAGGTCCTGTCCGCCCAGAACGACGCGCAGTGGATGGCGGCGCACGTCGTCGGCGCCTACCGGGGCATGTCCTCGACCAACGTGGACGACCTGAAGCTCCTCGACCCCGCGAACCCGATCTTCTTCCACTGCTTCACCAACACCGGCGCCGTGAGCCCCTGCTTCCAGCTCTCGATGCTGGGCTACAGGGCCCGCACCGTCCTCTACGGCATCACCGGGGCGGTCGATCCGTCGCTCGCGGCGGCCGGGTACAACGCCGGCTTCGTCGCGGCGGTCGAGGACAAGGGCTCCGGCGGCAACGACTTCCCGCTCGCGAGCGCCGCCTCCCCGGCGCCGGCCCAGTCGCTCGCCTGGGCGCGCCCCTCCGCTTCCGGCTGCCGGAACTGCCACGCGGACTACGCCGCCCACTACGCCGAGGTCGTCCTCCGTCCCTTCTCGGCACCCGTGCCGGAGGTCGTCTCCGAAGGCGAAGGTTGAGGTGGCTCGGTCGAGCCCGTGTCGGCTCACAAGAAGAACTGGGTCTTCCGCAGCGGCATCTCCAACCCGAAGTACGCCTCCGACGCCAACCACGGCACGCAGAGCTGCACGAGCTGTCACGGCGGGACCGACGGCACCGGCGACCGGGCGGCGGCGCACGCCGGAATGGCCGCCATCCCCGGCGCGAGCACCTGCGCAGGCTGCCACGCCGCGGCGGTGGCCCTCGCCGCCGGCTCGCTCCACACCACGCTGAAAGGCTACGAGCCGAGCCTCGTCTCCCGGGGCTTCGACTTCGGCGCGGGGACCGAGTCGCGGGCGCGGTATGACGCCCAGTGCACGAAGTGCCACGTGGCGTCGGGAAGCGGCGCGGCCCTGGAGTCCGCCTGCGGCCACTGCCACATCTCCGTCCCCGACACCGCGGGCGGCGGCCTCGTCGCGGGCCACCGGATGAGCCGGACGCCGGACATGGTGTCGAACTGCACCGCCTGCCACGGCAGCAGGGTGAAGGACGAGTACTTCGGCCTGAACAACGCGCTCTACGGCCGGAACCGGCAGTACAGCGCCTCGCTCGCGGCCTCCGATCCCTTCGGCGGGGCGACCCTCCAGCCGGACGTCCACCGGCAGGGGAAGATGACCTGCGACGCGTGTCATCCGGCGAGCGAGATGCACGGGCAGGGCGTCACCGCCGGCATCGATCGCTACGGGATCACGGGACGGACGGCCTGCCGGGACTGCCACGCGGTCTCCGGCTCGAACTCGTTCCACACGGCGGGGCACCTGCAGACGATGGCCTGCCAGGTCTGCCACTCGCAGCCGTACAAGAGCTGCTTCAGCTGCCACACGCAGCGCACCGCCGCCGGGACCGCGTTCTTCTCGAACAACGTGACCGACCCGACGCGGGCGGCCCGCTTCCCGACGATCTGGCCCGCCTGGGCCTCGGGGACCACCTACGCGGCGGGCGCGACCGTCTCCTACCTCGGCGCGGCCTACAGGTCGCTCCAGGCGGCGAACACGGGGAACGTCCCCGACGCGGCCGGCTCCGTCTGGTGGGCGCCGGCGACCGGGCTCGCGCCCGGCGACGCCCTCATGACGTTCCGGGCGGGCCGGAACCCGAAGTACGGGGTCCTCCCGGGCGCGCCGAAGTTCGCGGTCCTGCGCCACGTGCCGGTCGATCAGGACACGTTCACCTACACCGAGCAGGGGACCCAGGTGCCGGGGCTCATCCCGAACATCTCCGCCCTGCCGACCTGGAAGTACGCGACGCCCCACAACATCGCCCGGGTGACTCCGATCACCCGGGATCCGGACGGCGGAGGACCGCTCAACGCGTGCTCCAACTGTCATGGGGCGAACTACGAGGCCTTCTGGCTCACGGACGCGATCGGCGACGCCCACGGCTGGGTGCCGGCGTCGAGCCCGTTCGAGGTGGACGCGAACGCAGGGGTCCTGATCACCGCGCCGCTTCCGTTCTCCGTGACGCCGTAGACGGGGGGCGCTGGATCCGCGTGGGGGCGGTGGGCTCGGGCCCGCCGCCCCCTTCGTTTTCGGGCTGCCCTCGACTCGCCTTCTCCGCGCCCCCTCGACCACGCCCAGCCGGCCGGTGACCGGGCCGCGGCGTGAATCCGGGCCAGGAGCGTCCGCCGGGGGGTGCGGACGCTCCCGGCCCGAGGGCCCAGGCCTCCCGCCTCGAAAGGACGCCCGCCGCCGCCTCGGGGGGGGTTGGCGGCGGCTCGGGCGGCCCGCCGATGGCGAGGAGCTCGTGCCTGCCACGGGAGGTTGCAGCGGCCGTGCCCGGCCGCCCCGGGCGGCGCGGATCGACCCGGAGTGCGGGATCACGGCGTTTTCACCTTCGGGGGAGTGCGGGTGACGAGGGACCCCCGGGTCCCGCCTCGAAGACCGCCGGGGACTCCTGCGCGGCGTCCACCGCGGCGGCGAAGGCGCCGAGCTCGCGGTAGCGCCCGGGCGGCACGCGCTGACGCGCGAGATCGAGCTCGTCCCCGCGGACGAGGGTCCGCCCCTCCGCGCGCTCCACCCGGGCGAAGGTCCCGAAGGGCGACGCGAGGGAGCGGCCGGGCTCGCCCCGCGCGACGAACCCCTCGGGCGCCACGATCTCCACGCGCTGCGAGACCCGCTCCGGATGGGGGAGGAGCAGGGGCGTCCGGCGGGCCGCGACCTGCACGAGCCGGGCGCCGAGCCTCGCCGGCAGGATCGGCGCCTCGAGCACGAGCCCCCCGTTCGCCGGGCGTGCGAGGCGGGCCACCCGCCCGCGGAAGCGGATCTCGAGCGGAGCCTCGGGATCGCCCTCGCCGAGCCAGGCCGCCTCCTCGAGGATCATCCCCCGGAAGCTGCGGGCGAGCATCCCCTCCACGACCTGCCGCCGCGCGTCCGCGTCGAGCCGCTCGATCCCCTCCTTCGCGAACGCGCCCGCCGCGCCGAAGTAGCGGTCCTTCCCCTCGACCACCGCGGCGCCGTCGGGGGAGAGCGTGATCTCGACGGAGACCTCGCGCCGCTCGGCCACGCGCGCGCGCGCCGGGGTCCGCTCCACGAGGAGCTCCTCGCCGGGCCGCGGGAGGACGAGGGCCTCCACGTCGAGCGCCGGCGCGGGCAGGGCGCCGAAGGGCGCGACGCGGAGCGCCGGGTCGAGCCAGATCGCCTCCCCGTCCGCCTCGACGCGGAGGAGGGGCTGGACCCACTGCGACGGGGGGGCGAAGCGCCAGGGGGTGGGGGCCTCGCCGAACGGGCGCGCGAGCGCGACCCTCGCCCGGATCCCGAGCTCCTCGAGGAGCGCCTGGAGGAGGAGGAGCCGGCTCCCGCGCCCGCGCGAGAGGACGGCGCTCGCCTCGTCCCCGAGCCCGCCGTCTCCGAGGATCGTGCGCGAGATCCGGTCCACGGCGGCCCGGACGAGGGCCTCCTCGCGCGCCCCGGCCCCCGCCCCGGCCCTCACCTCCGCCGCGAGGGCGCGGAGCTCCACGGTGGAGCGCGCGCGCCCGGCGAAGGCGTCCGCGAGCCGCCGGTGGAGCGCCTCCCGGCCACCCCCCAGGCCCACGTGGAGCAGCGGCAGGAACTCCTCCGCGCCCGGCGAGCCGGGCTCCGGCAGGTGGGCGGGGACGTCCTCCGCGAGGCCGCGGACGAGCTCCCTGCCCCCCTCCCGGGCGACGGGAGGCGCCGGCATCCCGTGGGCGTCCACCTCGAGCCCGAGCCCCGCCGGCGCCTCGACGACGTAGGTGGAGCGGAAGAGCCGCGTCCCGGGCGCCTGGAAGTAGAACGGGTCGGCCGCGAAGCCGGAGCCGTCGCCGCGCCTCGCGCGCAGGTGCTCCACCTCGAGGTAGTCGCCGGGCTCGAGCCCGGAGAGCGAGATCGTCCCCTTCTCCTCGCCCGCCCGCTCGGGCTCGATCCTCCGCCCGTCCGGCTTCAGGGTTCGGACCGCGAGCACCTGGGCCCCATCGGGGATCCGGACCTCGCCGAACTGCTCCACCCCTCGCTGGTCGAGGACGTGGACGACCTGCTGCGTCCGCTCCGTCGCCGAGCCGCCCGGGTGGATCGCGACCGCGGCGGCGTCGAGGACCATCGAGGAGGAGGTGTCGTCCGTCCGCCGCGCCGCCTCGTAGGCGCGGATCGCGGCGCCGGCGTCCAGGGCGAGGTGGTCGAGGACCTCGCGCCCGTCCTCGAGGGCGAGCGCCCGCCGGAGGGCGAGGTCGGAGCCGTCGAGGAGGAGCGCCCGCTCCCGGGCGGCGCGGGCGCGGGCCGCCTCTCCCTGGAGCTCCAGGGCCTCGGCGAGCCGCTTCTCGATCCGCGGATCGCGCGGCCAGAGGGCCCGGAGCGCCTCGAGCCCGCCAGCCGCGCCGGAGGCGTCTCCCGCCGCGATCGAGGCGTCCGCGAGCGAGAGGGCGGGGCCCAC
>JBBIPT010000177.1:0-8266 GCA_037442705.1 Anaeromyxobacter sp.
CGGCGCTCGCGGCCACCGGCGCACGGGTCGCGGTCGTGGCCCGGGCCGAGGCGACGCTCCGGGCGGCGGCCGGGGCCGGCGCCCGGGCGATCGCGATGCCCGCCTCGCCCAGCGAGTACGCCCGCCTCCTCTACGCCACCCTGCGCGGCCTCGACGAGGAGGGGCTCGCGGCGATCCTCGTCGAGGCGCCGCCCGGCGAGGAGGCGTGGCTCGCGGTGCGCGACCGGCTCGCGCGCGCCGCCCGCGGCTCCCGGCCGAGCTGAGAGGCCGTGAGTCTGACGGCCCGGCGGGTTCAATCCCGCGCCCACCTGGACTAAGATGCGACCCCCCATGACCCACCGATTCCTCGCGGCCTGCCGCCGCCAGCCCGTCGATCGCCTCCCCGTATGGATGATGCGCCAGGCCGGGCGCTACCAGCCCTCCTACCGCGCCGTCCGCGAGAAGGTCGGCTTCCTCGAGCTCTGCCGCTCGCCCGAGCTCATCGCCCAGGTCACCGCAGCGCCCATCGACGAGTTCGGCTTCGACGCCGCCATCCTCTTCTCCGACATCCTCGTCCACCTGCCGGCGATGGGGCTCGACCTCACCTTCGAGAAGGGCGAGAAGGGCAAGGGGGACGGCGGCCCGAAGATCGCGAACCCCGTGCGGACCCGCGCCGACGTGGACGCCCTGAAGGTCCCCGATCCCGTGAAGGACCTCCCCTACGTCCTCGACGGCGTCCGGAACATCCGGACCGCGCTCGCCGGCCGCGTGCCGCTCATCGGGTTCGTCGGCGGCCCCTTCACGGTGGCGAGCTACGCGGTCGAGGGGGGGAGCCAGGGCTTCAACCGGCTGAAGACGATGCTCTGGGCCGATCCCGCCTCCGCCCACGCCCTCTTCGACAAGCTCACCCGCGCGGCGATCGTCCAGATCGAGGCGCAGATCGCGGCCGGCGCGGAGGCGGCGCAGATCTTCGAGAGCTGGCTCGGCGAGCTCGACCGCTGGGACCTCGAGGAGTTCAGCTTCCCCTACCTCGCCCGGATCGTGGAGGCGGTGAAGAGGGCCGGCGTGCCGGTCGTCTTCTTCGGGACCGGCATGAGCGGGCACCTCGAGAAGATCGCCGGGCTCGGCTTCGACGTCGTCTCCGTCGACTGGCGCATCCCCATCGACGAGGCGAGGGCGCGGATCCCGGGCGTCGCCGTCCAGGGCAACCTCGACTCCACCGTCCTCCTCGCGACGAAGGAGGCGTCCGTGGAGAAGGCCCTGCGGATCGTGCGGGCGGCGGGGCCCGCGCCCGGTTACGTCTTCAACCTCGGCCACGGCATCCAGCCGGGGACTCCGGTCGAGAACGTGAAGGCCGTCGTGGACGCGGTCCAGGCCTTCCGGTGGAAGTGAGGCGATCGCGGTGATCCAGATCCCCTCCTGGGAGCTCTTCAGGAAGTACGACCGGCCCGGCCCCCGGTACACGAGCTACCCCACCGCCCCGGAGTGGACGGAGGCCTTCGGCCGGGCCCAGTACGCGGACCACCTCGGCCGCGCCGACGCGAAGGGCGGTCCGCTCTCGATCTACGTCCACATCCCCTTCTGCCGGGAGATGTGCCGCTTCTGCGGCTGCAACGTGGTCGCCACCCACGACCGGAGCCGCGCCGACGCCTACCTCGACCTCCTCGAGAAGGAGGTCGCCCTCGTCGCCGCGAAGCTCCCGAACCGGCGCGAGGCGACCCAGCTCCACTGGGGGGGCGGCACCCCGACCTTCCTCGACGAGAAGCAGCTCGCCCGGTGCCACGAGGTCGTCGCGCGCCACTTCGGGTTCGCGAAGGACGCGGAGAAGGCGGTCGAGATCGACCCGGCGATCACGACGAAGTCGCAGATCGAGGTCCTCGCGAAGCTCGGCTTCAACCGGATCTCCATGGGCGTGCAGGACTTCGACGGGAAGGTCCAGCAGGTCGTCGGGCGGATCCAGGGGGAGAAGGAGACGGCCGAGCTCGTCCAGGCCGCCCGGGGCCACGGGTTCCACGGCGTGAACCTGGACCTCATCTACGGCCTCCCCTACCAGACCCCCGAGACCTGGCAGCGGACGCTCGACCGGATCATCTCGATCCACCCGGACCGCCTCGCCGTCTTCGGGTTCGCCTACGTCCCGTGGTCGAAGCCGCACCAGCGGCTCCTCCCGCAGGAGGCCCTCCCGAAGACCGAGCAGCGGGTCGAGCTCTTCCTCGCCGCGGTGGAGGCCTTCACGAAGGCGGGCTACCGGCTCATCGGGCTCGACCACTTCGCGCTCGAGTCGGACGAGCTCGCGAAGGCGCAGGACGCCGGGTACCTCTACCGGAACTTCCAGGGCTACACGATCCGACCGGCCCCGGACACGGTCGCCTTCGGGATGACCTCGATCTCCGACATCGGCGGCGCTTACGCCCAGAACGCGCACAAGCTGAAGGACTGGGGCGACCTCGTCTCCGCCGGCGAGATCCCCGTCCAGCGCGGCGCGGCGATGAGCGACGACGACGTGATGCGCCGGTTCGTGATCAACCGGGTGATGTGCCTGCTCCGGCTCGACCTGCGCGAGGTCGGGGAGAAGTTCGGCCCGGAGGCCCGCGCGGCCGTCGAGCAGGACCTCCGGGCCGGGGCGAAGGAGCTCGTGGAGGACGGTCTCGTCACCCTCGAGGGCGATCTCGTGCGCGTGACCCCGCTCGGGCAGATCCTCGTGCGGAACGTGGCGATGCTCTTCGACGCGTACCTCAGGCGGGAGGGCGGGAAGAAGCAGTTCTCGCGGACCGTCTAGGGGCCATGGCGCGGACCGCCGTCTTCCTCATGAACCTCGGCGGTCCGCGCTCGCTGGACGAGGTGGAGCCCTACCTCTACGAGCTCTTCTCCGACCCGCTCCTCATCTCCGCCCCCTTCGGCCCCTTCCGGCCGCTCGTCGCGAAGATCATCTCGAAGGCCCGCGCCCCCTCCTCCGCGGAGAAGTACGCCCTCATCGGCGGGAAGTCGCCGATCGTGGAGGGGACCGGAGCGCAGGCGAGGGCCCTCGGGGAGGTGCTCGGTCCGGCCTTCTCCTGCCACCTCGCGATGCGGTGCGGGCATCCGAACACGGAGGAGGCGGTCCGGGAGGCGCTCGCGGCGGGCGCGGAGCGGGCCGTGGCCCTCCCCCTCTACCCGCAGTACGCCAACGCGACGACGAAGTCCTCCCTCCTCGAGCTCCGCCGGCTCTGGCCGAAGGAGCGCCCCCTCGCCGAGATCTGCACCTGGCACGACGACCCGGGCTACCTCGACGCCTCCGCGGCAGCCCTGCGGGAGACGCTCGCGAAGGTCCCGGCGCCGCTGAGGGATCGGACGCTCGTCGTCTTCAGCGCCCACGGGCTCCCCATGAGCCAGGTCCGCAAGGGGGACCCGTACCCCGGCTACGTGGAGATCTCCTCCCGGGAGACGGCGCGGCGCGCCGGCGTGGATCGCTTCCGGGTCACCTACCAGAGCCGCGTCGGCCCTGCGAAGTGGCTCGGGCCCGACACGGTCGAGTTCCTGGAGGCGAACGCGCGCGATCGGGCGATCGTCGCCGTCCCCGTCGCCTTCGTCTCGGAGCACCTCGAGACGCTCTACGACCTCGACATCCTCGCGAAGGAGGCGGCGGAGAAGGGCGGGGCCGCGGCCTACCTCCGGGTGCCCGCCCTCGGGACGCGCCCCGACTTCGTCGCCGCCCTCGCCGGCGTCGTCCGGCGCGGGATGGAGGCCCAGCCGGGCTTCCCCCCGTGAGGCGCCGCCTCCTCCGAGCACCACGAGAGCCGCGAGGTCGCGAAGGAGGGCGGCCGGCCGCCGGCCGGCCGGGCCCTCGAACTGCCCTGCAAGCACCCGTTCGCCCTGACCCTGAGCCTGTCGAAGGGTCGAAGTGCGAACGTCGTGGCCCGGTGCTCCCCGTGCGCTGCCGGCCGCTGGCCGCCCGGGCCGCCGTTCCGCCGTGTGCTCGGCGCGCACGGCGTGGGCGGGACGCGCGCGCTTGCTTGCGCCGCTCGACGCGCTTCGGTCCGAACTCGCCTCGCCGCCTTCGCTGCGCGGCGCCGAGGCTCGGACAACGGACCTCCCCCTTCGACAGGCTCAGGGTGAACGGCCGCGGGAGGCGCGGAGGCGGATCGTCGCGGCGGGCGCGCCTCACGAACACGCCCTTCGACAGGCTCAGGGCGAACGGCCGCGGGGGGCGCGGAGGCGGCTCGCGCTGTGTCTCGGGGATGATGGTTCCACTGGAGATCCTGGAGCCCCCCCCCTCTCCCCCACGGCGACGCAACGCGCCGGCTTCGGGGCTCCGCAGCGACCGGCGTGACTGCGCGTCTTCTGCGAACGCCTCCCCCACGGCCCGCACTGCAAAGGGCGGGACACCGCGCTTCCGGAACTTCCTGAAGCACCCGCGCGGTGGCCCGCACGGCTTTGCAGGCGGGGAGCGGGCATGGCGGGACGATCCCCCCACGGATCCGTCTCTGGCGCGCGGAGCGCCGGGAGTCGCGGAGCCCCGAAGGCCGGCACGCAGAGGCGCCACGCCCATTCCCGAAGGGCCCCGAAGGCCGGCCCGGCGCAGCGCCGCACCGTCCGATTCCCGCCGCTCACCCCCGCGGCCGGTTGAGCCGGTGGAGGAGCTCCTTCAGCACCGCGCTCGCAGGTTGGGTCGCGAGCCCCGCGAGCACGATCCGGCGCGCCTCCGCCGCGTCGCCGCCCATCTCCTCGGCGAGCGCGAGCACGGCCGTCGCCCGCGGGTGGTCGGGCGCGAGGGAGAGGGCCTTCCGCGCGCAGCGCCGCGCCTCCGCGATCCGCTCGGAGTGCGGGAGGACGGGATCGAACAGCTCGGCGAAGCCGAGCATCGCGTGGTACTCGGGCTCCCTGGGGTTCCGGTCCACCGCCGCGTGCAGGGCCGACACCGCCTCGGCGTTCCGTCGCTTCAGGAGGGCCCGCTCCCCGCGCTTCAGGGCGATCTCCGCGTCCACGTCGATGCCGGGCCGGCGGGCGCCGGTGAGCTCGAACTTGAGGAGCAGGAACGAGAGGTAGGCGCGCCGCTTCTCGTCGGAGGAGAGGACGCGCCAGGCGGCGGTCACCTTGTCCTGGATCGCCGAGAGGAGATCCTCGAGATCGCCCACGTCCCACTCGACGAAGGCGTCGGGGTGGAAGCGGCTCGAGACGTCCTGGTAGGCACGCTCGATCTCCTCGCCGCTGGAGGCCGCGTCCACGCCGAGCGCGTGGAAGTAGGTCCCGGGCAGGATCTGGAGGGCCGCCTGGCGGATCGCCTCCGCCCGATCGAAGGGGAGGGGCTTCTTCCGGCGGGGCGCCGCCGCGGCCTGCGGGCTCTCGCCTCCGGCCGCCTCGTCCTGGAACGCGATCGCTCCGACGAGGGAGAGGAACCAGACGAGGGAGAGGGCTTCCTTCAGATCCTTCTGCCGCGCGTCGAGGAAGGCCCGGGTGGTCACGTTGCCCTCGAGCGCGAGCGCGAGCCGCAGGTCCCCGGACGAGAGCCCCGCCGCGGGCAGGAGCCGCTGGAACTCGGCCGTCCGGGCGGGGAAGGAGTCGGCGACGGCCTTCAGGGCGTCGGCGAAGTGCTTCACCGGGATCCCGGCCCGCGCCCCCTCGAGGATCGCCTGGAGGGGGAGGACCTCGACGGGGTGGACCTCCCCCTGGAACTCCGGACCGCCGTGGAACCTCCACCGGCCCTCGCGGGCGCCCACCGCCCGCACCGTGGTCGCCTTGAGGTGGGCGCGCAGCGCCGCCTGGAGCTCCTCGCCCGGCTCGAGCACGCCGGCGGCGATGAGCGCGGCGCCCGCGGTGAGCCCGCCCGCCATCCCCTCGAGGGCGGCCTGGCGCTGGGCGTCGTCGAGCCGCCCGCTCGCGGCGAGCCATCCCACGAGCGACTCCGCCGGCTCGGTGGACTGGCAGGCGACGGGCACGCCGCGGAGGAAGAGCAGCCTTCGCTCCACCGCGCGGTCCTCGAAGACGAGGATCCCATCGGAGAGGGCGCGCCAGATCTGGTGCATCACGCGGGCGACGGCCCCGGGCCTCGCGTCGCCCCGCGCCGAGGGGGCGCGGGAGAGGACGAGCGCGGCGCCCCGGAGGGCGGACGAGCCCCGCTGGGCCACGAGCTGCTGCACCTTCTCCACGAGCTCCCGCTTCGTGGGGTTCGCGACGTAGGCGTTCGCCTTGAGGGGGAGCAGGGCCTGGAGCCCCCGCGCCTTCCCGAGGTGCTCCTGGTCGGCGACGACGACGAGGACGCGCGGGTCGGCGTCCCGCAGCCTTCGCGCGAGCCCACCGTCCGCCACCGGGGAGAAGTCGGCGCCGAGGACGACCGCGAGCGGCCGCTGCGACGCGTAGATCTCGTACGCGTGGTCGGGGTCCCTCGCGAGGAGGACCTCGAAGCCGGCGCCGGAGAGGCTCTCGGTGACGAACTCGCGCGTGGGGCCGTGCCCCTCGGCGAGCAGGACGCGTCGCACGGCGCGATTCTACTGTAGACTCCCTCCCCCCCGCATGAAGGACCTCCGGAAGCCCAGGCACAGGGCCGCGCTCGAGCGCTTCGTGGGAGCCGGATCGCCGGGGCCGGCCCGGGTGCTGCTCGCCTTCGACTACGACGGCGTGCTCGCCCCGCTGATCCGCGAGCCGGGGGGGGCGGAGATGAGGCCGGAGACGAGGGCGCTCCTCCGGCGTCTCGACCGGCTCTACCCGGTCGCGGTCGTGTCCGGCCGGGCCTGGAAGGACGTCGCCGCGTTCGTGGGCGACCTCGGCCCGACGATCGTCGGGAACCACGGCTTCGAGCTCGGGCGGCCGGTCCCCGTCCCGGCCCGGGTGCTCCGGACGGTGCGCGGCTGGCGGCGGCGGCTCGAGCGGGCGCTCGCCGGGGTCCCCGGGCTCCACTTCGAGGACAAGCGCTCGACGCTCGCGATCCACTACGGCCTGTCCCGCGGCTGGCGGGCCGCGGAGCGGTCCGTCTACGAGGCCGCGAACCAGCTCGAGGGGACGAGGCTCATCCCCGGGAAGAAGGTCCTCAACGTGCTCCCCCATGACTTCCCGTCGAAGGGGGACGCGGTCCGGACGCTCGTCGCGAGGCTCGGCTGCGAGGGGGCGGTCTATCTCGGCGACGACGTGACCGACGAGGACGCCTTCGCGGTCGGGCCGCCGCTCGTCTTCGGCATCCACGTGGGGAAGGGGCCGTCGCTCGCTCCCTGGCGGCTGCGGTCCCAGGCCGACGTGGACGAGGTCATGGAGCTCCTCGTCGCCGCCCGCCCGCCGGCGAGCCGGAGGCGAGGTTGACCCCGGCCCGGCGCCCGCCGCCGGGGACGAGCGGGGATCTCTTCGACGGCCGGGAGCTGCCGCGCCCCTGGTCGGTGGCGGAGCTCACCCGCGCCCTGCGGAACGCGGTGGAGCCCCGCTTCCGGGACGTCTGGGTCGCCGGGGAGGTCTCGAACCTCCGGCGCCAGGCCTCGGGCCACCTCTACTTCTCGTTGAAGGACGCGGACGCGACGATCCAGGCCGTGATCTGGGCCTCCCAGGCCCGCAGGCTGAAGTTCGAGCTGCGCGAGGGGGAGGAGGTGCTCGCCCGCGGGTTCGTGGAGATCTACCCGCCCCACGGGAAGTACCAGCTCGTCGTCCAGGAGGCGGAGCCGCGCGGCGCCGGCGCCGCCGCCCTCCGCCTCCAGCAGGTGAAGGAGCGGCTCCAGCGGGACGGGCTCCTCGATCCGGAGCGGAAGCGCCCGCTCCCGTTCCTGCCGCGGCGGGTGGGCGTGGCGACGAGCCCCACCGGCGCGGCCCTCCGCGACTTCCTCAGGGTGCTCCACGCGCGGTTCCCGTCCCTGCCGGTGCTCGTGGCGCCGTGCCGCGTGCAGGGAGAGGGGGCGGCGGAGACGGTGATCTCCGCCGTCCGCGGGCTCTGCCGGGCTGGGGTGGACGTCGTCGTCGTCACCCGCGGGGGCGGATCGCAGGAGGACCTCGCCGAGTTCGACGACGAGCGGCTCGCCCGCGCGCTCGCCGCGAGCCCGATCCCCGTGGTCTCCGCGGTGGGGCACGAGGTGGACGTGACCGTCGCGGACCTCGTGGCCGACGTGCGCGCCGCGACGCCGACCCACGCCGCGCAGCTCGTCGCGCCGGTGAAGGACGAGCTCGTCGCGGGGCTCGCGGCGCTCCGGGCCCGGGCCGAGCGCGCGGTCTCCGGGGCGATCGACGCCCGCCGCAGGGAGGTCCGGGCGCTCTCGGCCGAGCTCGCCGATCCCGCCCACCTCCTCTCGCGGGCGCGCCACCTCGTCGACGACCTGCTCCACCGGGCCGAGGGGTC
>JBBIPT010000178.1:0-8176 GCA_037442705.1 Anaeromyxobacter sp.
CCCCTCCTCGGCGCCGTCGCCCTCGCCCTCGTCCCCCGGGACGAGGCCGGCCAGCACAAGGCGGTGACGCTCCTCGTCACGGTCGTCACCTTCCTCGCCTCGCTCGGCCTCTGGTTCGGCTTCGACGCCTCGGCCGCCGCCCCCGAGTTCCAGTTCGAGCAGTTCGTTCCCTGGATCTCGTCGCTCGGGATCGGCTACCACGTCGGCCTCGACGGTGTGGCGCTCCTCCTCGTGATGCTCACGACGGCCCTCATGCCGATCGTGGTCCTCTCGACCTGGAAGGCGGTCGAGGAGCGGGTGAAGGAGTTCATGATCGCGATGCTCGTCCTCGAGACCGCGATGATCGGCACCTTCGCGGCGCTCGACCTCGTCCTCTTCTACGTCTTCTGGGAGCTCATCCTCATCCCGATGTACCTGCTCATCGGGGTCTGGGGCTCGCAGAACCGCCTCTACGCGACGATCAAGTTCTTCGTCTACACCTTCGCGGCGAGCGTCCTCATGCTCCTCGCGATCCTCTACGTCTACTTCCACGGCGGCGGGTCGTTCGACTACCTCGAGATCCGGCGCACCCTCGAGGTGAGCCCCGAGGCCGGGCGCTGGCTCTTCCTCGCCTTCGCCCTCGCGTTCGCGGTGAAGGTGCCGATGTTCCCGCTCCACACCTGGCTGCCCGACGCGCACACCGAGGCGCCCACGGCCGGGTCGGTGATCCTCGCGGGCGTCCTCCTCAAGATGGGGACGTTCGGCTTCTTCCGCTACGCGATGCCGCTCTTCCCGGAGGCGGCCCTCGAGTTCCGGACGGCGATCGCGGTGCTCGCGGTGGTCGGCATCGTCTACGGAGCCCTCATGTCCTTCGTGCAGACGGACATGAAGCGGCTCGTGGCCTACTCCTCCGTCTCGCACCTCGGCTTCGTGATGCTCGGGCTCATGGCGATCTCGGCGGAGGGGCTCACCGGCGGCGTCTACCAGATGCTGAACCACGGCGTCTCCACCGGTGCGCTCTTCCTCCTCGTCGGCATGCTCTACGAGCGGCGCCACACCCGGCTCATCTCGGAGTACGGCGGGATCGCGAAGCAGGTGCCGTGGCTCGCGACGGTCTTCGTGATCGTGACCCTCTCCTCCGTCGGGCTCCCCGGCACGAACGGCTTCGTGGGCGAGTTCCTCATCCTGTCCGGGACCTGGCTCTCCCGGCTCGACCACGCCGCGGTCTTCGCCACGCTCGGCGCCCTGGGGGTCATCCTCGGCGCCGTCTACATGCTCCTCCTCGTGGAGAAGGTCTTCTTCGGGAAGATCCGGAACGAGGAGAACCGGCACCTCCCCGACCTCTCCGCCCGCGAGGCCCTCGTCCTCCTCCCGATGGTCGTCCTCATCGTCTTCATGGGGCTCGTGCCGAAGCCGTTCCTCGAGCCGGCGAAGCCGGCGGTGGACCGGCTCGTCCAGCGCTTCCAGGCGGTCGAGGAGCGGCTCGGGAAGGGGCCGCAGGTCGGGACGGAGACGACGGCGTTCGCCGCGCGAGCCTTCGCCCCCATCGTCCCGGCGATCCCCGCCGCGCCGCCAGCCGCCGCCCCCGCCGCGCCCGAGGTCCAGTGACATGTCGAGCTTCCCGACCAGCGACTTCCTGGCGCTCGTCCCGGTGGCGATCCTCACCCTCGGGGGGATCGCGGTCCTCCTCTCCGAGGTCTTCCTCGTCTCGGAGCGCCGCGGCTACCAGGCCGTGCTCACGGTCGTCACCGCCGCGGCGGCGGCGCTCTGGGCCGCCTGGGCGCCGCTCGCCGGGCAGATCTTCGGGCGGCAGGCGGTGGCGGACCGGTTCTCCGCGTTCGTGACCGCCGTCGTCTGCGCTGGCCTCGCGCTCTCCGCCCTCGTCGGGGCGGGGTGGCTCCGGGCCCGCAACGCCGAGCGCGGCGAGTTCTACGCCCTCGCGATGTTCGGCGCGGCCGGGATGGTCCTCCTCGGGATGGCGACCGACTTCCTCGTCGGCTTCGTCGCGATCGAGACGATGAGCCTCGCGACCTACGCCCTCTCCGCCTACCAGCGGCGCGGCCTGCGCCCCGCCGAGGCGGCGTTCAAGTACCTCGTCCTCGGCGCGGTCTCCTCTGCCCTCTACCTCTACGGCGCGGCCCTCCTCTACGGCGCGACCGGCACGACCCTCTTCTCCGCCCTCGGCGAAGGCGCCGGGGAGAACCCGGTGCTCTTCGTCGCCGGCCTCGGGATGGTCGCGGCCGGGCTCGCCTTCAAGGTCGCCGCCGTCCCCTTCCACGTCTGGACGCCCGACGTCTACGAGGGCGCCCCGACGCCGGTGACCGCGTTCATGGCGGCCGGCGTGAAGACCGCGGCCTTCGCGCTCCTCCTCCGGGTCTGGCTCTCCGTGGCCGGCGGCTACGGGGCGGCCTCGGCGGTCGGAGGGATCCTCTTCGTCCTCGCGATCCTCACGATGGTCGCGGGGAACCTCCTCGCGCTCCCGCAGCGGAGCGTGAAGCGGATGCTCGCCTACTCCTCCATCGCCCACGCCGGCTACCTCCTCGTCGGCGTCCTGTCGGCCGGCTCCGCGGGTCAGCGGGAGAAGGCGATCGCGGGGATCCTCTTCTATCTCGCCGCCTACGCGGTCACCGCGATCGGCGCCTTCGCCGTCGTGGGGGCCGTGGAGCGGAGGACCTCGGGCGGCGCGGAGCCCGCGGACACCTGGGACCTCGCCCGGTTCGCGGGGCTCGCCCGCCGCCACCCGGCGCTCGCCTTCGCGATGACGGTCTTCGTCCTCTCGCTCGCCGGGGTGCCGCCCACCGCGGGCTTCGTCGGGAAGCTCTTCGTCTTCCAGGCCGCCGTGGGTGCCGGGCTCTACGGGCTCGCCATCGTCGGCGTGCTCACGAGCATCCTCGGCGCGTACTACTACCTGCGGGTGGTCGTCTACATGTACATGCGGCCGGCGGAGGGGGAGACGGAGGTGGCCTCCCCGCCCGCGACCGCGATCGCCCTCGGCGCGGCCGTGGCGCTCGTCCTGCTCTTCGGGATCGTCGCCGACCCGGTCGTTCGGCTCGCGCAGCTCGCGAGCGCGATCGTCTCGTAGCGCGCGGCGGCGAGCCCTCCGGGCTCCGCTCGCCCTTCGACAGGCTCAGGGCGGGCGGGACCTGCCGGATCGCCCCACCCTCCGGACGGCCGCTCGCGAATTCGTGATCGGCCCATGGCCTCGGGCCTCGGGAGCGGCGGCAGAGGTGAATTTCCCCGAGGCCAGAAGGCCGAGGCCTGAAGCCTTCGGTGCTTCGCGCTCGGGCCTTCAGGATCGAACGGCTCAGGCCGCGCTCGCGCCCTGGGCGCGGACGTAAGCCGCGATCTCCGCGGCCCGGAAGGGCTTCGCGATCGTGCGCGCGCGGGGGTGGCGGATCGCGGCCGCGGCGAGCAGCTCCGGGTACCGTCCCGTCGCAAGGAGGACCGTGCGCGCCGAGGCAGCCGCGGCGTCGAGGAGCTCGTCCGCCGCGACGAGGTGGGAGTCCACCACGCACGCGTCGGGGGCGCCCGTGCGGAGCATCGCGAGGGCCGCATCCGGGCTCGGCGCGACCACGACCTCGTGTCCGTCGAGGCGCAGGGCGATCGCCAGGGTCTCTCGGAAGTTCCGGTCGCCGTCGACGAGGAGGAACGAGGCCATGGCCGCACGAGAAAAGAAAAAGAAGTGCAAAGCGCAGCTGAAGTGGCGGGGGGGGACCTACTTCAACAGGCGGCTTTGCACTTCTTCCCTACCTACATAGCAACCGCGGTGCCAGGGTCAGGACCGGTCCAGTAAGCCATCAAGTCCCAAGGTATCAAAGACTTACGGCACCGGGGCCCGCCACAAACCCGGAAGATCCGGAACCCGGTGTTTCAATCGTGAAATTCGACATTGCAGTAGTGAAAGGCTGGTCCGGAGGGGCCGCACTCACGCCCTGCCCTCGATGCCGAGCCGCTTCATCTTCCGCCAGAGGGTCGTCCCCGAGACGCCGCACTCCCTCGCCACGCGGGAGAGATCGCCTCCACATCGGGCGAGGGCCGACTCGATCGTCCGGCGCTCCGCCTCGTCCACCGCCTCGGCGAGGGAGCGAGGGGCTCCCGCGTCGGCCTGGGGGGGCAGGGCGTCCACGTGGACGTCCTCGGCCCGGATCTCGGGACCGGCGGAGAGGGCGGCCGCCTGCTCGATCACGTTCTCGAGCTCCCGGACGTTGCCCGGCCAGTCGTGGGCGGCGAGCCGGGCGGCGGCCTCCGGCGAGAGGGCCCGCTGGGAGCCCGTCCGCCGGGCGAAGCGCTGGAGGAAGTGGGAGGCGAGGAGGGGGACGTCCTCGCGCCGCTCCCGGAGCGGCGGGATCCGGATCGGGACGACCGCGAGCCGGTAGAAGAGGTCCTCGCGGAACCGCTTCTCCGCGATCGCCCGCCGGAGATCCTGGTTCGTCGCGGCGATGACCCGCACGTCCACCTGCACGGGGCTCGACTCCCCGACCCGCCGGATCTCCCCCTCCTGCAGGGCGCGGAGGAGCTTCGCCTGGAAGCCGGGGGAGGTCTCCCCGATCTCGTCGATGAAGAGGGTCCCGCCGCTCGCCTCCTCGAAGAGGCCGCGCCGCGCCCGCGTCGCGCCGGTGAAGGCGCCCCGGGCGTGGCCGAAGAGCTCCGACTCGAGCAACGTCTCGGTGATCGCGGCGCAGTTCACCGGGACGAAGGGCTTGTCGCCGCGCCGGCTCACCACGTGGAGCGCCCGGGCGACGAGCTCCTTGCCCGTCCCGGACTCCCCGGTGATGAGGACGGTCGCGTCGGTGGGGGCGACCCGGACGATCCGGTCGAGCAGCTCCCGGATCGCGGGGGACCGGCCGACGATGTGCTCGAGGCCGTAGCTCCGGCGGAGCTCGCCGGCGAGGACGCTGACCTCGCCGACGAGGCGCCGCTTCTCGATCGCCTTCGCGACGCGGAGGAGGAGCTCGTCCTCCTGGAACGGCTTCGCGAGGAAGTCGTAGGCGCCGCGGCGGATCGCGTCCACGGCGGACTCGATCGTCCCGTAGGCGGTCATCACGATGACCTGGGTCTCGGGGGAGAGGGAGCGGGAGGCGCGGAGGACCTCCATCCCGTCCACCGACGGCATCCGGAGATCGGTGAGGACGACGTCGAAGGCCTCCTCGCGGATCCGCTCGATCGCCTCGGCGCCGTCCGCCGCCTCCTGGACGACGTGGCCGGCCTGGCGCAGCACGAGGGCCGTGGTCGCCCGCATGTTCTTCTGGTCGTCCACGACGAGGACCTTGCCCCCCGGGAGGTCCGCGCGGGGGAGGTCGCCGGCGCCGGTCGTCCCTGGAGTCGCCTCGGCCATGCGGGGGGATCTCAGCCCAACCCGGGCGGCATTTCAACGGCGGAGGAGGCCACGGGGAAGCGGAGGGCGAAGACCGTCCCGCCGCCCGGGCGGGCCCTCGCCGCGACCTCCCCCCCGTGCCCGTCGACGATCCGCTTCACCACCGCGAGCCCGAGCCCCGCGCCTGCCGCCTTCGTCGTGAAGAAGGGCTCGAAGATCCGGCCGGCGATCCCGACCGGGATCCCCGTCCCGGAGTCCTCGATCTCCACCACCGCGAAGGCCCCGTCGAGCCGCGTGCGCACGGCGATCCGCCCGCCGCGCGGCATCGCCTGGACCGCGTTCACGGCGACGTTCAGGAAGGCCTGCCTCGCGAGGCGGGCGTCGAGGGGGATGGGCGGCAGGGCGGGGTCGAGCTCCTGGACGAGCTCCACGCCCTCGGGGCGCGGGGTGAGCGCCGCCCCCACCGCCTCCTCGAGGACGCGGTCGAGCCGCTCGGGCCGGAGCCGGGGAGTGGAGGGCCGCGCGAAGTCGAGGAGGTCGCCCACGATCCGGTTCAGCCGCTCCGCCTCCTCCCCCACGATGTCGAGGAGGAGCTTCACGTCCCCCTCCGCGCGCAGGAGGCGGCGGAGGGAGCCGAGGGAGTTGAAGATGACCCCGAGGGGGTTGCGGACCTCGTGGGCGACGACCGCCGAGATCTCGCCGAGGGCGGCGAGCCGCTCCCGCTGGACGAGCCGCTGCTGCGTGCGGGCGAGCTCGCCGTAGCTCCTCCGGAGATCCTCGTAGAGGCGGGCGTTCTCGACGGCCACGGCGAGCTGGTTCGCGATGGAGGCGGCTCGCTCCACCTCGCTGGGCGTGAAGCGGCGCGGCCCCCGGGGGTCCACCACGACGACCGCGCCGATGGGGGCGTCGCGGACCGCGAGCGGGACGGCCACGTAGCCTCGCCCGCCGGTGAGCCGGCGGAGCTCCTGGTTCACGCGGGGGTCGCCGAGGCCGTCCTCCACGACGATCGGCTCGCGCCGGAAGTAGGCGAGGCTCGGCAGGTTGCCGCCCTCGGGGTCGAGGGGGAGGCGGCTCCCGGCGAGGTCCCGGTGGCCCCCCGCCGCCGCGGCGATCTCGATCTCCTTGCCGTCGGAGGTGGCGAGGGCGAGGTAGGCGTCGGGCGCGTCCACGATGCGCGCCATGTTCCGGACCCCGGCCTCGAGGAGCTCCCCGATGTCGAGCGTCCCGACGAGCGCGCGCCCCACCTCGTGGAGGAGGGCCTGCTCCTCCGCGCGGCGGCGGGCCTCCGCGTAGAGCCGGGCCGCGTCGAGCGCCACCGCGAGCTGGTTCGCGACCGCCTCGAGCCGCGCCACGTCCGGCGGGTCGAAGGCGCGGCGGCGCTCGACCTCGTCCACGATGAGGACCCCGAGCGCCTCGCCGCGCAGGAGGATCGGGACGGCGGCGAGCGACAGCCCCCCGAACTCGCGCCGGTAGACGGGGTGGAGGTGGGGGTAGGCCTGGGCGTCGGGGAGGACGATCGGCCTCCGCTCCCGGACGACCCGGCCGCTCAGCGTCCCGTCCTCGAGCCGGGCGCGGAAGTCGGGGAGATCGCCGAGCGGGACCCCCGCCCCCCCGCCGTACCGGACCTCCCCGGCCTCGTGGAGGATGACGAATCCCCGCGCCGCGCCGACGATCCGGCGGGCCACCTCCGCGGCCTCCCGGATCACGCGGCCGAGATCGAGGGCGTTCGCGAGGGTCCGCCCCATCTCGTTCAGGAGGGAGAGCTCCTCCACCCGCCGGCGGGCGTCCGCGTAGAGCTCGGCGTTCTCGAGCCCGACGCCGAGCCCGCCCGCGAGCGCCGTCGCGAGCGCGATCTCGTCCTCCCGGAACTCCCGGCCCGCCTCCCCGGCGAGGTAGAGCGCCCCGCGCGGCTCGCCTCTCGAGCCGAGCGGCACGGCGAGCATGGAGAGGGGGGGCATCCCGTGCACCCCGTGGAAGGCGCTCCGGGGATCGCGGGTCACGTCCGGGGAAGCGGCCGGGACGCCGCGCCGGATCGTCTCCCGGGCGAGGAGGTCGGAGTCGATGTCGAGGACGAACCCCGCGGGATCGGCGGGAGGGCCGTGGCCCCCCGCGCCCCGGAGAGTCCGGCCGCCGGGCTCCACGAGGAAGACCGCGGCGGCGCGGAGCCCGAGCGCCCGGACCGCCTCGCGGCAGCCCGCCTCGAGGACCGCGCGCGCGTCGCCCGGTGGGCTCTCCAGCACGCGGAGCGCGAGCTCCCCCACGGAGGCGACGTCGGAGGGGGGACGCCCGGTCACGACCCCCCTCCGCGCAGCACCCGTTTCTCGCCCACCCGCAGCGTGACCTTCTCGCGGTCGAAGTGCTCGGCGAGGGGGATCACGTGCTTGCGGGTGGCGCCGACGAGGTCCTTGAACTCCTGCGTCGCGATCGCCCGCCGCTCTCGAAGGAAGGCGACGAGCCGCTCGCGGAGCCCCGCCACCGCCGCCGCATCGAACCAGAGCTCGGCGGAGACGCGCACCGCCCGTCCCTCCGAGGCGAGGAGCTTCAGGACCGCCTGCACGTCCCCCGCGCTCGCGCCGGCCGCGGCGGGGAGCTCGGAGATCCAGGGCGGGGTGAGCCCGCCCGCGGCGAGGATCCCGGCGACCCGCTCCTTCAGGGCGGAGCCCGCCGCCGCGGTGGCGCCGGCGGCGTGGCCGCGACGCCTCGCGTGATCGCCCTCGACCACGAGGTCGCCACGCTCCGCCGCCTGCGCGAGGAGCCGCTGGAAGAGCCGCACGTCGGTGACCGGCGGGAGGCGCCCCCGGAGCTCCTCCCTTCCGATGCCCGCCGCGAGCGGCCGCTCCGCGTGGAAGGCGTCCACCGCCGCGAGCATCCGGGCGGAGAGGG
>JBBIPT010000179.1:0-8162 GCA_037442705.1 Anaeromyxobacter sp.
CGAGCTCCTCGCCGCGCGGGCGCGCGACGAGCAGGCGCAGGAGGTCCGGGCCGCCCCGCGGTTCCCGGTGAAGGCGCCCGTCGCCGTGAGGCCGGCACCGCCGCGGACGGCCGCGCCCGCGGTCCTCGTCCCGCCGCCTCCCCCGGCGCACGCGAGGATCGAGTACGCGACGGAGCAGGAGCTCGCGAAGGACTGGATCGAGAACCTCTCGCAGGGGGGCGCCTTCGTCCGGACGTCCGCTCCGCACCCCATCGGAACGGAGGTCCTCCTCGACCTCGCGCTCCCGGACGGCGCACGGCTCGAGCCGCGCGGCGTCGTCGCCTACGTGGGCGCGCAGGGGATGGGCGTGCGGTTCGAGCTCACGGAGGCCCAGGAGGAGGTCCTCGCCGCGGCCATCGCCCGGATCTCGGCCCGGCCGCGCCGGGCGATCGTCGTGGACGACGACGCGCTCGTCCGCCGGATGTACGCGGAGGCCCTCGTCGCCCGCGGCTTCGAGGTGATCTCGGCGTCGAGCGGGGAGGAGGGGCTCCACCTCCTCATGGAGGAGCTCCTCACCCTCGACCTCCTCCTCACGGACATCCGGATGCCCGGGATCTCCGGCGAGGAGCTCGTGCGGCTCGTCCGCAAGACGGGCGGCGAGGCGGATCTCGCCATCGTGGCGGTGAGCGGGCGGCTCGAGCCCGGCGACGAGGCGAAGCTCGAGGAGGCCGGGGCGAGCGCCGTGCTCGACAAGTCCCTCGGCCCCGAGATGATCGCCCAGGCCGCGGACGCGGTGATCGAGCGGCTGCGGCTCGCTCACGCGGACGCGGCCTGAGCGCCCCTCCTCGCGGGACGAGGTCCGCGCGCGGTCGCCCCTCCCCGCGCGCTGATCCAGGCTCCGCTCGCCCTTCGACAGGCTCAGGGCGAGCGGAACCCGGCGGCGCCTCGCCTGCCTCCGCATCGAGATCGCGCGGTTCGCCTGCCCGCGGATCGAGGTCGCGCGCGCCTGCCCCCGGATCGAGGTCGCCTGTCTCGCCTGCCTCCGGACTTGCGTTTCGCTCTTCTGGTGGGGGGTTTTGGGGGGAGCGGCATCGCTCCCCCCAGGTTGAGGGCTTGCGAAGCGAAGCGTAGCAAGCCCGGAAATCGCTCAGACTCGCCTCGGAAGCGCTCGCCGAGCGCCGAGAACGGCGAAAGGCGAGTCTGAGGTCGCCCGTCTACGGACACCGCCGCTCGACGGTGAGCGTCCCCGACGCCGAGGCGAGGCCGTCCGTGATCACGGTCGAGTGGCTCGTCGACGTCGAGCCGCAGACGTTCACGATCCCGAGGCCGAGCTGGAGGGCGCAGGTCGCGGGCGTGCAGACGAGGGGCTGGACCGGCGTCACCGCGCCGCTCGCGGCGACCTGGATCGACAGCGGATCGCCGTCCGGATCGGACCAGCGCGGCGGGACGAGGGAGCTCCCCGCCTCGGCGGACGCCCAGAAGCGCGTGCACTCCGAGACCGGGCCCTGGCAGCAGGCGCCCGACTCGTTGCAGCTCGCGGAGACCTGGTGGGTCGCCGTCGAGGAGATCGAGGGAGGGCGGTTCCCGATCGTGAAGGAGGCCTGCACGGCGGGGGCGGCGGCGCCGAACGGGTCCTGGACCCGCTGGGTGACCGTGCGGGCTCCGGTGAACTGCTGGACCGCGGGCACGCCCAGGAAGGCGAGGGCGCACTCCGCCCGGGCGAACCCGCCGTCGCTCACGGCGAGGGAGCAGAGGGGATCGCCGTCCGGATCGAAGCCCGGGCTTCCGGGCGCCGCGAAGAGCGGATCGCCGTCCGGATCGCTCCAGGAGGAGAGCGGGGCGATGGCGCGGTAGGAGAGAGACGCCGGGTCGTAGAAGTGGTCCACCGTGTAGGGCGCGGGCGTGGCGGCGTGGACGGGAGGGCGGTTCCCGACCGAGATCGTCCAGGTAGCCGAGGTGCGCGCCCCGTTCACGTCGGAGACCCCGAGCTCGACGAACCGCTCGAGCCCCGGGCCGCCGATGAGGTGGAGCGCATCCCCGGTGGCGTCGTACGGCACGAGCACCGTGAAGGTGAGCTTCGTCCCCTGGTCGACCCCGTCGAACACGCCGTTCGGCCCGTCCCCCGTGTGACGAAACTGAACGGAGCGCTGCACGAGCGGGTCGCCGTCGGGGTCGGACACCGAGACGAGCACCTCGCCGGCGGCGGAGAAGGTCCCCCAGGGCAGGCTGCCGGGGACGAAGACGTGGTTCACGCTCGAGGGGGCCGTCCCGGTGACGACGGGCGGGCGGTTGAGCGCGCTCACCCGCATCGAGGCCGTGCCGAGAAGGCCGGCGGCGTCGCGTCCGGCCACGCGGAAGATCCAGTCGCCGGAGATGGACGTCCCGTCCGTCTCGATCGAGACCGAGGGCGCGGGGACGGCCGCCCCCGGGAGGAACGTCACCCGGCGGGTCCCGTCGAGGGGACGATCCGGGGGGGGCTCGACGGTCCAGGTGAAGGAGACCTCGCCGGGGGCGGATCCGGGGGCGATCGCGGAGAGGCTGGCCAGGCTCACGAGCCCGCACTTCAGGGGCACGAGGGTGCAGGCGTGGTCCAGGGCGACGTCCGAACCGGCCACGACGAGGGCGGGGCCCGTGTAGGGGGCGACGGCGACCTCGGCGACCTTCGTCCCCTGGGCGCCCATCGCGTCCACCGCCGTGAGCGTGACCTCGTAGCGCCCGGGGCAGGCGAACCGGACCGCGGCGACGGGGCCCGTCCCCGCGACGACCGGGGGATCGCAGGGGGCCTCCACGACCCGGAAGGCCCAGCCGAAGGAGGCGACGGAGTCCCCGGCGTCCGGGTCGCTCGCGGACCCCTCGAGCGCGTGGAGGACGTGGGCCTGGAGCTCGCCGGACGGGAGCGCGATCGCCGCCACCGGCGGGGAGTTCGCCACGCAGCCGCGGGAGATGCAGCGGGAGAGCGGAGGGCACTCCGCCTCCGTCTCGCAGGTGAGCGTCTCGGGCTCGGTGGACCCGCAGGCCGAAAGGAGGAGGACGGCGGAGAGGAAGGGCGCGGCGAGGACGCGCGCCGGCGAGGACGAGGACGAGGACGGCATCGAGAAGACCCCCTGTGCTCCTGCGATGGGCGACGGATGGTAGACGTCCCGCCCGGGTTTTCAAGCAATGCTTCTGGGACCCGCTCACTTGCGGATGACGTCCAGGACCCTCTGCGAGGTCCGGGCCAGGGGAATGGCCCAGGGAGGGCGAGGTGTTGGGCGCCCGGGGAGGGGGGAGGGCGGCCGCGCGGCGGACCTGACCGTCCGTCCGGCGGACCACCGGTGATCCGCCGGAAGCGGCCCATCCCCGCGCCGTGGCACGAGGCACGGTCCACGAGGGGTCTCACACGGCTCTTGCAGGGCGTCACGGGTTGTGATGAATCTCTGCGGCTCCACCGCCGACTTCCCGAGGAGGCCGAGGACCGACATGGCCCTATCCGGCGTGCTGACGCTCGCCCTAGCGCTCTCGACCGGCGCGGGCGGAGACAGGATCCTTCTCTGCCGGCCCAAGGTGGCGGGAGACCCCGCCCTGGCCCGGGGGGAGGCTGTGGCCGAGGCCGGCCGCCGCCACGGGCAGTTCCTCGACTACGGGGCGGTCTGCGAGGACGCCGGGGAGGGGGCGCGGGCCGCCCGGAGGATGGGGCTCTCCCACGCGGTGTCGTCCCTCGCGGAGGGGAGGATGGAGGGGAGCCGCTACGCCCTTCGGCTCTCCGCGGCGGGCGAGGGCTCCTCCCGCGCGGAGCGGGCCGTGGACGTCGCCCCCGGTGCGGACGCGGTGCGGCCGCTCCGCGAGGCGCTCCTCCAGCTCGCGCGGGAGCTGCCCGAGGCGCCGGGGCGGAGGAAGGCCCGGATCGCCGCCTGGACGATCGCCGGGGCGGGGGCGGTCGCCGTCGCGGCGGGGGCCGTCCTCGCCGTGCAGGCGGATCGGGCGGCGGACCGGGCGAACGGGGCGACGGACGACGCCGCCTGGGTGCGGGCGAAGGACGAGTGGAAGCAGAAGCGCGCGGGCGCGGGGATCGCGCTCGGCGCGGGCGGCGCCGCGCTCGCGGCGGGGCTCACCTGGCGTTTCGCGTTCTAGGGGGAGTGCGGAGATGCGGATCTCGATCATCCTCGCCGTCGCGCTGGCGGCGGCCTGCGGAAGCGTGAACGAGCGGCAGGAGTGCGCGGTGAGCACGGACTGCCCGGTGGGGGAGTTCTGCACGCGGGAGGGGGGGGAGCGGTTCTGCTGGCCGGACGCGGTGGCGCCGGCCGTGGGGACCGTGACGGCCACCTGTCCCGGGAACCCGTGCAGGAGGGACGACCTGCTCACGGTGCGGGCGACGGTGACGGACGCGGAGGAGGTGCTCGGCGCGACGGTCACGCTCGGGCTCGGGGGTCCGGCGGTGGAGATGGCGCGAGGGACGGGGGGTGCGTGGACGGGGAGCGTGCCGCTCCGGGAGCAGCCGTTCGAGACGTTCGAGCGGGTGGTGCCGGTGACGGTGACCGCGCGGGACGGGGCGAGGAACGAGGCGACGGGGACGGTGGCGGGCGGGGTCGTGGTGACGAGGCTCCGGTGGGTCCACGACGCCGGAGCCCCGATGTCAGCGCCCGCAGTGGCGGCGGACGGCACGGCGATCCTCGGCCTCTCGCGGACGACGGAGCAGGTGCTGGCGGTCGGAACGGACGGGGTGGCGAGGTGGGCGCTCACGATCCCGGGGAGCCGGTTCGTGACCGCCGCTCCCGCGGTGGGCGAGCAGGCGATCTGGGTGGGGAGCGAGGACGGGAGCGTGTACGGCGTCCGGCTCGACGGGACGGCGTTGCTCGGCGTGTCGGTGAACACGGGCGGCGCGGTGCGCGGGTCCCTGGCGGTCCGGTCGGATTCGACGAAGGAGTGGGCGTTCGGGGCGTCGGCGGCGGGGTTCGTGGGGGCGGTGAGCTCCGCGGGGGAGGGCGTGGCTCAGGGGCCGGTGGACGCGTACACCGTGGGCCCGGTGCTGGGTCTCGACGGCAGGATCCATGCAGCCACCGCCACCGCCACCGCCACCGCCACCCTTCGGAGCCTGAGGCTGACGACGACTCCGGCGATCTCGCTCTCCGAGACCTGGTCCTCGCCCCCGTCCGTCGGCGTGAACGTCTCCGCGCCGGTCGCGGTGGACGGTTCCGGCGGGATCCTCACGGGCTCGCAGGACGCGAAGCTCCACCGCACGGACGCCACGGGAGTCACCGCGGTCGCCGCCACGCTCCTGGGGTCGGTCGTCGGCTCTCCGGTGGTCCTCTCGAACGGCGACGTCGTCGTGGGGGATCAGGGCGGCACCCTGCACCGGATCGCCCCGGGGGGGACGCGCGTCTGGGATCCCGCGCCGAAGGTCGCCGCCTCGGGCGTGCTCGGGCCCGTCGTCCTCACGGGCCCGGTCCCGTTCCTCGTCCCCACGACGACCGGGACCGTCTACGCGGTACGGGACGACGGCACGACGGCCTGGTCGCGGGCGCTCGCGCCGGGGGAGGCCTTGCGCGAGGGGAACCTCCACACCCCCCCGGGCCAGACGGCGCCGGTGATGAGCACCGCCTACTTCAGCGCCTCGAACGGGAGGCTCTTCGCGGTGGTCGTCGATGGGGCGCTCGACGGGACGGCGCCGTGGCCGAAGGCGTTCCACGACCCGCGGAACACGAACCGCGCGGGGGCGCAGCCGTGAGCCGGGCCGCCCTCCTCGCGCTCCTCGCCCTCCTCGCGGCGCCGCCTCCCGCCACGGCCTTCGAGCGGCTCGGGGTGGTCGCCGTGGCCGACCCGCCCCTCGGCCCGGACCCGGACCTCGCCGAGCTCGCCCACCAGCTCCGCGCCGCGTGCCGCGACCGGATCGGCGGCGTGGAGGACGTCCCCACGATGCGGGCGCGGATCCTCGGGCAGACCTCGAGCTCCACCCTCTCCGAGCTCGACCGCGCCTACGGCGGAGCCCTCGCCGTCTACCAGAACGGCGAGTTCGAGAGCGCGCTCCGGACGCTCCACGCGATCGTCGAGGACCTCGAGAGCCTCCCCGAGACGGAGGACTCCTACTCGCAGTGGATCCGGGCCCGGCTCCGGCTCGCCCACGCGGCCCTCACGATCGGCCGGGACGCCGAGGCGGACGCCTCCCTCCTCGAGGTCGCGCGGACCGACCTCTCGGTCGCCGCCGAGCCGGACCAGTACTCTCCCTCCTACCGCCGCCGCTTCGAGGCGATCAAGGCGAAGGTCCGCGCCCTCCCCCGCCGGAGGATCACGGTGACGTCGGAGGGGATGCCCGGCACGGTCTTCGTGAACGGGCGGCCCATGGGGGAGACCCCCGTGACCTTCACGCTCCCCTCCGGCACCTGGCGGATCGGCGGCGCCGCAGGCTCGCTCCGGGTCCCGACCCTCCGGATCGACGCGGAGGCCGACGACCGGAGCGTGGTGCTCGACTTCGCGCTCGCCTCGTCGCTCCGCGTGAACGCCGGCCCCGGGCTCGCCCTCGCCGCGCCGAGGCGGGGCGACGGGATCGTCCGGGCGGGGGCCTGGCTCGGCGTGGACCGCGTGATCGCGGTGAGCCGCGTCTTCGAGGGCGAGGCCGCCTTCCTCGCCGGGTCGATCTGGGACGTCCGGCGCGGCGCCCTCCTCCGGGAGGGGAGCGTGCGGATGGTCGCCGGCTCCGTGCCCGCGGCGAACCTCGGAGGGCTCGCGGCCTTCCTCCTCACGGGGCAGTCGCAGCGCGACGTCCGGGACCGGACCGAGTCGGCCCGGGAGCGGATCGCGGCCGCGACGCCTCCTCCCCCCCGGCCGGCGCCCGCGCCCCCGCAGGTGGAGCGAGAGGCTCCGCCCGCTGCCCCGTCCGTCGCCGCTGCCCCCGCCCCTTCCCGTCGTCAAACCAACGCCGCCGGTAGTCATCCAACCCGCCACACCCGTCCCGGCGCCGGTCTCGCCTGCCGCCCCGGTCTCCGCGCCCGTGACCGCGACCGCCGCCGTGGTCACCCTGGTTGAGCCGGAAGCTCCCAGCACACCGTTCGAGCTGAAGCTCGGCACCTATTGGCTGGTGCGCATCGGCATTGTCATGCTGCTGACCGGCCTGGTCTGGGCGGGCTATTATGCCTATGACAATTTCCACCTGGGCGCGTTCGGCAAACTCGGGCTGCTGTATGTTGCCAGCGGCGTGTTGCTCGGCCTGGGTGCCTGGCTGGAGCGCGGCAAGGAAACCGAGACGGTCCGCAATTTTGGGCGCGTGCTCTTTGCCGGCGGGCTGGCGGCGGTCTATTTCATCACGTTTGCGGCGCATTACAGCCCCAGCCTCAAGGTGATTCCCAACGCCACCCTGGCGGGCGCCTTGCTGCTGGCGTGGGCGGGATTCATCGTCTGGCTGGCGGACCGCAAGCAGTCCGAGCTGCTCGCGGTGTTCGCGCTGGGCCTGGCCTTTTACACCTCCGCCATCACGCGCATCGGCCTGTTCACGCTTTACTCGAACCTGATCCTGACGATCGCCTCGCTCTTCCTGCTGGTGCGCAACCGGTGGGCCGGCCTTTCGCTCGCCAGCTTGGTGGCGGCCTACGCCGGCTTCATTTTCTGGCGGTTTTACGACAATGGCTGGTTCTGGCAGTTGCGCCACGACGACCTGCGCAACGGCAACCTCTTTTTGACCTGCTACTGGATCGTGTTCACGGTGACGGCCTTTTTGGCGACGACCGGCAAGCTCGCGCGCGGGCAGCGCGCCGGGTTTATCTCCTTCAACAACGCCGCCTACTTTCTGCTGGTGTTGATCTCCATGCGGCATGTGGACCAAGGCAATCTGTGGCGGTTCGCGCTCGCGTTTGGAACGGTGCTGCTGGGCCTCTCGTGGCTGGCCGCGCGGCGGTTGGCGGCGGAGCCGGTGGTCCGCCAGACGCTGCTGGCGCAGGGCTTGTTCTTCATCACTCTGGGACTGATTGTGAAATGGTCCGGCTTCACCCTGGCGCTGCTGCTGGCGGCGGAGAGCGTGATTTTGTGCATCCTGGGCGACCTGTTGAAAAACCGCGTGATGCAGGCGGCCAAATACATTGCCGGCCTGCTTGCGCTGGTGCGGCGGCTCGAGGCCGTGGTCCACCGCGTTCCGGATGAGGTGCAGCAGCGGGTCGGCGATCTCGTCGAGGACCGCGCGGTCGATCTCGATGCGCTGGCCCTGCAGCTCGACGTCG
>JBBIPT010000180.1:0-8080 GCA_037442705.1 Anaeromyxobacter sp.
TCTGGAGGGCGGCCTCGGGCGGGGGCGCGCTCGAGGCGAAGCACGTGGAGGCCGTCCTCGCGCTCGCCCGGCGCCCCGGGCCCGGGAGGGCGGCCCTGCCCGGGGGCCTCGACGCGCGCTGCCGGTACGGGCGGCTGGAGATCGTTCCCCGGCAGGGGGAGGTCCCCCCGCCGGTCGTCGAGGTCCGGGTCCCCGCCCCCGGCAGCTACCGGCTCCCCGCGCTCGAGGTCACGGTGGAGGTCGCTGCGGCCCGGCCCCAGGACCTCCCGTGGCCCCTCCTCCTGCGGACCCGCCGGCCGGGGGACCGGTTCCGTCCGGAGGGAGGGCGGGGCTCGAAGAAGCTGAAGGACTGGCTCATCGACCGCAAGGTGCCCCGCGAGGCGCGGGAGCGGCTCCTGCTGCTCGCGGACGGCTCGGAGGTGCTCGCGCTGGCCGGGCTCCCGGCCGTGGCCGCGGGCCTCGGCCCGGCCGGCGCCGGGCTCGTCGTCACGGAGAGGCGGGAGCCCCCGGCGGACTGCAAAAGGGGCAAAGGGCTGTTATAAGGTCGGTTCGCCGGGGCTTCGGCCTCCGGGCGCGAACCGGTACACCGGGCCCCGTCTCCCACGGACGCGGGCCACCGCGGAAGGGAACGAGAGCCTTGCAACAGAAATACAAGTCCCTGCTCATCTGGGTCTTCCTCATCGTGATGGTCGTCGCGGCGTACCAGGCCTGGGACTCGGGCCGCGAGCCGAGGCGAGACGCGCTCAACTGGTCGCAGTTCATGGCCAGGGTCGAGGCGGGAGACGTCCGCGAGGTCACGGTCAAGGAGCTCGACTACGAGGGGACGCTGAAGGACAACACGCTCTTCCGCACCACCGGCCCCATCGACGCCTCCGCGACGATCGCCGAGAAGCTCCGCGAGAAGGGGGTCACCCTCAGCTTCCAGAAGCCGGAGCAGGCCTCGCTCTGGGTCACGGTCCTCCTCCAGTACTTCCCGCTCGTCCTCCTCTTCCTCCTGTTCTTCTTCTTCATGCGCCAGCTCCAGTCGGGCGGCGGCAAGGCGATGAGCTTCGGGAAGTCGCGCGCGAAGCTCATGACCGAGCACCACAACAAGATCACCTTCGCCGACGTCGCCGGCATCGACGAGTCGAAGGACGAGCTCGAGGAGATCATCGCCTTCCTGAAGGAGCCGAAGAAGTTCACCCGGCTCGGCGGGCGCATCCCGAAGGGCGTCCTCCTCATGGGCCCCCCGGGAACGGGCAAGACCCTCCTCGCCCGGGCGGTGGCCGGCGAGGCGGGCGCGCCGTTCTTCTCCATCTCCGGCTCCGACTTCGTGGAGATGTTCGTCGGCGTGGGCGCCTCGCGCGTCCGCGACCTCTTCGAGCAGGGGAAGAAGAACGCCCCGTGCATCATCTTCATCGACGAGATCGACGCGGTGGGCCGCCACCGCGGCGCGGGCCTCGGCGGCGGGCACGACGAGCGCGAGCAGACGCTGAACCAGCTCCTCGTGGAGATGGACGGCTTCGAGTCGAACGACGGCGTCATCCTCATCGCCGCCACCAACCGCCCCGACGTGCTCGACCCGGCGCTCCTGCGCCCCGGCCGCTTCGACCGGCGCATCGTGGTCCCGCGCCCGGACCTCAACGGCCGGCTCGGGATCCTGAAGGTCCACACGAAGCGGACCCCGCTCGACCCCTCGGTCGATCTCCTCCAGATCGCCCGCGGCACGCCGGGCTTCTCCGGCGCCGACATCGAGAACCTCGTGAACGAGGCGGCGCTCTACGCCGCCCGCCGGAGCAAGGAGAAGCTCGCCACCGAGGACTTCGAGTTCGCGAAGGACAAGGTGATCATGGGCACCGAGCGGCGCTCGATGATCATCTCCGAGAAGGAGAAGCGCACGACCGCGGTCCACGAGGCCGGCCACGCGCTCGTCGCGAAGGTCCTCCCGGGGACCGACCCCGTCCACAAGGTGACGATCATCCCGCGGGGCAGGGCCCTCGGCCTCACGCAGCAGCTCCCGCCGGAGGACCGGCTCAACATCAACCAGGAGTTCGCCCTGAACCAGGTGGCGATCCTCATGGGCGGCCGGATCGCCGAGGAGATCGTCTTCGCCCAGAAGACGACGGGCGCCGGGAACGACATCGAGGTCGCGACGAACCTCGCCCGCTCCATGGTCTGCGAGTGGGGGATGTCCAACCTCGGGCCGCTCGCCTTCGGCAAGAAGGAGGGCGAGGTCTTCCTCGGCCGCGAGATGTCCGCCGTCCAGACGTTCTCCGAGGAGACGGCGCGGGCGATCGACGCGGAGGTGCACCGGATCGTCACGGAGCAGTACGACCGGGCGAAGAAGGTGCTCCTCGAGAACCGCGGGACGCTCGACAGGATCGCGGACGCGCTGATCGAGTACGAGACGCTCGACGCCTCGGACGTCGACGCGCTCGTCGCGGGCGGGACGTTGAGCCGCCCGCCGCCGCCGAAGCCCCTCTCCACCCAGGCGGTGGAGAAGAAGAAGGCCGGCGCCCCGGAGCCGGCGGGCGGCGCGGTGCCGGCCCCCGGGAAGGCGTAGGCGGATGGAAGTCGGGCGCCCGCGTCGGAGCGGCCGGGTCGAGCGTTCGTGGTTCCCGCTAGCCTGTCGAGGGGTCACCACGAACGGACGTGAACGGTCCCGTTCGCTCCAGACCGTTCGGGCAACCAGCCGTTCGCCCTGAGCCTGTCGAAGGGCGAAGGGCGTGGGGCACCGGAGCGGGCATGCGCATCCGGATCGGCAACCGGGAGTTCGAGGGCCAAGGCCCCTTCCTCATGGGGGTCGTGAACCCGACCCCCGACTCGTTCTCCGACGGCGGCCGCTTCCTCGCCGCGGAGGCCGCCGAGGCGCACGCGCTCCGGCTCGCCGCCGAGGGGGCGGACCTCGTGGACCTCGGCGGCGAGTCCACGCGGCCGGGCGCGCCGGCCGTCCCGGCCGAGGAGGAGATCGCCCGGGTCGTGCCGGTGATCGAGCGGCTCCGGGCCCGCGGTTTCCCGATCCCGATCTCGGTGGACACGTCGAAGGGGGCCGTCGCGCGGGCCGCGCTCGCCGCGGGGGCCAGCCTCGTGAACGACGTGACCGGGTGCGCGGACCCGGACCTCGGCAGGGCCGTCGCCGAGGCGGGGGTCCCCGTCGTCCTCATGCACATGCGCGGGACGCCCGCGGACATGCAGTCGCGGGCCGCCTACGGGGACGTCGCGGGCGAGGTCGCCCGCGAGCTCGAGGAGGCGCTCCGGCGGGCGGAGCGGTGCGGGATCCCACGCGAGCGGACGATCCTGGACCCCGGGATCGGGTTCGCGAAGACCGCGGAGCAGAGCGTGGAGCTCCTCGCCCGCGTGGGCGAGCTCCGCGCCCTCGGCCGCCCGCTCCTCGCCGGCCCCTCCCGCAAGAGCTTCATCGGGAAGGTCACCGGGGCGGCGGTGGACGACCGCCTCCCCGGCACCCTCGCCGCCGTCGCGGCCTGCGTCCTCGCCGGCGTGGAGCTCCTGCGGGTCCACGACGTGGCCCCCGCGCGGCAGGCCGCGCGCGTGGCGGCGGCGATCCGGGAATCGCGGCGCGCGGCCTCCTGATCTTCGCGATTCGTGATCGGCCCCTGGCCTCGGGCCTCGGACCTTCGGCCTCGGGAACGGCGGCAGAGATGCATTTCCCGAGGCCTGAAGCCCGAGGCCCGAAGCCTTGGGTGTTTCCGAACCGACCTCGGGCGTCTAGACTGCGCCTCGCCGCGCGGATGCGGCACCTGGCCGGAGGCGGACCCCCCGCATGACCCGACGCGAGACGAGGAAGCCCCGTAGCGAGGCCGCGGCGCGGCCGGCCGGGAACGGACCCGGGGGGGGCGCGAGCGCCCCGGCGCAGCGCAGGCTCTTCGGCACGGACGGCGTCCGCGGGGTCGCGAACGTCCACCCGATGACCGCCGAGATGGCGCTCCAGCTCGGCCGGGCCCTCGCCTGGCTCGTCCGGAGCGGCCCGCACCGGCACCGGATCGTCGTCGGCAAGGACACCCGGCTCTCCGGGTACATGCTCGAGCAGGCGATCGCCTCCGGCATCTGCTCCATGGGCGTGGACGTGATGCTCTCCGGCCCGCTCCCCACGCCGGGGATCGCCTTCCTCACACAGTCGATGCGCGCCGACGCCGGCGTCGTGATCAGCGCGAGCCACAACCCGTACCAGGACAACGGCATCAAGTTCTTCTCGCGGGACGGCTTCAAGCTCCCGGACGAGCTCGAGCTCCGGGTCGAGCGGCTCATCCTCGACGGGGACGAGGACGAGGGGGCGGGGGACTTCCGCGCGCTCCGCCCCACCGCCACCCGGATCGGGAAGGCGAAGCGGATCGACGACGCGATCGGTCGCTACGTCGTGTTCCTCAAGTCCCTCTTCCCGCGCGAGCTCACCCTCGACGGGCTCACGGTGGTCGTGGACTGCGCCCACGGCGCCGCCTACCACGTCGCGCCCGCGGTGCTGGAGGAGCTCGGCGCGAAGGTCGTCCCGCTCGGCGTGAAGCCGGACGGCAAGAACATCAACGACGGCTGCGGGGCGGTCCACCCCGAGGGGATGGCGAGGGCGATCCAGCGTCACCGGGCCGACATCGGGCTCGCCCTGGACGGGGACGCGGACCGGGTGATCCTCGCGGACGAGAAGGGCCGGGTGGTGGACGGCGACGCGATCATGGCCCTCGTCGGGCGGGACCTCGTGCGGCGGGACGCGCTCGCGAAGCGGACGGTCGTCGCCACCGTGATGTCGAACCTCGGGCTCGAGCGGTCGCTCGCCGAGGCCGGCGGGAAGGTCGTCCGGACGGCCGTCGGGGACCGGTACGTCGTCGAGGAGATGCGGCGGGCGGGCTACAACTTCGGCGGGGAGCAGTCGGGCCACCTCATCTTCCTCGACCACGTGACGACCGGCGACGGCGTCGCCGCCGCGCTCAACGTCCTCGCGGTGATGCGGCGGGAGGGGCGGCCGCTCTCCGAGCTCGTCCGCTGCTTCGAGCCCTATCCCCAGGCCCTCGTGAACGTGGCGGTGCGGGACAAGCGCCCGCTCGCCGAGCTGCCCGGCGTGGCCAAGGCGATCGCCGGGGCGGAGCGGACGCTCGGGGCGAAGGGGCGGGTCCTCGTCCGGTTCTCGGGGACGGAGAACAAGGTCCGGGTGCTCGTGGAGGGGCCGGACGCCGGCCGGATCCGCGCCCAGGCCGACGCGATCGCGGGGGAGCTGCGGAAGGCCCTCGGGTGAGGACCTCCGTGGCCGGGAAGCGGCGGAGTCTCCCTGGATTCCGCTCGCCCTGAGCCTGTCGAAGGGCGAGGGGAGCCCGTGCCCCTACAGGCTCGCACGAACGGGATCTCGAGCGATTCCACCGTGGAGAGGGAACGGGATCCCGCGGGGGGCCGCGCGAGGGGAGAACTCTCGCGGAAGCGCGGCCTGGGGTACATTCCCGCCATGCCCGCCCGCCTCGGCGTCAACGTCGATCACGTCGCCACGCTCCGCCAGTCCCGCCGCACGACCTACCCCGATCCCGTCGCCGCCGCGATGCTCGCCGAGCTCGCCGGCGCCGACCAGATCACGATCCACCTCAGGGAGGACCGGCGGCACATCCAGGAGCGCGACCTCCAGATCATGCGGAAGACCGTCTCGACCCGGCTCAACCTCGAGATGGCCACGACCCAGGAGATGGTGAAGATCGCCTACGAGGTGAAGCCGGACGTCGTGACCCTCGTGCCGGAGCGGCGGGAGGAGCTCACGACGGAGGGCGGGCTCGACGTCGTCGGCGGGCGGGACACCGTGCGGCGGGTGGTGAAGACCCTCCGGGACGCGGAGATCGACGTCTCCCTCTTCATCGATCCGGACCTCGACCAGGTGAAGGCGGCCCACCGGGCCGAGGCGGAGATCGTGGAGTTCCACACCGGCCGCTACTGCGACGCCCGGCTCCTCTCCGACCGGCGGCGCGAGCTCTCCCGCCTCGTGGACGCCTGCAAGGCCGCCGCGAAGCTCGGGATGGAGGTCGCGGCGGGGCACGGGCTCAACTACCGGAACGTGGGGCCGGTCGCGGCGATCCCGGAGATCGCGGAGCTCAACATCGGCCACGCGATCGTGGCCCACGCGGTGATCGTCGGCTTCGAGCGGGCGGTGCGGGAGATGAAGGAGCTCATCGGGAAGGCGAGGCCGTGACGACGGGAAGGAGGGCCGGCCGCCCCGCGTTCTCGAAGCAGCGGCAAACGGGAGGGGCGTAGGAGGAACCGGTCGCCCTGCGCCTGTCGAAGGGCGAGCGGCCCTGGATCGACGGGCCGCGAGGAGACGAGGGAGCGCGTGATCGTCGGGCTCGGCATGGACGTCGTGGAGATCGCCCGGATCCGGCGGATCCTGGACGGTCCGCGCGGGCGCGCCGAGCGCTTCGTCGCCCGGTGCTTCACGCAGCGCGAGCAGGCCTACTGCGAGGGGGCCCGGGATCGGGACGCCCGGTACGCGGTCCGCTTCGCCGCGAAGGAGGCGGCCTCGAAGGCGCTCGGGGCGCCGCCGGGGATCGGCTGGCACGACGTGGAGGTGCTCCGCGCCGCGGGCGGGCCGCCGTCGCTCCAGCTCTCCGGCGTGGCCGCCGCCGCGGCGAAGCGGCTCCAGGCCCGCCGGATCCTCGTCACGCTCACCCACGACGCCGGGGTCGGCGCGGCGACGGTCGTGCTCGAGGGGGAGGGGCCATGAGGCTCGCCGGCTCCGCGGAGATGCGGGAGATCGACCGCGCCGCGATCGAGGGCTTCGGCATCCCCTCGATCACCCTCATGGACCGGGCGGGCCGGGCCGTCGCCGAGGCGGCGCTCGAGCTCGCCTCGCCGAAGGGGCGCTTCTTCGTCGTCTGCGGCGGCGGGAACAACGGCGGGGACGGCTACGTCGCGGCCCGGCTCCTCCGCGGGGCGGGGCGGGACGCCCGCGTCCTCGCCCTCGTCCCGGGGGAGCGGCTCTCCGCCGACGCCCGGGCCGTCCGGGAGCAGGCCGAGCGGGCGGGCGTCCCGATCGACGAGGCGGGCGAGCTCGCCGGGATCGAGGCGGGCGTCGGCGACGTGGTCGTGGACGCGATCTTCGGGACGGGGCTCGCCCGCGCGCCCGAGGGGGCGTTCGCGGGCGCGATCGAGCGGATCGACGCGGCTCGCGTGGCGGGCGCCCGCGTGCTCGCCGTGGACGTGCCGTCCGGCCTCTCCGCCGACACCGGCCGCCCGCCCGGCCCCTGCGTCCGCGCCGATCGGACGGTGACCTTCGCCTTCCCGAAGCGCGGCCTCGCGCTCTTCCCGGGCGCGGCCCTCGCCGGCGAGGTCGCGGTCGCCGACATCGGCATCCCGCCGGAGGCGGCGCGGCGCGTGCCCGTCGGCTGCGAGCTCCTCTCCGACGTGGAGGCCCGCCTCCTCGTCCCGGACCGGGCGCGCGACGCGCACAAGGGGGACGCCGGCCGGCTCCTCGTCGTCGCCGGCTCGGCGGGGAAGACCGGCGCGGCCCACCTCGCGCTCGCCGGCGCGCTGCGGGGCGGCGCCGGCCTCGTCACGCTCGCCGCCCGCGCCGAGGTCCTCCCCTTCGCGCTCGCGGGACGGCCGGAGGCGATGAGCGCGGCGCTCGCGGGGAACGGACCGCTCGGCCGGTCCGACCTCCAGGCGCTCCTCGCCCTCGCGAACGAGGCGGACGCCCTCGCGATCGGGCCGGGCATCCCGCGAGGTGCGGAGACGGGCGAGCTCCTCCGTGCGCTCCTCCAGCGGGCGCGGAAGCCCGCGGTCGTGGACGCAGACGGGCTCAACGCGCTCGCGGACGACCCCGCCGCCCTCGCGGGGCTCGGCGTGCCGCTCCTCCTCACGCCCCACCCGGGCGAGATGGCCCGCCTCTGCGGGACCACGGCGCCGGAGGTGCAGGCCGACCGGATCGGGATCGCGCAGGCGAAGGCGAGGGAGTGGAAGGCGACCGTGCTCCTCAAGGGGGCCCGGACGGTCGTCGCCGATCCGGAGGGTCCGCCCGCCGTCGTGACCCCGGGCAACCCGGGGCTCGCGAGCGGCGGGACGGGCGACGTCCTCGCCGGGCTCTGCGGCGCGCTCCTCGCGGGCGGCCTCCCGCCCGCGGCGG
>JBBIPT010000181.1:0-8075 GCA_037442705.1 Anaeromyxobacter sp.
GTGCTTCGTTCTGCTCCTTCTCGGCGTGGCGCCGTTCGCCCTGCTCGCAACGAAACACCGCGATCTCTGGACGCCGGATCTTGTTCTGTTCGGCGCGGCCGCGATGGCCTGTCTGCTTCATGCGCTATGGGCGCTGAAGCGCGAAACGCGCGCCGGAGCGGCGGATCTCCCGGGCGAGGTTCCTCCGGGAGGGGAGGTTCGGCGCGCTCCCCTTCGCCGCGGCGATCCTCCTCTCCGCGTCGGCCATCTGGTCGGCCCGCGCGGAAGGGAGCGAGCTCTACGACCCGCTCCCCGAGCCGGTGGTGGACGATGGGGCGGGCTCGGTCGTCGTCCCGCTCGGCGGCCCGCTCGCGGGCGCGGGCGAGCGGATGCGGAAGTGGGTCTACTCGGCCGGCGGGCACGCCGTCGTCTTCTTCACGGTCCGGAGGTCCGATGGCTCCCTCGCGGCCGCGCTCGACCTCTGCGAGATCTGCCAGCCGAAGGGCTACTCGCAGATGGGGCCCGGCTACGTCTTCTGCAACTACTGCAAGGCGCCCATCCCCGCGGGCACGGTCGGCCAGCCCGGCGGCTGCAATCCCATCCCGCTCCCGGGCGCGGTCCTGTCCGGCTCCGTCCTCCTCGTCCCCCGCGAGGAGCTCGTCCGGCTCTGGGAGAAGGGGACGGCGGACAGGCGATGAGCCCCGGACGCCTCCTCGCCGTGTTCGTCCTCTACGCGGCCGCCCTCGACCTCGCGGCGGGGCGGGGCTTCGTCGCCGCCGTCGCCTCGCCCGTGGGGATCGGGCTCCTCCTCGGGGCGGGCGTCCTGGCCGCGTGGCGGGCATGGGCGGACGGGCGCCGCCCGGGACCGTGGCTTCCGCGAACGGCGCGCGCGCTCTCCTGGGGCGGGGCGGCCCTCGCGCTCCTCGCGACCCCCGCGAGCTTCGCGCTGCGGGACACGCGCGGCTTCGCGGTGGGGGAGGGGGAGGAGATCGGACCGGGCCCCGGGTTCCCGCGCGTCCGGTTCGGCGAGGTCCGGCTCGCTCCGCGCGGGCCCCACCTCCTCTCGAAGACCGTCTCCGTGGAGGCCTTTCCCGAGGGGGGCGAGCCGCTCGAGCTCGGCCTCTTCCCTCCGCGCGCGGTCGGAGGCTGGCGCGCCTCGGTGGTCCGGTTCGGCTACGCGGTCGGCATCGTCTGGCTCGGGGAGGGTGGGCGGCCGATCGCGGAAGGGTTCGTGAAGCTCGGCACCCTGCCCCGGACCGAGGAGGACGCGGCGCTCGTGGAGTGGACGCCCGAGCCGAACGTGATGATGGGCGCGGGGACCTTCCCGCCGAAGCTCGAGGACCTCGTCTCGCCTCCCGGCGCGAACGCCCACCTCTTCCTGCGCCTGGAGGAGGCGACGATCGCCGGCGCGCGCCGCGACCTGCGCGATCCGGACGCCCACCGCTGGCTCGTGGACGGCCGGCTCGAGGCCCCGGTCCTCTACGCGGAGGTCTTCCGGGGGAAGGAGAAGGTGTGGGAGGGGCGGCTCCGGGGAGGGGAGGCCGCGAGGTTCGCCGGAGGCGCGCTCGGGCTCGAGCGCGAGGTGCTCCTCTGGGTGGACCTGCTCGCGACGCGGGACCCGTTCCTCCCCTGGGCCGGGGCGGGGCTCCTCCTCCTGGCGGCGGGAGCCCCGCTGCGGGCGGCGATCGCCGTCGCGGGGCTCGCTCGCCGGGCGCGCCGTGGCTCCCCGGGGCACCGGCCCGGCGCCTAGGATCTTCCCGGAACGGCGAAAGCGGCCGTTCACCCGGGTGTGGCCGGGAGCCCCTCCGCGGGGTCGATTTCCCCGAGGGGTGCAGCCCGTGTATTGTTCCCGATCATGAAAGTACTGTTCGTCACCCCGCCGTACCACTGCGGCGTCGTCGAGGTCGCGGGGCGCTGGATCCCGCTCCAGTTCGTCTATCTCGCGGGCGCGGCGCGGGCGGCCGGCTTCGACTGCGAGATCCACGACGCGATGTCGCTCGACGTGGGCCACCCCGAGATCGAGCGGAAGCTCGACGAGGCGAAGCCCGACGTCGTCTGCGTCTCGGCGATCACGGCGACCTACCCGGACGCCCTCGAGGTCGCGCGCGCCGCGAAGGCGCGGGGCGCGGTCACGGTCATGGGCGGCGTCCATCCGGCGTTCATGTGGAGGGACGTGCTCGCCGACGGCGGCGTGGACTACGTGGCGACGGGGGAGGGGGAGGAGACGCTCGTCGGCCTCCTCCGGTGCCTCGAGGCGAAGGACGATCCGTCGAAGGTGGCGGGGATCGCCTTCGTGAAGGACGGCGCGCCGTTCCGGACGCCGCCGCGCCCCCGGCTCGCGACGCTCGACGGCCTGCCGATGGCGTTCGACCTCCTCGACTGGTCCCCCTACACCTACTTCGTGAAGCCGGGGTCGCGCCTCGGAGCGGTGTCGTCGTCCCGCGGCTGCACCTACGCCTGCTCCTTCTGCTCGCAGACGCAGTTCTGGGAGAAGACGTGGCGCGCCCGGGATCCCGGGTGTGTGGCGGCCGAGATCGCGGGGCTGCGCCGCGACCACGGGGTGGACGTGGTGCTCCTCACGGACGAGTACCCGACGAGCGACCGCGCGCGCTGGGAGGCCTTCCTCGACCGGATGATCGAGCTCGACCTGAAGGTCGATCTCCTCATGGAGACCCGGGTCCAGGACATCGTCCGCGACCGGGACATCCTCTGGAAGTACGTGAAGGCGGGCGTCGTCCACGTCTACGTGGGGATCGAGGCGACGGACCAGGCCACCTTGAACCTCGTGAACAAGGAGATGACGGTGGACGAGGGGAAGCTCGCGCTCGAGCTCCTCGACGCCCACGACCTCGTCTCCGAGACCTCGTTCGTGCTCGGGTTCCCGAACGAGACGAAGGAGCACGTGCGCGAAACCCTTGCGCTCGCGAAGGCCTACGACCCGGATTTTGCGCACTTCCTCGCGATCGCCCCCTGGCCCTATGCGCAGATGTGGACGGACCTCGAGCCCCACGTGGTGTCCCGCGACTGGCGGCGGTACAACCTCATCGACCCGGTGGTGAAGCCGGTGGCGATGACGATCCGCGAGGTGGACGACGCGATCGTGGACTGCTACCGGTCGTTCTACTTCGACAAGGGGAAGCAGCTCCTCGGCATGAGGCCGGGGTTCCGCAAGGACTACGTGTTCCGCTCCATGAAGCTCATCATGCAGTCGAGCTTCGTGCGGAAGAAGATGCTGGGACGCGCGATGCCGGAGGAGGTGAAGAACCTCCTCGCGGCGCTCGGGAGGCAGACCGCGGTTGGGTGAATTGACGCGGTGGGGGAAAACCCCCACCGGAGACGCCCCGAAGCGGTAGAAGCGCCCGCGAAAACGGCGGGTTCCGGGCTTTCTTGCCCGAAATCGCCCCTTCCTGAACGGAGCCCGGAATCCGCAGACGGGTCCGCCTCTTGCAAACCTCAGCCTTGGATTCGTGTGTCCTCCAGTGTGAGACGAGGGAATCGATGCGCCTTGACGACCGGACGACCGCCGTGACGAGCCCCGGGACGAGTGGGGGCTCGAGTCGCTGGATGGGGGTCGCGCTGTTGGCGGCGGCACTCCTTCCGGGCGCCGCCCTAGGCCAGATTTCGTACGTGACGACGGGGACCTCCATCTCCAGCGGGACGGGCGCGGCCATCTCGCCCGGCATCCCGGCCGGCGCGGCCCAGAACGACGTGCTCATCGCGGTCCTCCACTCGAGGACGCTGACGAGCCACGCGTGCCAGACGAACTGCGCGGGCTGGACGGAGTTCTCGAGCCAGGCTGGCGGTGCCGGCGGCCAGCTCTCGGTCTGGTGGCTCCGGGTCGGAGCGAGCGTACCCGCGGCTCCCACGTTCGCGTCGGTCGGTTCGGAGAGCTACACCGCGCGGATCTTCGCGTTCCGCGGCGTCTTTGCCGCGGGCAGTCCGTTCGACGTCGTCGGAGCGAACACGGATCAGACGGCGGTCTCGCCCTTCACCGGGCAGAACCTCACGACGACGGTCGCGAACGCGATGGTCGTCTTCGCCGGCGGCTCCATGGACGACAACGCGTGGGGTCCGGCGGGAGGCTCCGTGAACCAGCCGCCCGGGGCGGACACGAACTGCACGACCTACGGGCTCTGCGCCCGGACCACGGCTGGCACCGACAACTCGATCTTCCTCGCCTACGACGCCACGCCGGACGGCGCGGCCGGTCCGCAGGGCGCGCCCACGAACGCCCAGGCCTCGGTTGGACCTGACGCCGGCCGCTGGTTCACCTTCGCCTTCGCGCCGGCCGCACCTCCGACCCCCGGCACCCCCTCCACGTCGAGCCCCTCCACGACGGGCTTCACGGCGACCTGGACGGCCTCCGCCGGCGCGGCGAGCTACACGCTCCAGGTGGACGACGAGAACACGTTCTCCGCGCCGCTCACCGCGAGCTACACGCCCGCCACCAATTCCCAGGCGGTCTCCGGACTCACCCCGAACACCCTCTACTACCTGCGCGCGAACGCCACGAACGGCGGCGGCACGTCGGGCTGGTCGCCGACGGGGCAGGGGACCACTCTCTCCAATGCTCCGGGCACGCCCTCCTTCTCCGGGACGACGCCCACCCAGACCACCGTGACCTGGACCTCGCCGGCCGGGAACGGCCCCGCGAGCCTCACGTACACGCTCGAGCGGGCCGAGGACGCCGGGTTCACCCTGGGGCTCGTCTCCACGCCTGGGATCTCCGGAACGAACACGGCCGTGTCGGGACTCTCGTCCGGCGTGACCTACTGGTTCCGGGTGAAGGCGGTGAACGCCGGCGGAACGTCCGCCAACTCGCCAAGCGCAAGCGTGACGACGACGGCCACGACGACCGTCGGCAACGGAACCGACCCGTCCAGCGCGACGCTGGCCCCCGGCGCGGCCGCTACGCCGCTCGACGCGTTCACGCTCCAGACGAGCGCGGGCACCGACGTCGTCACGGCGGCGACGGTGACCCTGTCGGGCGGCTCGGCCGCGGGGCTCTCCCGCGTGGCGATCTGGTCGGGTGCGACGTGCACCGGTACCGAGCACGGCTTCGTCGCCAACCCGGCGAGCGACGCCGTCGCGATCTCCCTCGGCACGACCATCACGGCGACCACGACGTCCACTCCCTACACCGTCTGCGTCACGCCGAGGTCCCACGCGGCGATGCCGGCGCCCCCGGGCTCGGCCTACGCGGTCACCGGGACGATCACGTCGATCACCTCGACGAACGCGAAGAGCTACGGGGACTCCGGCAGCGCCACCGTGACGGTGGACAACCTCTCGCCCGCGAACGTCACCGGCCTCTCGGCGGGCGCGGGCCCCTCCCAGGTGACGCTCACCTGGACCAACCCGGCCGACGCCGACTTCTCGCAGGTCGTGGTCCTCCGGAGCACCGCGACGATCGCGGACGTCCCGGCCGAGGGCCTGGGCTACACGGCGGGGAACGCGATCGGCGCGAGCACGGTCGTCTACGCCGGCGCGAGCTCGCCGCAGGTCGTCGGCTCGCTCACGAACGGGCAGATCTACTACTTCCGGCTCTTCGCGCGCGACACGCGCGGCAACTACTCCCAGACGGGCGTGGAGGCGAGCGCGACGCCCGCGGCCGGCGTTCCGACGACCACGGTCGGCAACGGCACCGACCCCGGGTCCGCGACCGTCGCGCCCGGATCGGGGATCCGCGCCCTCGATGCCTTCACCCTCCAGACGAGCTCGGGGGTGGACCCCGTGACCTCCGCGACCGTGACCCTCTCGGCCGGGGCGTGGACGGGACTCTCCGCCATCTCCGTGAACTCGGCCGCCGCCTGCAACGGGACGAGCTACGGTTCCGTGGAGCCGTACACCGACGCGGTGACGATCCCGCTCTCGGGCCTCTCCGCGACCACCACGCTCCAGAGCCATTGGGTCTGCGTCACCCCGAGGACGCACGCGGCGATGCCGCCTCCCCCGGGGGCGAGCTACGCCGTGACGGGGACGGTCACCGCCATCCTCTCCGGCAACACGAAGAGCTACGCCGACTCCGGCAGCGCGACGATCACCGTGGACAACCGGTCCCCGGCGAACGCGCGGTGGGGGACGATCACGCCCGCGGCGACGCAGATCACGCTCGGGTGGACGAACCCCGCCGACGCCGACTTCTCGCAGGTCGTCATCCTCCGCAGCCTGTCCGCCGGCCCCGTCGCCGACGTCCCGGTCGAGGGGGCGGCCTACACGGCGGGCGCGAACTACGGGACGAGCAGGGTCGTCTACGCCGGGGCCGCCTCCCCGCAGACGGACACCTTGCTCGCGACGAACACCGCCCACTACTACAAGGCCTTCGCGCGGGACGGGAACGGGAACTACTCCATCGGCGTCGATCTCGGACCGGTGTTCACCGGGACGAACCCGCTCCCGGCCGGCGACACGACCGGCGGGACCACTCGGCCGATGGTGTCCATCGTGAACCCCGGGGCCGGCTCGGTCGTGAGCGGCGCGTTCCGCGTGCAGGTCCGGGTCTGGAGCCCCTCCGCCGCCATCGGGACCGTGCAGGTGACCTCGAACGCGGGCGGGGCGTGGTCCGCGCTCGCGAAGGTGGCCGCCTACGGCGGCTCGGCGACCTCCGGCGTCTGGGAGGCCCAGGTCAGCCTCGCCGCAGGCAGCTCCTACACCCTCGTCGCGCGCGCCACCAACGACGGCGGGGTGAGCTGGGTGAACTCGGCGCCCGTCGGCGTCGTGGCGAAGGCGGCCGGCACGGGCGACGGCCGGCTCCTCGTCCGGGACAACTCGAGCCAGCTCTGCGCCGACTGCCACGCGATGCCGAGCCACTCCACCGAGGCCGTCGGCAACGCATACGGCAGCTGGGCGACCGTCTGCCGCGACTGCCACACCGCTCACGGGACGACGAACATCTTCCTCGTGCGCCAGCAGATCACTCCGCCGCCGCTCGGCGCGTCGGTGCCCGCCGCAAAGGACGTCACGTTCCTGCGGAAGACGGAGCTCACGAACGCCTCGAACACGGGCCCCTGCCAGGTCTGTCACACGCGGACCAAGTACTACCGGGCGGACGGGACCTCGCCGGGCGGGGCGCACTCCACGGGCGACTGCTCCTCCTGCCACGCGCACACCCAGGGGCTCAAGGCGAGCTGCACGAGCTGCCACGGGACCGAGGGGCGCGCGGGCATCGCCGGGGCGGACAGCCTCCAGCCGGCCGCTCCGCCGGTCGTCGCCGCCGGGGCGACCGTGTTCGTCGCGAACGGCGGCGCGCACCTCGCTCACGTGAACCAGGCCTCCTGGCGCACGAACCCGTTCGCCTGCGGGGAGTGCCACGGCATGCCGAACACGCACCAGGGCACGACCGACGTGGCGTGGAGCCCGCTCGCGACGGGTGGCGGGACGGTCACGGTCGTCCCCTCCGCGGGGGCGCTCACCGGCGCATGGGCCTCGTCCCCGGGCTGCACGAACTACTGCCACGGCGCCTCCCTCGCCGGAGGCGGCGGAGCGGTCCCCTCGCCGGCCTGGAACGGCCCGGCGGCTCACGGCGCCTGCGGAGCGTGTCACGCGAGCCCGCCGCCGGTCTCGGCGGCGGCGGCCAACGACCACCCGCAGAACACGGCGTGCGCCACGTGCCACGGGACGGGCTACACGCAGGCGGCGCTCGACGCGACCGCCAAGGGCACGCACCTCGACGGCACCCTCGCGAAGCCGGCGAACGGGTGCACCGCGTGCCACGGCGTGCTGGCCGGCCTCGCCGGAGCCGCGGTGCCGAACACCTCGATGGAGGCGGCCCCCGGGTACGTGGGCGGGACGACGGGCGTGAGCACGAGCGGCGCGAGCGCGGTGTCGAACGTGCGCGTGGGCGCGCACGACGCGCACGTGCGTCCTTCGGGCAGCCTCGGCGCGGTGAGCGCGATCGACTGCTCGGTGTGTCACGGGACGAAGCCAGGGAACGGGACGACGACGCACGCGGACGGGGTGATCCTCGCGAGCTGGGCGGCGCCTGCGAACTCGGGCGGCGTGACGCCGGCGCCGGCGACGTTCAACGCGGCGTGGGAGGCGACGCCGAACTGCACGAACTACTGCCACTCGAACGCGAGCCCGACGGGCGGCGGGAC
>JBBIPT010000182.1:0-7942 GCA_037442705.1 Anaeromyxobacter sp.
CGGGAGGCGGGGGCGGGAGCGGGATGTTCTGGGCGGCGGTGTCGAAGGCCGGGGCCGCGAGGGCGGCGGCGAGCATGACGAGTCCGGCTCCCCCGGCGAGTCGCAGCGCGGCGCGGCGGACGGAGCGGGCCTCGGCGGATCTCTCGGACACGGGAATCTTCACTCCGTCGGTCGGGGTGGGGCGGGAGTTCGGGCTCGCGGGGCTTCTTGCAATCGCGGTGCCTGAAAAACCTCGTCGGGACGCCGGAGTGGAGGAGGTTCGCCCCGGCCGGGAGAACCGTACGGGACTCCCTGATTCTGCGCGTTTCGAGGGGGGTGGATGTCCGAGGTCAAACCACATCGGCACGGCCGGGCGGCGCGCAGAACCGGGTGAAATGACGCAGCAGTTGCGCGAAATGGCCCCAAAAGTCCGCCGGAATCTGGCGCGAACGGAGGGGCTCGCGCGGGCTTCCCCCGGAAGCGAGTCCCTGCAATGATGGCGGGCCATTCCCCCGCTTGCCTCGGGCCTCCCGGGGTCGAGCCTCCTAACGGAGACGATCGAAGCCGATGAGCCTCCTCGCGCGCGCCTTCCACACGCTCGACTCGAGCCTCCGCGCCCGGATCCTCCTGCCGACCGCGGTCCTCTTCGCCGTGACCCTCGCGGCGATGGTCGCCGCGGCGGTCCACCTCTACGGCGCCGACATGGAGCGCGGCCGCCGGGAGCGGGCGGAGGTCTTCACCGGGATGGTCGCGGGCGGCGTGGCGAACGTGATGCTCGCGGGGAGGCCCAACGAGGTCGCCCGGCTCCTCGACACGGCGGTGGGGCACGGCTCCGACCTCGTCGTGGCGAGCCTCCTCGCGCCGAGCGGGCACGTCTCGGCCTCCTCCTCCCCGGTGCTCCTCGGCACGATGCCGTGGAGCGACGTCCACCGCTTCGAGCGCGCGACGATCGTGACCTCGCCGGGGGGGAACGAGGCGGAGTACGCGGTCCTGCAGCCCCTCGCGAACGCCGAGTCCTGCCAGCGCTGCCACGGCTCCACGGCCCGCGTGAACGGCTGGCTCGATCTCCGCTTCACCCGCCAGCCCGTCCTCGCCGCGAAGGCCCAGCTCGCGAAGGCGCTCTCCCTCTCGGCCGCCGCGGCGCTCCTCTGCCTCCTCTTCATCGCGCTCTGGCTCCTCGGCCGGGAGGCGGTGGGTCCGCTCCAGCGGCTCGTCGCCACGATGGGCCGGGCCGCGGAGGGGGACCTCGCGGTGCGCGCCGACGAGGGGCGGCCCGACGAGCTCGGGATCGCGGCGCGCGGGTTCGACGCGACGCTCGCGGCCCTGCGGCGGAGCCAGACGGAGCTCGAGGCCTTCTACCGCGAGCGGATGGTCCGCGCCGACCGCTTCGCCGCGGTCGGCGAGATCGCGACCGGCCTCGCCCACGAGATCAAGAACCCGCTCGCGGGGCTCTCGGGCGCGCTCGAGCTCCTCGCGGAGGACCTCCAGGCGGACCCGCGCCAGGCCGAGATCGTCGGGGAGATGCGCCACCAGGTCCAGCGGCTCACCCACACGATGGAGAGCCTCCTCTCCTTCGCGCGGCCCGCGCGGTCGAGGCTGCGGGCGACCGACGTGAACGGCTCGCTCGAGAAGGTCCTCTTCCTCATCCAGCAGCAGTGCCGCGGCGGGACGCTCGACGTCCGGTCCGATCTCTCCGCGCCCCTCCCGCCGGTCCTCGCCGATCCCTTCCAGCTCGAGCAGGTCTTCCTCAACATCTGCCTCAACGCCTGCCAGGCGATGCCGCCCGGCGGGACGCTCACGGTCCGGTCCCGGGGCGGGGACGGGAACGTCGTCGTGGAGGTCGAGGACACGGGCCCCGGCATCCCCGCCGACCTGCGCGCCCAGGTGTTCAAGCCGTTCTTCACGACGAAGCGGGAGGGGAACGGCCTCGGCCTCGCGATCTCCGCGCGGATCGTGGCGGAACACGGCGGTCACATCGGGTATCGTTGCCCGCCCTCCGGGGGCACCGTCTTCACCGTCACGTTGCAGCAGGCGCGGCCCGGACGCGCCGCGGAGCACGCCGCTTGACCCTCCCGCACGCCCGAGTCCTCGTCGTGGACGACGAGAAGCTCATCCGCTGGTCCGTCGCCGAGCGGCTCCAGCGCGACGGCTACGAGGTCCTCTCGGCGGAGACCGGGGAGCAGGCCCTCGAGCTCATCTCCGCCTCCCCACCGGACCTCATGCTCCTCGACGTGCGCCTCCCGGGGATCGACGGGGTCCAGACGCTCCAGCGCGCGCTCTCCCTCCACCCGGACATCGCCGTGCTCATGATGTCGGCCCACTCCACGGTGGACGTCGCCGTGGACGCGATGAAGCAGGGGGCGGTGGACTTCCTCGTGAAGCCCTTCCCGTTCCAGGCGCTCGACGCGGCGGTGGAGAAGGCGATCGCGACGGCGCGGACCCGGCGCCAGATCGGCGCCCTCACCGCGGACCGGCGAGGGGCGAAGGCCCAGGACGAGATGGTCGGGGGCTCGGCCGCGATGGAGCAGGTCCGGTCGATGACGAAGCGGCTCGCCCAGAGCGAGACGACGACCGTCCTCCTCGAGGGGGAGAGCGGCTCGGGCAAGGAGGTGGTGGCCCGCGGCATCCACTTCCAGAGCGCCCGCGCCGATCGCCCGTTCTTCCAGGTGAACTGCGCCGCGCTCCCCGAGCAGCTCCTCGAGTCGGAGCTCTTCGGCCACGAGCGGGGCGCGTTCACCGACGCCCACGCGCAGAAGCGCGGGCTCTTCGAGAGCGCCGAGGGCGGCTCGGTGATGCTCGACGAGATCGGGGACCTGCCGCCCGGAGGGCAGGCGAAGCTCCTCCGCCTCCTCGAGAACAAGGTGTTCCGGCGGGTGGGCGGCGTGCAGGAGCTGCGCGCGGACGTCCGGGTGATCGCCGCGACGAACGTGGACCTCGAGACGAGGGTCGCGGAGGGGAGGTTCCGCTCCGACCTCTTCTTCCGGCTCAACGTCGTCCGGATCGTGGTCCCGCCGCTCCGCGAGCACGCGGAGGACGTGCCCGCGCTCACCGCCCACTTCGTCGCCCGGTTCAACCAGGAGATGAAGCGCGAGGTGAGGGGGGTCTCCGCCGCGGCGATGGAGATGCTGAAGGGCTTCCCGTGGCCCGGCAACGTCCGGGAGCTCCGGAACGTGATCGAGCGGGCGTTCATCCTGCACGCCGGAGCCACCGAGATCCGGCCGGAGCACCTCACGCCGGAGCTCCGCAAGGCCGGTCCGGCGCGGCGGCCGGAGAAGCTCGTCCCCCCCGTGAACGAGGAGGGGCTCGTGCTCGACGACGTGGAGCGCAAGCTCATCGCCGAGGCGATGGAGCGGGCGAGCGGCAACCAGTCCAGGGCGGCCCGGCTCCTCGGAGTCTCCCGCGACACGCTCCGCTACAGGCTGAAGAAGCACGGGATGGCGTGAGGGGCGCGATCGCCCGCATCGGGTCTCGACGTTCGCCCTTCGACAGGCTCAGGGCGAACGGCCGCGTACGGCCCGCTCGCGTACGAGCAAGTCCGCTCGTGGCGACCCCTCGACGGGCTCGGGGAAACCACGAGCGGCGCCGGGGATCGGCGAATCGGATCTTCTCGCGCGGAGCGCTACACTAGCGCTCGGGGAGGGCCGGCGAGTGTTCGGTGGGTGGGCCTCGAGCCTCGCGGCGGTCGCGTGGGTCGCCTCCGCGCCGCCCGTGCTCGATCTCCCCCCGGGCGCCCTCGTCCCCGCAGCGGCCTCCGTCCCCGTCCAGGCGTCGCCCCGCGGGCTCTCCTTCGAGGTCCCCGGGTTCGCCGCCGTCGTCCTGCCCTTCCGCGGCGTGCACAGGGCGGAGCTGGAGCTGGAGGTCGAGGGAGCGGTCGTCGTGAGCTGGGGCCCGGAGACGAGCAGGGGCTCGAAGCCCTGGCGCCACCGCCGGCTGGAGACCGGCGCCGCCCGGCTCGAGCTGAGGCCGATGCAGTTCGCGACGTGGACGCCGTGGGCGAGGCCGGTCCTCCGGTTCGAGGGGACCGGGCGCGTGCTCCTCGGGCGGGCGAGGATCGCGCTCGTGCCGGAGGATCCGGCGGAGGCCCGCGCCCTCCACGACGCGGAGGTCTTCCTCGCGCCCGAGACGGTGGACCACGCGACGATCAACGTGCTCGTCCCTCCGCTCTGGAGCGTGAACCGGAACGTCTTCCTGCAGGAGATCCTGGGGGCGGTCTTCCTCGCCGTGGCGCTCGCGGCCCTGCTCCTCCTCCGGCGGCGGACGGGGAGGTGGCGTCCGGGGACCTCCGTGGCGATCGCCGCGGCCGCGGCGGTGGCGCTGCAGGGCGCCCACCTCGCGGTGCGCATGGTCCCCGCGCTCCACGTCACGCCCGATCCCGATCCGGAGGAGCGGATCGCGAAGGGGTACCCCTTCATGGCGGAGCTCGGGGAGCTCGCGAGGCTCGGGCGAGCGACCATCGGGGCCGGGGAGACCGTGGGGGCGCTCGCGCGCCAGGGCGACTGGTTCTCCGGGCAGACCCTCTGCTTCAACCTCGCGCCGCGGCGCTGCGTGGTGATCTCGCCGGGGCGGGCGGTCCACCGCGGCATCTCCGGGGTGGGGGAGGCGTCCCTGGACGAGCTCGACGTGATCGTGGCGCACGACGCGGACTCCCCCCTGCCTCGCGGCTTCGTGAGGGCGGCGGCGGTGAGCCCGCGCTCCTTCATCGCGAGGCGCGCCCGGTGATCTTCCTCCTCGGGGCGATCGCGATCGTGCTCTCGGGCCGGGCCCTGCTCGAGCTCCTCGGGCTCGCGAGGCGGGCGCCCGCCGTCGATCTCGCCCTCGGCTGGTTCCTGGGCTCGGGCTGGCTCGGCCTCGCGGCGCTCGTCTCCCGCTTCCTCCTCGGCGTGCCCTTCGGCCGCGCGCCGGCGATCGTCCTCCTCGCCGTGCCGGTGGCGGCATGGGCCGTGCTGCGGGGGCTCGGCCTGCTCCGCCGGGCGGAGCCCCTCCCCGCCCCGCGCCCGCGGCTCCTCCCCCGGCCGGCCTGGCTGTTCGTGCCCGTCGCCGCCTGGGTCGTCGCCACGGCCGGGGCGATCCTCCTCCACGGAGCGAGCACGCCGACGCACACCGACGACGGCGTGCGGGTCCGGGCCTTCACGCCCATGCTCGCCTTCGAGGACGCCTGGCCGCCCGAGGCGCGCAGGCTGCTCGCGATCGCGGGGGCCGTCCCGACGTTCGTCCCGGCGCTCGGCTGGGTCCTCGCCGGGGAGGTGAACCACTTCCACGTGAACTACGTCGTCCTCGCCGACCTCCTCGCGTTCCTCGCCCTGCTCGTCGGCCTGGGTTCGCGGTCGGGTTCGCCGGAGCGCGGGTGGGCGGCGGCCTTCGCCGTCCTCTCGGTCCCGCTCTTCGTCTACCACTGCACCTCGACCTACCAGGACGCGGTCCTCGCGATGTTCGCCGGGGCGAGCGTCCTCTTCCTCCTCGAGCACGGCCGCACGGGGGACGGGCGGGACGCGGGGCTCGCCCTGGCGCTCGCCGCCGTCGCCGCGCTCGTGAAGCAGGAGGGCGAGATCGTCGGTCCGTCCGTGGCCGCGGTCGTCCTCCTCCGGGCGTGGGCGCGCCGGAGGCACGGGGAGGCGCTGCCGCGCGGCGCCCTCCCGGCGCTCGCGGCCGTCGCCCTCCTCGTCCTCGCGGCGAAGGCGGCCGCCCTGGGGTGGAGGGACGCGGTGCCCCTCCTGGGGACGGTCGCCGGCCGCGCCGCCGGCGCGTGGGCCCCGGCCGCGGCGGCGTCGAGCGCGGAGGCCCTCCAGGCCTTCGGCGTCTCCCTGTTCTTCTCCGGGAACACCGGGATGCTCTACTGGCTCCTCCCGGCGAGCCTCCTCGCGGCGGCGCCCCGGGCGGTGTCGGCCCGGCACGGATGGGCGCTCGTCGCCGTGACGATCCTCTTCCTCCAGGTCGCGGCGAGCTCGATCTGGCTCTTCCCCCAGTACACCCTCGACCAGACCACGGTGAACCGCGCGCTCCTCGTCGTCTCGATCCCGGCCTCGGTGTGGCTCGCGGACTTCCTGTGGGAGGGCGTCGCGGCGGAGCGGGGCGCGCGCGCCGCCCCGGCGGCCGCGGGCGGAGCGGGGGAAGCCCACGGTCCGGCCGGGTGACCGTCCGCCCTGCGGTCCTCCTACGCCGCCTCGTCCGTCTCCGCGGGGCACCCCGCCGGCCAGTCGATCTCCATCGCGAGGGCGCGGAGCTCGCTCCGGAGCTTCTCCTTCGCCCGGATCTCGAGCTGGCGCGCGCGCTCGCGCGAGAAGCCGAAGTGGTCGCCGAGGTCCTTCAGGGTCGCCGGCCGATCGCTCATCAGGCGCGACTCGATGATGTAGCGCTCCCTGCGGTCGAGCCGCCCGAGGGCCTCGAGGATCCGCTCCCGGACGAGCCGCCGCTCCTCGCCGGACGACACCTCCTCGTCGATCGCCGGGCCGTCCGCCGCGACGGCGTCCACGTGGGACTGCAGGCCGTCGTCGCCCACGGGGACGTCGAGGGAGAGGTCGCGCCCCTCCATCCGCTGCTCCATCTCCCGGACCTCCTCGGGCTTCACGCGGAGCCGCTTCGCGATCTTCGCCGCGTCGCGGCCGTCCGAGCCGAGGCCGTGCTCCTCGGAGGTCCGGTCGAGCTCGCGGCGCGTCCGCGCGAGGGAGAAGAAGAGCTTGCGCTGCGCCTGGGTGGTCCCGAGCTTCACGAGCGACCAGGACCGGAGGATGTAGTTCTGGATGTACGCCCGGATCCACCAGACGGCGTAGGAGATGAGCCGGATGCCGCGGTCGGGCTCGAACTTCTGCACCGCCTTCATGAGCCCGATGTTCCCCTCCTGGACGAGGTCGGCCATGCGCAGCCCGTAGGACCTGTACTCGTAGGCGACCTTCACGACGAAGCGGAGGTTCGCCGTGACGAGCCGGTGGGCCGCGCGGGTCTCTCCCCGGGCCCGGAACAGGCGGGCGAGCCGCTGCTCCTCCTCGGAGGTGAGGAGCTCGTAGCGGTGGATCTCGGAGAGGTAGACGTCGAGGGACGTCGCTGAGGCCGTGGTGGTCGTTCGAGTCATCGCGTCGCGACCCGCCGCGGGGCGGACCGCCCTCCTCCTGGGCAAACCAGCAAGGTGCGTGCCCGAAGGCGATCCGGGAAACCCCGCTGGTTCCGGTGGCCTGTCGGGTAGGGCCCCTGCGCGGACGAGCCGCGGGGCCCATAATCATTACAGTCGGCGGAAGGAAGCCCCTGCCTATCCGGGGTTGGGGCCTGTAGTTCTTTCAGGGCCCGGCTGGGCATGGACCAATTCCCCCCTTGCGGTGGGCCCCCGCGCTGGCGAGCGTGAAAGGGAGCACCCACCGACAGGGAGTGGACGACTGGCGGAGAGGAACGTGACGGACCCGAGCGACGAGCCCGGCCTCGAGGGGAGGCCGGGGGAGAGGGCAGGATTCCTCGGGTTCGTGGCCCACGAGGTCCGGAACCCCCTCGCGACCGCGCTCTGGAGCGCGGAGCTCCTCGTCCGCCTCCCTGCGGAGGAGCGGGCGGGGGCGCGCGGCGAGAAGCTCGCGGGGATGTGCCTGCGGTCGCTCGGGCGCGTGCGGCAGCTCGTGGAGGATCACCTCCTCTGCGAGCGGCTCGACGCCGGAGGGATCGCGCTCCGGCCGGAGCCCGTCCGGGCGAGGGAGGCGCTCGAGGCGGTGATCGAGCACCGCCCGAAGGGGACCGGGACGGTGGAGCTCGACGTGGACCCGGGCCTGTCCGTCCGCTGCGATCGTCCGCTCCTCGACCGGCTGCTCGAGACGCTCGTCGCCGTCGCGGGGCTGGAGGGGGCGGCCGTCCGGATCGCGGCGCGCGAGCGGGGCGCCGTCGTCGCCTTCTCCGTCGCGGGCAGGCCGGCCGGGGGAGAGGCGCTCCAGGACCCCGCGAAGGGGTCCCCCTCCGACGTCCACGGGCGCGCGCTCGCGCTGCCGCTCGC
>JBBIPT010000183.1:0-7931 GCA_037442705.1 Anaeromyxobacter sp.
CCCCCGGCGCCTCCCTCGTCGCGGGGGCGGCGGGGCCGCTCCGCTCCGCCTCGTCCTGCGCCCGGAGCTCGAGCCACCTCGCAACGACCGCCGAGGCCGTGGGCGCCGCCTTGGACGCCCCGAAGCCCGAGTGCTCGTTCAGCACGACGACGACGATCTCGGGATCCTCGGCCGGCGCGAAGGTGGCGAACCAGGCGTGGTCCCGCGCGAAGTAGACGAGCTCCTCCGCCTTGATCCGCCGCGCGCCGAGCTTCGCCACCTGCGCCGTGCCGGTCTTGCCCGCGAGCCGGACCTCCTTCAGCCTCGACCGGGAGGCGGTGCCGTAGGGCTCGTTCACCGCCGCGAGAAGCCCCTCCAGCACGACCTCCCGGGTCGCGCTCCGGAGCGCCGGGCGCGACCGCTCCTCGGGCGCGAACGCCTTCAGCACCTTCCCGTCGGCGTCCTCCACGCGGAGGACGACCTGGGGCTTCCAGACGATCCCGGTCGCGAGCGCCCCGTAGAGCACGAGCTGCTGCATCGGGGTCACGTTCAGGTCGCCCTGGCCGATCGCGAGGTTCACCGCCATCCCGCGCTGGTAGCCGCCGGGGATGTTCCGGTCGTGCCAGGCGGCGTCGGGGACGACCCCCGGGACCTCCCCGGCGACATCGAAGCCGGTGGGGGCGCCGAGGCCGAGGGCCCGGGCCCACTTCGCGATCCGGTCGGCCCCGAGCTCCGCCCCGGCCTGGTAGTAGAAGACGTTGCAGCTCGCCCCGAGGGCGTGGGTGAAGTCGACGAGCCCGTGGCCCGACTCCTTGTCGCAGCGCCAGACGTGCGAGCCCATCCGGAACCAGCCGGGACAGGAGACCGCGGTCCCCGGCCGGTAGACGCCCTCCTCGAGCGCGGCGACCGACGTCACCGCCTTGAAGGTGGAGCCGGGGTGGTAGTGCTGCTGGATCGCCCGGAACAGCTCGGGCTTCAGGGGATCGGAGTGGATCGCGGCGAGCTCCGTGGGGGTGATCCGGCCGGACATCTTGTTCGGATCGGAGGCCGGGCGGTCCACGAGCGCGAGGAGGAAGCCGGTCTTCGCGTCCATCGCCAGGACGACGCCGGCCGTGGCGGGGAAGGTCTTCGAGGCGAACTCCTGCAGGCGCCAGTCGATCGACAGGACGAGGTTCGCGCCGGGGACCGATGGGACGAGCCGGTCCGCCTCGGGGATGAGCTCGTCCGCGTCGTCCTTCCGGCGGCCCTTCGCGTCCACCGGGACGCGCTCCTTCCCGTCGATCCCCCGGAGCTCCCGCTCGAACCGCCGCTCCAGCCCGCGGCGCCCGACGTAGTCGCCGAGGAGGTAGGGCTGCTGGCCCGAGCCGGAGCGGCGGAGCTCCTCGTTGAGCCGCTTCAGCTCCTCGGGGCCGGCCTCGTTCATGTAGCCGAAGAGGTGGGCGCCGAGGGTCGCGTACCGGTAGTTCCGGTGAGGCGCCGGCTGGACGTCGACCCCGACGAGCTCCATCTGGTTCGCGAGGTAGAGGTCGAGGTCGTCGCGGGAGATGTCGATCTTCACCGTGAACGGGCGGAAGCGCTCGAGCTTCCTCGCCCCGCGGAGCTGGGCGCGCGCCCTCGCCATCTCCTCCTGCGAGAGCGAGAGCATCGTCGCGAGCCGCGAGAGGATCTCCTCGCACTGCTTGCCGCAGAAGTGCGGCGTGAGGGTCACGTCGTAGGAGGGGCGGGAGTCCACGAGCACCTGCCCCCGCCGATCGAGGATTCGCCCCCGGTCGGCCGGCTCCCGGATCTCCTTCACGAAGTTCTCGTCCGCCTTCTCCTTGTAGAGATCGCCGCGGAGGATCTGGAGCTGGTAGAGCCGCCCCACGAGCACGACGAACACGAGCGAGACGAACGCCATGGCCCAGGCGACCCGGGGCCGGAACTCCCTCTGCGCCGCTCCGGGCGCGCTCGGCGGGTAGAGGGACACGTCCTATCCGAGCAGGCCCGGCTCCTCCCGCTCGAAGAGCCCGTCGACGCGCCGGAGCACGGGGACGAGGGCCGGCGCGAGGAGCCCCGTGAGGGCCGCCTCCCCGAGCATCCGCGGGAGGAGGACCGCGCCCGGGGCCGCCTCGGGCGGCACCGCCCAGCGCTGGAGCGCCATCGCTCCGAGCGAGAGGAAGAGCGCCCCGGCCCCCGAGAGGACCCCGAACGCGACCCGGCTGCGGAGGTCCACCGAGGCGGAGACGCCCCGCACGACGAGGAAGAGGAGGACCGCGAGGGCCGTGAGGAGCCCCTTGTGCGATCCGGTGACGAGGTCGAGGACGTAGCCCACGCCCGCCGCGGCGACCGAGCCTTCCACGTTCCCGCCGTGGAGGCCGAGCCAGACGAGACAGGCCGCGGGGAGCGCGAGGGAGAACCACCCTCCCCCCACCCAGCGCAGGAGGGCCGCCTGGAGCGCGGCGAGCAGGAGCGCGAGGAGGACGTGGGCGAGCGGCTTCACGGGGCTCCCCCGGGCGCGAGCGCGGCCGGCGCGGCGCCGCCGGCGCGCTCCCAGGAGGTCATCACGAGCACCTCCTCCACGCGCGTCGGATCGACCGCCGGGACGACGCGGGCGTCCTGGAAGAGCCCCCGCGCGCGGGGATCGACCTGGGTGACCCTCCCCACCGGGATCCCGCGGGGGAAGACGCCGTCCGTGCCCGAGGTCACGAGCGCGTCGCCCTCGATCACGTCCTCGGTCCGCAGCGCGAAGTCGAGCTTCGCGGCGTCGGGCTTGCCGAGCCCGCGCACGTTGGCGCGCGCGCGCGTCCGCTCGATGCGGACGGCGATCGAGCTGTTCCGGTCGGTGAGGACGAGGACGTCGGAGGTGGACCCCGTCACGGCCTGGATCCTCCCGACGACGCCCTCCGCGACGACGACCGGCATCATCCTCGCGATCCCGTCCGCCTCGCCCCGGTCGAGCGTGAGGACCTGGAGGCCGGTCGTCCCGAGCCGCACCCCGATCACGCGCGCTCCGAGGTAGCGCCGCTCGTCCGGCGACGCGGTGAAGGCGAGGAGGGCGCGGAGCCGCTCTGCCTCGGACCGGTAGGCGAGGAGCCGCCGGTTCTCGACCTCGAGGTCGCGGATGCGCCCGTCCGCCTCCCTCGCGCGCTCGTGGGATCCGCGGAGTGCGACGTACCCGTCCCAGGCGGAGACGGCGCTCGACAGCGTCCAGCCGACCGCACGCTCGACGGGCGTCGCGAGCCAGACCACGGCGCGGTCGAGCCTCGACCGCTCGGGCGGCCGCTTGGCGTGGGCGAAGAAGACCCCGAGGGGGACGAGGACCAGCACCGCGACGAGGATCAGCTCGCGGTACCGCTGGAACAGTGCGAACACGGGGTCTCCGCAGGAGGCAAAATCCCTTGCATTTTAGCCCCTGTCGACTAGGTTGTTCAACTCCGCGGCTCCCGGGGTCCACCAGGCCCTCCCGGCCGCCCGCCCACGAACCCACTCGGAGTCCCGGATTCATGCTCGACGTCCTTCGGTCGAACGCGAGGAGCGCCCTCACCTGGTTCATCGTCATCGGCATCGTCGTCGTCTTCGCGCTGAACTTCGGCCCCGGCTCGCTGTCGCAGAGCGGCTGCGGCGCCTCCAACGCCCCCTGGGCTGCCCGCGTGAACGGCCGCGCCCTCTCCCCCCAGGAGTGGGAGCGCCAGTACCTCCAGCTCGTCCAGACCTACCAGGCGCAGGCCGGCGACGCCTTCACGCGCGAGCTCGCGGCGCAGCTCGGGCTCGGCCAGCAGGCGATGGACCAGATCGTGGACCGCGAGCTCGTCGTCCAGGATGCGAAGCGGCGGGGGATCGCGGTGACCTCCCGGGAGCTCACGAAGGCCGTCCACGCGATGCCCTCGTTCCAGGTGGACGGCCGGTTCGACTTCGAGGCCTACCGCGACGCCGTCCGCCCGAGCTGGGGCAGCACCGCGAAGTTCGAGGCCGCCCTGAAGGAGGACCTCCTCTACGAGAAGATGCGGGCTGCCCTCGTCGAGACCGTGAAGGTCTCCGCCGCGGAGGTGCGCGACGCCTTCGAGGCCGACGGCGACAAGGTGGCCCTCACCTACGCCCGGTTCCCCATCGCCTGGGCGGAGGCGGAGATCGCGAAGCCGTCCGCCGCCGACGTGGAGGCGTACGCCGCGACGCAGGCGGAGCGGATCGCGACGTTCCACTCGGAGAACCGCTCGCGGTTCGACCAGAAGAAGCGGGTGCGCGTCCGCCACGTCCTCGCCCGGGTGGCCCCGGACGCCGGCGACGCCGCGGCGAAGCAGCGGATCGAGACCGCCCGGGCCCGCCTGGCGAAGGGAGAGGACTTCGCGGCGGTGGCGTCCGCGCTCTCCGACGACGCCGCCACGAAGGCGAGCGGCGGAGACCTCGGCTTCGTCACCGAGGGGCCCCTGGACGACGCCTTCGCGGCCGCCGCCCTCTCCCTCGAGCCGGGCGCCGTGTCGGAGCCGGTCCGCACCCCCGCCGGCTGGCACGTCCTGAAGGCCGAGGAGGTCGTCCCGGCGAAGCGGATCTCCCTCGAGGACGCGCGCCTCGAGATCGCCCGCGAGCTGCTCTCGAAGGAGCGGGCGGGCGCCCTCGCCACCGCGCGCGCGCGCGCCGCCCACGACGCCGTCCGGAGGGGGAAGGCCCTCCCCGCGCTCTTCCCCGCGAGCGGCCAGACCGTGAAGCTCGGGGGCAAGGAGGTCGTCGCCGGGGAGACGGGGACGTTCGGACGGGCCACGACCTTCATCCCCGGGCTCGGGACCGCGCCGGGCCTCCTCGCCGCCGCCTTCGGCGCGAAGCAGGGGGACGTGCTCCTCCAGGAGACGCCGGTCGGCCCCGTCGTGGCCGTCGTCACCCTCCGCGAGTCCCCCGACTCCGCCGCGTTCGAGGCGAAGAAGGGCGAGCTCGAGTCGAGGCTCCGCAACCGCAAGGAGTACCAGGTCATGACGAGCTGGCTCCAGACGCTCCGGGACGGCGCGGAGGTCCAGACGAACCCCGCGATCCTCGCGGCCGCCGCCGCCACGGAGTGATCCGCGGGGTGGCGCCCGCGCCCGGATCGGAGCGGCCGATGGCTCCCCGGCTCGTCCTCGCCTCGCAGAGCCCCCGCCGCCGCGAGCTCCTCGCGGGGCTCGGGATCGCGATCGAGGTGCGACCCGCGAACGCCGACGAGGCCGTCCTCCCCGGCGAGCCCGCCCGCGACTACGTGCTGCGCGTCGCGAGGGAGAAGGCCCGGGCCGTGCCCGGCGCGATCGTCCTCGGGGCCGACACCGCCGTCGTGCTCCGGGGCGAGGTCCTCGGGAAGCCGGCGGACGGGGCGGACGCGCGCCGCATGCTCCGGTCGCTCTCCGGCTCCGTGCACGAGGTGCTCACCGGCGTCTGCGTGCGCCGCAACGAGCCGGGGCCCTCGCGCGAGGAGGCGGAGGTCGTCGCGACGGCCGTCCGGTTCGCCGCGATGTCGGAGCCCGAGATCGACTGGTACGTCGCGACCGGAGAGCCGCTCGACAAGGCGGGGGCCTACGCGATCCAGGGGGCGGGCGGGGCGTTCGTCCTCGGCGTGGAGGGCTCCGTCTCGAACGTCGTCGGGCTCCCCCTCGTGGAGACGGCCGCCCTGCTCCGCCGGGCGGGCCTCCCCCTCCCCTGGGAGGGCGCGCCCCGGCGCGCCGGAGGCGCCGGCGGATGACGGGGATCGCGGAGAGGCTCGCCCGGCTGCGCGCGGAGCTCCCCGCCGGCGTCACGCTCGTCGCCGTCTCGAAGACCCAGCCCGCCGCCGCGATCCGCGAGGCCCACGCCGCCGGGCAGCGCGACTTCGGGGAGAACTACGCGCAGGAGTGGCGCGAGAAGGCGGACGCCCTCGCCGAACTCCCGGGCCTCCGCTGGCACTTCGTCGGCGGGCTCCAGACGAACAAGGTGAAGCTCCTCGCGGGCCGGGTCCACGCGATCCACTCGGTGGATCGCGAGGAGCTCGCCAGGGAGATCTCGAAGCGGTTCTCGGCGAAGGGCGCGGCCGCCCGCGTCTACCTCGAGGTGAACACGGGCGGGGAGGCCTCGAAGGGCGGCTGTTCCCCGGAGGCGGCGGAACGGCTCGCGGAGGCGGTGCGCGGCCTGCCCGCGATCGACCTCGCCGGGCTCACCTGCATCCCGCCGCCCGGCGACGATCCCCGCCCCCACTTCAGGCTGCTCCGGTCGCTGCGCGACCGGCTCGGCCTGCCCGGCCTCTCCATGGGGATGACCGCCGACTGGCGGATCGCGGTGGAGGAGGGCTCGACCGTCGTCCGGATCGGAACGGCGATCTTCGGGGAGCGGCCGCGGCGGGGGTGAGGTGGGGGCGGCGGATCAGATCGCCTTCAGCTTCAGCCTTCCGGAGTCGGTCACCGTGACGCGGTACTCCTGGCCGCAGTAGTAGCAGCGGATCTCCTCCCCGTCCCCGATCCCGTCGTCATAGGGGTTGTTCGCGTTGCAGTCGGGGCAGTCGAAGTCCTGGAAGCGGCGCGCGCTCCCGAGGTCGGCGTCCTTCCCTCCTCCCGCGTCGTCGTCGTAGTCGTCGATCGGCATTCTCGGCGCTCCCCTTCCGGAGTCCCGTGAGCGTATTCCAGGCGGCCCCCTTCGCGCATGTGCGCTTTCGCCGGCCCCGGGAACCGTGGCGGGATCGCGACACGCCTGTCGCTCCCCCGCGACGGGTTCGCCCCGGGGGATGCCGCCGGGCCGGAGATCCGGGGGCTGGCACTTCCCTTGCTAAAACCCCAGGATGCAGACGGCCCGTTCCCGGAGAGCCCTTCCGATGCGCCTCGCCACCCGCCTCGCACTCCTCACCCTGACCCTCCTCGCGGGGAGCCCCGCGGCGGGAGCCGAGCCCCCCTTCGCCCCCGGCGAGGAGACGGTGCTCCATGTGAAGTTCCTCGGCATCCCGACCGGCGAGGGGAGGATCGTCGTCGGGCAGCCCTCCGGCGAAGTGCTCCCCGTGATCTTCCAGGCGAAGACCGACGGCGTCGCGGGCTTCATCGACATCCGCGAGCACCTCGTGAGCTACTGGGATCAGGAGACCGGGCTCACGCGCGGCTCCGACCTCCGCGCGTACGAGGTCGGCGACTACCACGAGGACGGCGCCCGGTTCGACCGGGAGGCCTCCCAGGCCACGCTGACGAGGCTGCGCAAGGGGAACCGGACCACGAAGGTGGTGGACGTCCCGGCGGGGACGCAGGACCTCACGAGCGCGCTTCTCTGGCTCCGCATGCAGCCGCTCGAGAACGGCGCGAGGATCGAGCTCCCCGTGCTCGCCTCCTCCCGCCAGTTCACGCTCGTCGCGGAGGTCCTCGGGCGCGAGGTCGTGGAGACCCCGGCCGGCGTCTTCCCCGCCGTGAAGATGAGGGTCCGCACCGCGCTCGAGGGGAACTTCTCGACGAAGCGCGACTCCCACCTCTGGCTCTCGGACGACTCGCGCCGGATCGTCGTGCGCGCGGCCGCCGACTTCGCGGTGGGGAGCATCGTCGCGACCCTGAAGGCCTACCGGCCCGGCGTCCAGGTCGCCTCCAGGTAGTCCGTGCGCGCGCCGTGGCCGCGATCTCCGATGTGGACCTCGTACCCGTCCGCGCGGATGCTCTCGTAGAGCCGGGGCGCCCGGTAGTCTCCCCAGCCCCGAGGACGTGACGGGCGCGTCGAGGCGCGCGGGCTACATCCGGGCCGCGACCTGGCCGAGCCTCCGCCGGACGCTCGCGATGGAGGAGGCGAGCTCCTCGATCCGGTCCACCGGGTTCCCGCCGAGCGCGAGGGAGAGGAACCGCTGCTGGGAGGGCTCCGCGTCCGCGAGCGCCGCCTCGACGTTGGCGACCCAGGACGCGACCGTGGCGAGGGCCGTCCTCGCCTCGCGGAGGTCGTCCGCGAGGAAGTCGAGGACGACGTGCTCCCTCGCCGTGTGGCCCGCGAGGTGGCGGCGGAGGGCGTCCACCGCCTCCTCCCTC
>JBBIPT010000184.1:0-7905 GCA_037442705.1 Anaeromyxobacter sp.
CAAATCCCGAATCCTGAATCCCGGATCCTGCTTATTTGACCGCGGCGACCGCCACCCCGGCGGCCGCCTCGATCCCGCTCGCCTTCACCGGGCACTCGGTATCGCAGCACCCGTCGGGGGCCTTCGCGGACACGGCGAACACCGCGGGGCCGGCGACCGCCATCCCCCCACTCCTTCGGAAGGGGCCTCCCGGAGCCCCGGCCATGCAGCCGGACAGCGCGAGCGCAAGCAATACGGCAACACCCGCCGAACGCCATGGCGTCCGCCGGTCGCGCTTGCCCAGGGTCGTGTAGCCGCCGTAGGTCTGCGCCTCGACAGTATAGCGGTAAGAGACGACACGCCTGGCGTTCTCACCGCGCGTGCGGCCCACCCGAATCACCTCGGCCTGGGTGGAAACGCCCTCGCGCATGATCCGGTCGAAGCGGGCCGCGTCGTGGTGGAGCCGGGCGAGCTTCGCCGAGAGCGCGCGCCGCTCCTCGCCCGTGGCGTGGGCCCTGCGGTCCTCCACGTCCCGGGCGAGGTCGCCCTGCTGGCCGGCGCGGGCGAGGCAGGCCTCGAGCCCCGCCGCGGCGCCGCGGTCCCCCGGATCGGCCTCGAGGAGCTCGCGCCACGCCCGTGCCGCCTCCTCGGGCTTCCCGAGGTCCCGGTCGTAGATCTCGGCGACGCGCCGCTGGAGCGTCTTGCGCGTCTTCGCGTCCGCCCCCGGGGAGCCCGCCGCGGAGCGGTAGGCCCGGGCGAGCTCGAGGAAGGCGTCGGCGCGCGCGGCGGCCCCCTCCATCGCCTTGCGGGTGGGGGCGCGGGCGGGATCCACCGCGAGGGCGCGGGAGAGGGTCCGGAGCGCGTCGCGCGGGCGGCCGAGCCGCTCCTGCTGCACCTCCGCGAGCCGCTCGAGGAGGCGGACGCGCTCCTGGAGGTCGCGCTCGAGCGAGGCGGAGTGCTCGAGGACCTCCGCGAGCCGCTGCCACTCCCCCGCCTCGCCGACGAGCGGCGCGAGGGCGGCGGCGGCCTGCGCGTGGCCGGGATCGACCCGGAGGGCGGCCTCGAGGTGGCGGCGGGCCCGGACCGCGTCGCCGAGCCGGTCCTTCGCGAGCTGCGCCGCGCGGACGCGGAGGGGGGCGTGCGCCGGCTTCTACGGCGCGGCGGCGACGTGCCGCTCGAGCACGCCGAGCGCCTCCTCGAAGCGGCCCGCGTCCACGTGGTGCTCGAAGGCCTGGAGCGCAGCGCTCTCGCAGGCCGCGTCGAGCTCGAGCGCCCGCTCGAGCGCCCGGAGGGTCCGCTCGCCGTCCCCGAACCGGACGAGGTGGACGCGCGCGAGCTCGATCTGGAGGATCACCTGCGCGGCGCGGTCCTTGGTCCCCGAGGCGAGCCGCTCCAGGGCGTCGGCGTGGCCGCGGTGATCCCCGCGCTCCGCGTAGACCTTCTCGAGCATCTCGAGGGCGAACGGCTCGCCGGGCGCGAGCGACCAGGCCCGGACGATCCGCTCCACCGCCCGCGGCCAGCCCTCCGGGTCGTAGGCGGCGTGGACCTGCGCGATCCGGAGGTGCTTGCGGGCGGCCTCCCTCCGGTCCGCCTCCCGCTCCACCTCCCCGTCGAGGGCCCGCGCCTCCTCCCGCCAGGATCGCGGATAGGCCTTGAGCCGCTCCCGGGCCTCCGCCGCGCCGGGCGCGGCGCGATCGAGCGTGGCGGCCTCGATGAGGGCGTCCGTCGCGAGGTCGTGCTCGAGCGGCTCCTCCACGAGGGCCGCGCCGATGCGGGCGTACTCGCGGGCGAGGGCGCGCCGGTCCCCCCGGGCGTCACGCGCCGCGTCGAGCATCCGCTTCGCCTGCCCGAAGCGGCGGAGCGCGACGAAGCAGGCCATCCCGCGAACCCGCGCCTCCTCGAGCCCCGGGTCGAGCCGGGCCGCGCGCGCGTAGAGGAGGGCCGCCCGATCCCGCCTCCCGAGCCGCTCCTCCTGGACCTTCGCGTGCCGCAGGGTGAGCCGCGCAGACTCGACCGGATCCGCCGCCGCGAGCGCCTCCCGCTCCAGGGCGGCCGCGAGGGCAGGCCAGTCCTCCCGCTCCTCGAGGATCCCGACCATCGCCCGGAGCGCGGCGGGGTGGCCCGGCTCCGCCCGGAGCAACCGCCGCCAGATCTCCTCGGCCCGGGCGGGGCTCCCGAGCCTCCTCCTCGCGATCTCCGCCGCCCTGGCGAGGAGCTCCGCCCCCGGCTCGTGGACCACCCGGGCGCGGGCCTCGTAGAGGGCGACGAGTTCCTCCCACCGGGCGGCACCCTCGTAGAGCTCCTCGAGCTCCCGGAACGCGGCGAGATCCCCGGGAGCCGCGTCGAGCGTCTCCAGATTCGCTCGGATCCGTTCGTCCACGGAGGGTGCGCTCAAAACAGGGTCACTCGGCGAGGCGGCCGGGAATGGCGCGCCGACGACCCGGGCAGTATAGGGCCGCGCCCCACGGGGGGTCAACGAAACGGCCGGCGGAAACCCGAAGCCTTACGCGTATTTGCCCACATCGCGCCGCGCCGGCTCAGGCGACGCTCCTCGCCCTCGCCGCGAGCCACGCCTCGAAGGCGTGCGCCTCGAGCGGGCGGGTCACGAGGTGCCCCTGTCCGTACCGGCAGCGAAGCTCCTCGAGCTTCTCGACGTGCTCCTCCCGCTCCACCCCCTCGGCGATCACGTCGAAGTCGAGGCTCTCCGCGATGGAGACGATCGCCTTGATCACCTCCTCGCTCTCCGCGTGGCCGGGGAGCCCGGAGACGAAGGAGCGATCGATCTTCACCGCGTTGATGGGGAAGCGGTGGAGGTAGGAGAGCGAGGAGTAGCCGGTCCCGAAGTCGTCCACGTGGATCTGGACCCCCATGTCCCGGAGCCGCGAGAGCTTCGCCGCGGACGCCTCCACGTCGTCCATGATCACGCTCTCGGTGACCTCGACCGCGACGAGCCGGGGGTCCACCCCCGACTCGCGGAGGATCCGGCCGATCCCGTCCACGAGGTCGGGCCGGCGGAACTGCCGCCCGGAGACGTTCACGCTCATCGTGAGGTCGGAGAGCGCGGGGATGCGCTCCTGCCAGGAGCGGAGCTGGGCGCAGGCCCGCCGGACCGCCCATTCGCCGAGGGGCACGATGATCCCGCTCTCCTCGGCGAGGGGCACGAAGTCGCCCGCCTGGATGAGCCCCCGGGCCGGGTGCTTCCAGCGCACGAGCGCCTCCACGCCGACGAGCTTCCCGGTCCGGAGGGCCACGATGGGCTGGTAGTGCAGGACGAACTCCTCGCCGTGCTCCACCGCCCTGCGGAGGTCGGCCTCGAGCTGGAGCCGGTCCACGACCGTCCCGTGCATCTCGGTGTCGAAGACCTCGCAGCAGGCCTTCCCCTCGAGCTTCGCCTGGTACATCGCGATGTCCGCGTCGCGGAGGACCTGGTCCGGCTTCCTGTAGCGGTCGGCCTGCACGGCGACGCCGACGCTCGCCGTGACGAACATCTCGTGCCCCTCGACGTGGAAGCACCCCGAGAGCGCCGTGTGGATCCGCTCGGCCACGAGGACGGCGTCGCCGGGCCCCTGCAGCCCCTGGATGAGGAGCCCGAACTCGTCCCCCCCGAGCCGCGCCACCGTGTCGCCGGGGCGGATGCAGCCGGAGAGCCGCTCCCCCACCGCGACGAGGAGGTGGTCACCGACGAGGTGGCCGAGGCTGTCGTTGATCACCTTGAAGCGGTCGAGGTCGAGGAAGAGGACCGCGTAGAGCTCCGTGGGGTGCCGCCCCGCGCCGGAGATCACGTGCTCCAGCCGATCCACGAAGAGCGCGCGGTTCGGCAGGCCGGTGAGGGCGTCGTGGAAGGCGTCGTAGAGGAGCTGGGCCTCGGCCGCCTTCCGCTCCTCGATCTCCTTCTGCAGGGCGGCGTAGCCCTCGCGGAGCTCGCGGCTCATCGTGTTGAAGTGGCGCGCGAGCTCCCCGAACTCGGTCCGGTCCCCCTCGGGGAGGGAGTACCCGAGGTCCCCCCTTGCGATCGCCCGGGTCGCGTGGACGAGCCCGTCGATGGGGCGGGTCACGCTCCGGGCGAGCCGCCAGGCGACGAGGAGGCTCGCGAGGAACGCGAGGACCATGGTGACGGTGAGGATGACGCGGGCCCGGTCGAACCTCGCGAGCCCCTCGGCGGTGCGGAGCTCCACCCGCCGCGACGCCTGGAGCGCCATGTCCTCGGTCGTCCGGAGCAGGTCCGTGGAGAGGTCCGCCGCGTCCTGCTTCAGCCGCAGGATCCGTTCCCGGTTCGCGGAGGCGGTGATGTAGTAGCTGAGCGCGGTCTGGTAGTCGCGGATGAGCCGGTCCACCCGGGCGATCCGGGCGTTCACCTCGGGATCGTGGTGGCACTCGTGGCACCGCCGGGCGGCGGCCTCGAGCTTGAAGATGTTGTCGGTGATGACGTCCACCCCCTGGCCGAAGGAGGTGTTCACCGTGAAGAGATCGGACTGGGCGCCCTGGATCGCGATGATGAGGTGCTGCCGCATCTCCTCGATGCGGTGGAGCTCCGTGAGGCGCCGGAGGGTCTCCGCCGTCTTGCCGATGTGGACGACGGCGAGGACGGCCCCGGAGGCGGAGCAGCCGAAGAGGAGCAGGAGGGCGAGGACGATCTTCCTCCTCATTCGTTCCCCTGGTCCGCTCCCTTCACTGGTTCCGGTACTCGTAGCGGGCGAGGTCGATGCCGGCCGCGCGCGCCATCTCGCCCACCGGGGCGTAGTCCCGGGCGGTGGTCTCGATGAACCGGATCGCCCCGAACTCGGCGAGCACCTTCGCCCCCTCCGGATCCCCCTCGAGGTCGAGGAGCGCGCGCCGCAGCGCCTCGCGGAGATCCGGCTCCATCTCCTTGCGCACGCAGAGGCCGTTCGACGGGACGCGCGCGGACTCCGCGAGGACGAGGAGCTCGGACTCCACGCGCGGGTTCACGCGCCGGACCCGGTCCCAGACGCTGTGCTTCGCCGCGCCGGCGTCGGCCTTTCCGTCGAGCACCGCGGCGATCGCGGCATCGTGGCTCCCGGTGAAGTAGAACTCCGAGAAGAACCCTTCGGGACCCTTCACCCCCCGCTCCCTCATCCAGGCGAGCGGGAAGAGGTAGCCGGCCGTCGTCGCCCTGTCCACGAAGGCCATCCGCTTCCCCCGCATCTCCTCCACCGTCCGGATCTTCGAGTCCCTCCGGACGAAGAGGAAGCCGTGGTAGGTCGAGGTCCCGTCGAGGTTCACCGGCCGGGCGAGGGGCACGACGCCGAGCCGCTCGATGGCGAGCGCGCCGGTGAAGGACCCGAAGAAGGCGCCGTCCATCCTCCCCGCCTCGAACGACTCGAGGATGTTCCCGTAGCGGGAGAGGATGGTGAGCTCGACCGGGACGCCGATCTTCCGCCCGAGGTACTCCCCGAGCAGCCGGAACCGGGCCTTCTGCTGGAAGATGTTGAGCTCCGGGATGAGCCCGACGACGAGCTTCTCCCTCCGCCCCGCGGGCCCCGCGCCGGGCCCCTCGCCGGGCCGCGCGGCCGCCGCCGGCACGGCGAGGCCGAGGGCGAGGAGCGCCGGGAGGAGTCTGGAGCGGGTACGCATGGGCCGGGGGGCTCGGGTTCGTCAGCTTACCACCCGGGAGGGGCTCCGCAGGATGGGTCTACCCGGAACTCCCGCGAGGACGGGACACCGCCGGAATCCGCCGGACGGCCGGGGCGCCTGATGGCGCCCCAGGCTCGAGGCCTCAGGCCTCAGGAAATGCATCTCTGCCGCCGTTCCCGAGGCCCGAGGTCCGAGGCCCGAGGCCAGGGGCCGATCACGAATCGCGAGCGGCCGCTTAGAACGTGTAGCGCACCGTCGGGTAGACCGCGAAGCCGGCCGCGCCCGCCTTCGTCGCGTAGACCACGTCCGCGGCGAGGCCGACGGAGAAGTGGCGGAGCCGGGTGAAGTACTCGACCCCTGGGCCGCCGGAGACGAGGAGGTCGTCCGTGCCGAAGAGCCCCTGCGGATAGGTCCGCGCCCAGCCGCCCCGGGCGTGCACGTAGACGAAGAGCCGCTCCCAGTCGTTCCGGTCCCGCTTGCCGAGCAGGGCGACCTTGAGGTCGACCCCGCCCGCGAAGAGGCTGAAGGCGCCGTAGTTCACGCTCGCCCGCGCGTTCCCGCCCTGCACGAAGAGGGCGACGGAGACCCGCGTCCCGAGGTCCACGCCCCCGAGCGCGCCCACGACGAGCCCACCGGCAGTGCCCCCCGACTCCCCCGCGAGAGGAAACTTCTCGGGATCGGCCGTGGGCGTGTCGAAGAGCCCGAGCCATCCCGCCTCGAACCCGACGAAGAACCCGCGCTCCACGTCGCGGAACCTCGCCGCCCGGGGATCCTCCTCGAGGCGCGGCGCCGCCTCCTGGCCGGACGCGAGCGCCGGCGCGAGGAGAAGCGCGGCGAGGAGCGCGGCGCGCCGGGACCGGGGGACGCTCACGGCTCCCCCGAGGGGCGGAAGATCCACGGGTAGGTGATCACGGCGATGCCGCCCCCCTTCGGCTTGGGGAAGATCCAGCTCTGGATGCGGGACATCATGCACTCGGCCACCTTCGCATCCTCGAGCGTGGTCGCCGGCCCGTCCACCTGCGCGTTCGTCGCCGACCCGTCCGCGTTGATGATCCACTTGATCGCGACCTTCCCCTGCAGCCGCGGGTTCACGACGAGCTGCTGCTCGTAGCAGTAGCGGATCTGCGCGGCGTGGTCGCGGATCACCTTGCGGATGAGCTCCTTGTCGATCGAGCCCATGACCACCGCGTTCCCGGTGGACACGCTCACGTCGCGGTCGCCCTTCTTGCCGAGGCCGCCGACCCCGGTCCCGTAGCCGCCGAGCCCGCCGCCCCGTCCCTTCGTGCCCACCGCGCCGATGCCGATCGTCTCGCCCTGCCCTCCGCCGCCGGAGCCGGAGCCGCGGATGCCGAGGCCGCCGAGGCCGTAGCTGTCTCCCACGACCGGGCCGTACATGTTGCCGACGGCGCCCCGGAGGTCGCCCCCGAGGCCGCCCGAGCCGAAGACGGTGGAGAGCCCGCCGCCGCCGCGCCCGAGCGCGCCGAGGATCCCGGAGCGCTTCACGATCTCCTTCGCGTTCGGGTCGATCGCCTTCGGGGCGGAGCGGGCGTTCGTCTTCGGGGCGTCCTTCCTGCCCATCTGCCCCTCCTCGCCCTTGTGCTTCTCCGCCAGCTCCCCGGGCTCCTTGTCCTCGCTCTTCTGCCCCGCCGGGGGCTTCGGCTGGGGCTCCGGCGGCTTGATCACGAACTTCGCCATCCGGGAGGGGTTCTTGAAGAGGTCGTCCGCCACGACGTCGGTGTCGTAGGGGAAGTTGTTCGCCGCGACGATGAAGCCGGCCTGGAGGAAGAAGAGGACGAGGAAGAGGTTCAGGAACTGGTAGTTGATCCGCTCCCAGAAGGGCGCGCCCTTCACCGCCTGCGGCCGCCGGTGCCGGGCCTCGATCGCGAGCCTCGCCCCCACCTCGGCCCGGATCGCCCCGGCCCTGGGCACCGGGACCCAGTAGGCGCTCTGGACCGTGTCGTCGCTCGAGGCCTTCCGGGTCTTCACGAGCTCGCCGAAGGGGGTCCGCTCGCCCTTCTCCTCCACGACCCCGGTCATCCCGCGGGTGAAGGTGAAGCGGTAGTCGCCGTCCTGGAAGCGGAGGACGGGGAGCTCGGGGACGGGGAGCCCCTCGATCCGGAGATCGCACCTCGGCGTCTCGCCGGCGAGCACGGGCTTGCCCGGCTTCACCCAGGACCCCGCGTCGAGCAGGGTGTCGCCCCAGAGGATCCGGAGCTCCACGCCGAGATCCCCCTCTCCCGAGAGATCCTCCGTCTCCTTCGACGCCGGGCGGAGCGCGGCGCGCGGTGCGGGTGCGGGTGCGGGTGCAGGGGACGGGGCGAGGCGCGGGGCGGG
>JBBIPT010000185.1:0-7904 GCA_037442705.1 Anaeromyxobacter sp.
CCGGCAACCGGAGCGCGAGCCGGCCGCCCGCCACCCACCCGAGCTCGCCTCGCGGTCCGAAGCCGTGGAACGTGACGCCCTCGCCGAGCGCGACGGGCTCGCCTCCGCTCCAGCCCACGAGCGTGCCGCTCGCGCTGGGGATCTCGTAGGAGCCCAGGGCGGCGAGCGTCTCGCCCCCGGGCGCCCAGGCGAGGGAGTGCGGGAGGTTCGTCACCGCGCGGGCGAGACGCCTTGCCTCCCCGCCGCCGGCGGCGACGACCCGGAGATCGCAGCTCGCCGTCTGCGGCGGCAGGAAGCGCGCGCTCGCCTCGGCGCAGCCGTCGAGGAAGGCGAGCCAGGCGCCGTCCGGCGACGGGGAGAGGAGCCGGACCGGCCCCTCGAAGATCCGCTTGCCGAGCCCCTCCGCCGCGCCGGCGGGCCTCTCCTTGCAGGCGGCGAGCGCGAGGAGCGCCGCGGCGACCACGGCGGTCCCCTTCACGTCGCGGCGCCCGCCTCCCGGCCTCGCTCCCCCTCGGCTCGCTCGATCCACGCCTCGATCTCCTTTCGCGCCCGCTCCGCGTGGGCCTCCTTGCGCGCGGCCTTGCCCCTCGGCCGGCGGGGGCGGCCGGCCACCCCGGCCGAAGGCGTAGCACCGCCCTCGAGCGGCGGGAAGAGCGCGAAGACGACGTTGGTGGGCTGGTAGGGGAGCCCCGGGGGATGCGCCTCCCCGGTGAGGTGCCGGTGGAGCGCGCCGATGGCGGTGGCGGGCGGCGGCGGACGGAAGGGCCGCCCCGCGAGCCGGTCGAGGACCGCGCGGGCGGCGAGGTGCCCGCAGGCGGTGGACTCCACGTACCCCTCCACCCCGGTGACCTGGCCGGCGAGGAAGAGGTGTGGCCGGCTCCGGAGGGAGAGGTCCGGGGCGAGCACCCGCGGGGATTCCACGAAGGTGTTCCGGTGGACCTGCCCGAGCCGGAGGAACTCGGCGTTCGCGAGCCCGGGGAGGAACGCCCGGAAGATCCTCCGCTGCTCCGGCCAGGTGAGGCGCGTCTGGAAGCCGACGAGGTTGTAGGCGGTCCCCGCGACGTCCTCGCGGCGGAGCTGGACGACGGCGTGCGGGCGGCGGCCGGTCCGGGGATCCTCGAGCCCCACCGGCTTCATGGGGCCGTGGGCGAGGACCTCCGGCCCCCGCTCCGCCATGACCTCGATCGGCAGGCACCCCTCGAAGTAGCGGGGCTCCTCGAAGCCGTGCGGCGCCACCTTCTCGCCCGCGAGGATCGCCTCGACGAAGGCGCGGTACTGGGCCGCGTCGAGCGGGAGGTTGAGGTAGTCGTCGCCGCCCCCCTTCCCCCAGCGGGAGCGGGCGTAGGCGATCGACCCGTCCACCGAGGCGGCGGAGACGATCGGCGCGATCGCGTCGTGGAAGTGGAGCCGGCCCCCCGCGGCGCGCGCGAGGTCCGCGGCGAGCGCGTCCGCCGTGAGCGGGCCGGTCGCGATCACCGCGAGCCCCGGCGGATCGGGGAGGGCGTCGACCTCCCGCGCGATCCTCCGGACGAGGGGGTGGCGCTCGAGCCGCGCCGTGATCGCGGCGCTGAACCGCTCCCGGTCCACGGCCAGCGCGTCACCGGCAGGGACGCGCGTCTCGTCCGCGGCGAGGAGCACCAGGCTCCCGAGCCGCCGGAGCTCCTCGTGGAGGAGCCCGACGGCGTTGTGCGGGTTGTCCGAGCGCAGGGAGTTCGAGCAGACGAGCTCGGCGAGCCCGTCGTGGGCGTGGGCGGGCGAGCGCCGGAGGGGCTTCATCTCGAGGAGGTCCACCCGGACACCCGCCCGGGCGAGGACCCACGCCGCCTCGCTCCCCGCGAGCCCTCCTCCGACGACCGTGACCCGCGCGTCCATTCGTACCCACTCCGGTGCCGTGCCCCGGGGGTGGCGTGCCCGGCCTCGCGGGCTTACCCTTCCTGGAGGCGGACGCCGCGAGGGACGCGGCGCCGCGCAGGGCCGCGCCCGGGAGCGGGTCCCTTACCGCGCCGGGGAAAGGATCGCAACGTGGGCGGATGGAGCCGGGAGTCCCAGCGGGCGGATCTCCAGCGGCGCCGGCGCGCCATCCTCGAGACGGCGCGGCGCGCGGACGCGGAGCTCGAGGCCCTCCACGCCTCCGGGCGGGCCCGGGAGTTCGAGGAGGGGGCGCAGAAGGCGCACGAGGCGGAGACGCTCGCGCGGCTGGGCGAGGCGCAGCGGATCGAGATCGCCCGGATCGACGAGGCCCTGGAGCGGCTCGCCGCCGGGGTCTACGGACGCTGCGCGGACTGCGGGGAGGCGATCGAGGAGCGCCGCCTCGCCGCCCTGCCGCAGGCCTCGCGCTGCGCGGCCTGCGCGGAGCAGGGCGAGGGGCTCACTCGTTCTTGAGCACCATGAACTTGTACTCGCCGAGCTCGGCCTGCCCGGCGGTGTACAGGATCTCCATGATCGTCCGGTACGGGATGCTCTTGTCCGCCACGACGTTCACGCGGCCGGTGAAGGGCGCGTTCTGGTTGTACTGGGCGATGTACTTCTGCCGGTCCACTTCCTTCTTCAGGGCGTCGTAGACGGGCCCGACGTAGAACGCGTCGGCGCGGCCGCCCTCCTTCGCGGAGGCGGGGATCGCCCCTCCCTGGACCTCGACGACCTTGTCGTCGTTCACCGCCACCTCCCTCGTGGTCACGGTGAGGGTGATGTTCTCCTGGGGGTGGAGCTGCGTCGTGGAGAGCGGGATCGCGAGGTCCTGGCTCATGTTCACGTTGATCGCCGAGGCCTGGTACGACTTCAGGAGGAACACGAGGATGATGGTCATCATGTCCATCATCGCGACGATGTTCAGCTCCTTGATCTCGCCCTCGGCCTCGCGGATCTTCCGCCGCTGGCGGCGGTAGTCCCGCGCCTGCTTGTCGCGCCAGATCTCCTCGGGGGTGGGCTTCGCGTGGGCGCCGGACATCTCGTCACCCGATGAAGGACAGCGAGACGTCGTAGAAGAGCGGCTTCCGCTCCGCCTTCCCGTCCGGGCCGGGAACGCTCGCCTCGCGGCATGCGTCCATCGTCTGGATCAGCACGTCGTAGACGATCTCCGGATCCGCGGAGAGGATGACCGCGCTCTCGTTCGGGAACTGCTCCTTGATCTTCTTCATCTGCTCGGTGAGCGAGGCGTAGTCGTGCTTGCCGTTCCGCAGCGGGATCGTCGGGGGGCGCGCGGCGTCGGGCGACGCGGCGTCCTGGCCGAGCACCCCGCCCGCGCCGGCGACGTAGAACCCCTCCTTGCCGATCGCGACGGTGAGGAGGAGCTTCGGCTGGTTCTCGGCCGCCCCCGCTCCCGGGGCCTCGGCGCCGATCTTCGGCGCGGAGACGTTCACGACGCCGATCACGAGGAGCCCCGTCATGCTGAGCAGCATGAACATGACGAGGTTCACGACCACGTCGAGGTACGGGACGATGTTGAGCTCGCCCGTGTGCTCTTCCTCGCGGAGCCTGCGCCGCATGACGCGCGTTCCCCTGGGCGGCTAGCCGGCGGCGTCGAGGGGGTTCGTCTCGCCCACGCCGCGCTTCGAGAGGATGTTCTCGAGGCGGAGGGCGCTGAACTCGATCTCCTCGATCATCGACTTCGCCTTCGAGGAGAGCATGAGGTGGGCGATGATGCAGACGACGGCGATCGTGAGGCCGAACGCGGTGTTGTTCATCGCCTCCGAGATGCCGGCCGAGAGCAGCAGCTGCTTAGTCTCGGGGCTCGCCTGGCCGAGCGACTTGAAGGTCCCGATGAGGCCGACGATCGTGCCGACGAGGCCGACGAGGGTCGCGATGTTCGCGAGGGACCAGAGGCTCGCGACCCGCTTCGTCACGGCCGGCGTCGCCTCGAGCACCGCCTCCTCGAGCGCCCGGGCGATCTCCTGCTCGCCGCGGTTGGCCCGGGTGAGGCCGGCCCGGATCACCCGGGCGAGCGCCGCGTTGGGGGCAGCGCCGCAGAGCTTCACCGCCCGGTCCACGTTCCCCGAGAGGACGAGCTTCAGGACCTGCTCCATGAAGGGCGCCGCGTTCAGGTTCAGCCGGAACGCGAGCATGATCGTCCGCTCGATGATCGTCGCCGCCGCGACGGCGCTCACCGCCACGTTGACGAACATCCACGGGCCGCCCTCTCGGAAGAACTCGGCCAGGCTGTGAATCATCGACATCCCTCGGGAGCGTGTGGTGGGGAACGAGCGCACGAGGTGTGCGCTTCGTCCGCGAATGAACAGCGGTTTTTCCTACCAGCACCCCGCCGGGAGGTCAAGACGCCGCCGGGTGGGGCGAGGCGAGCGCGCGGCGAACCCGCGAGCGCATGGAGCGACGGCGAGGTCCCCCGCTCGTCAGGACGCCGGCGCCGCCTCGCGGCGGTAGCCGCACTCCTTGTCCGGGCAGGCGACGAACGGGCCCGTCTTCTTCGAGTACTTGTCGAGCAGGTAGGCCCCCCCGCAGACGGGGCAGGCCTCGTTCCGCGGGCGGTCCCAGGAGACGAAGTCGCACCTGGGGTAGGACGAGCACCCGTAGAAGGTGCGCCCCCGGCGCGAGCGCTTCTCCGAGACGTAGCCGCCGCAGCCCTTCGGGCAGGTCACGCCGATCGAGACGGGCCTCGTCCCCTTGCACTCGGGGTACCTCGTGCACGCGAGGAAGCGGCCGAACCGGCCGCGCTTCATCACCATCCCGGCCCCGCAGTCCGGGCACTTCTCCTCGACCGGGACGTCCTCCTCCTTCTCGGGGACGACCTTCCCGTCCTCCCGCCGGAAGTTCATCGTGTTCCGGCACTCCGGATAGCCCGGGCAGGCGAGGAACTCGCCGTTGCGGCCCCACTTGATCACCATCTTCCGCTGGCCGCACTTCTCGCAGACGAGATCGGTCTCGATCTCCTGCGCCTTCACGTTCCGCATGCTCTTCTTGGCCTTCGCGAGGTCCTCCTTGAATGCCTCGTAGAAGCCGCCGAGGACGGCCTGCCAGCCGGCGGTGCCCTCCTCGATCTCGTCGAGCTTCTCCTCCATGCCCGCCGTGAAGGCGACGTCCATCTCCCGCGGGAAGGCGCGGACGAGCTCGTCGGTGACGAGCGTCCCGAGGTGGGTCGGCTTGAAGTTCTTCTCGACCTTCTCGACGTAGCCCTTCTCCTGGATCGTGTCGAGGATGGAGGCGTAGGTGGAGGGCCGCCCGATCCCGCGGAGCTCGAGCTCCTTCACGAGCGAGGACTCGTTGAAGCGCGGCGGAGGCTGCGTGAAGTGCTGCTCGGGGTGGAGGCGGCGCAGCGCGAGCTCCATGCCCGGCTCGAGGGGCGGGAGCTGCCGCTCCTCGTTCTTCTTCTCGGACTCGCCGTTCTCGGGCTTCTCCTCCTCCGCGCCGGCCTCCTCCTCGGGGGGCCTCGCGCCGTAGACCGCGAGGTAGCCCGGGAACTTCAGGACGGACCCGTTCGCGCGGAAGACCGCCCGCCCCGCCCCGACGTCGGCCGTCGTCTGGTCGTAGACCGCGGGCACCATCTGGCAGGCGACGAACCGGTTCCAGACGAGCTCGTAGAGCCGGACCATGTCCCGCTCCCCGATCGCCTCCAGGAAGGGGGCGACGCGCTCCGGGGGCCAGGCGAGATCGGTGGGCCGGATCGCCTCGTGCGCCTCCTGGGCCGCCTTCGCCTTCGTCTTGAAGACGTTGGGCGCCTCCGGCAGGTGATCCTTCCCGTAGCGCGCCGCCACGTGGGCCCGGACCGCGTCCACCGCCTCCGTGGAGAGCCGCACCGAGTCGGTGCGCATGTAGGTGATGAGCCCGACCGTCTCGTCGCCGAGCTCCACGCCCTCGTAGAGCCGCTGCGCGAGCGTCATCGTCTTCTTCGCGGTGAAGCCGAGCCGGTTCGCCGCCTCCTGCTGGAGCTTCGCGGTCGTGAAGGGCGGCGGCGCGTTCCGCCTGCGCTCCTTCCGGTCCACCGTCTGGACCGTGAAGCGCGCCCTCTCCACCTCCGCCGCGAGCGCCTTCGTCGTCCCCTCGTCCGGGAGCGACGTCGCCTTCTCCCCGTCCACCTTCCAGAGCTTCGCGGTGAACTCGGGCGGCAGGCTCGCGGCGAGGTCGGCGTCGAGCGTCCAGTACTCCACCGGGACGAAGGCCTCGATCTCCCGCTCGCGCTCCACCACGAGCCGGACCGCGACCGACTGCACCCGCCCCGCCGAGAGGCCGCGGCGCACGTTGTCCCAGAGGAGCGGGCTGATCTGGTAGCCGACCACGCGGTCGAGGATCCGGCGCGCCTGCTGCGAGTCGAACTTGTTCCGGTCGAGGTCGATCGGGTGCTCGATCGCCCTCTGGATGGCCGTCTTCGTGATCTCGTTGAAGAGCACGCGTCGCACCCGTTCGTCGCCCCCGTCCGCCCCGAGCTCCTCGGCGATGTGCCAGGCGATCGCCTCGCCCTCGCGGTCGGGGTCGGTGGCGAGGAAGACCCGGTCGGCGCCGCGGGCGGCCCGCTTGATCTCCGAGAGGAACTTCGCCTTCCCCTTGATCACGTCGTAGACCGGCTCGAAGGACCCGCTCTCGAGGTCCACGCCCATCTTCGACTTCGGCAGATCCTTCACGTGGCCGACGGAGGCCTTCACGTCGAAGGAGCGCCCCAGGTACTTCTTGATGGTCTTCGCCTTCGCCGGCGACTCCACGATGACGAGGCTCGTGCCGCCGGCGCCCTTCGCGCGGCGGGGCGCCGCCGCCTCCTTCGCGGCGGGGGCGGCCTTCCGCGGCTTCTCCGCCACGCTCTTCGCACCCTTCGGCGCGCCGGCGGTCTGGCTCCTCGATCTCGGCATTCCTCGTCCCTTCAGGTCCTTCGCAGGAAGTAGTGGCCGGGGCGCTGCTCGCACAGCCCCTCGATCTCGAGGGCGAGGAGCCCCGCGAGGGCGGCCCCCGTCCCGAGCCCCGCCGCCCGGGCGAGGTCGTCCGCGTGGCGCGGCTTGCGGCCGAGGGCGGAGAGGAGCGCGGACTCGCCCTGCCCCAGGGCCGGGAGCTCCAACTGGCGCGCCGGGGGCGCCCCGATCCCCACGGCGGCGAGGATGTCCTCCGCCCCGGCCGCCAGGCGCGCCCCCTCGCGCAGGAGCGCGAGCGGCCCCGCGGAGAGCGGATCCCGCACGTCGCCCGGGACGGCGAGGACGGGGACGCCCTGCGCCTTCGCCCACCGCGCCGTGATGAGCGCGCCGCTCGCCGTCTCCGCCCGGACGACGACGACCGCCTCGGACATCCCCGAGATGATCCGGTTGCGGAGCGGGAAGCTCGCCTTGAAGCCGCGGGTGCCGTCCGGGAGCTCCGAGAGGAGGGCGCCGCCCGCACCGAGGATCCGCGCGAAGAGGTCACGGTGCTCGGCCGGGTAGGCGACGTCCACGCCCGTCCCGAGCACCGCCACGGTGTGCCCGCCGGCGGAGAGCGCTCCCTCGTGGGCCGCGCCGTCCACGCCGATCGCGCCGCCCGAGACGACCGAGACCCCCGCGCGCGCGAGGCCGGCCGCGATCTCCCTCGCCAGGCCCGCGCCGTACTCGTCGGTCCGGCGCGCGCCGACGATGGCGACGCGCCGGGCGCTCCCGAGGGCTCCGCGGAGTCGCAGGCTCGGCGGGCAGCCGGCGATCCTCGCCAGCGCCTCGGGGTACTGGCCGTCTCCCGGCCGGAGGGTGCGAGGCGCCTCCATGAAGCGGGGGCATATACCGATGGGGTGACACGCGGTCAAGCCGGGAGCCTCGGGCGGGAGGCCGGGGGGGCGGCCCCCGGGCCGCCGGAGAGGGGACATCCAGGGCTCCAGGCCAGGCTTCAGGCCTCGGGCTTCAGGCTTCGGGAAATGACCTCCGCGGCCGTTCCCGGGGCCCGAGGCCAGACTGCGTGCTCGGCTGCAACGACGCCCGCGATGGGGGGCCGCGGGGGGAGAGTCCCCCCCC
>JBBIPT010000186.1:0-7852 GCA_037442705.1 Anaeromyxobacter sp.
CACCGAGCGCAAGGCCCTGGAAGCGCAGTTGCGCCGGCTGAACGACCAGTTGGAGCAAGAGGTGCAGGCCCAGACGGAGGAGCTGAAGGACACCATCGACCGGCTCCGCGACGGGCTCGGGCGGAGGCGGCGCGGCGACCTCGCCGTGCGCCTTCCGCCGGACGACGAAGCCCGGGCCGGAGGGGCGCGGCGGCGCCGCCTTCGGCTTCTTCTCCGAGACGATCTTCTCGACCGCGGCGGCCGCCTGGTCCTCCTCGAGGGAGGACGAGTGGCTCTTCACGTCGTAGCCGAGCTTGTGGAGCTTGTCGACGAGCTCCTGGTTGGAGAGCTCGATCCCGTGCTCCTTGAGAGCCTTCCCGAGCTCGTGGACCCGCTTCTTGGACATTGCGGTGTCTCCTAATCCTTGGGGGCGTTTCCCGTCAACCCGGCGCGGAGCGCCTCGGCGTCGATCGACGCGGTCTTCCCGCGGAACGCGCGGACGAACGCGCGCCGGCGGAGCGCCCTCTCGAGGCACCCGCCGTCCGCGTGGAGCCAGGCTCCCCGCCCGGCGATTCCCTTCCGATCGATCACCACTCGCTCTCCTTCGATCCCGAGCCGTACGAGCCCGCGCCGGTCCGCCTTCGCCCCGCAGCCGATGCAGGTCCGGACGGGCTCCATCGGCTACGCGCCGGCGCCTCCCGCGGGCGCCGCCTCTGCCACCTTCGCCTTCTCCGCGTCCAGCTCCGCCCGCAGCTTCGCCTCCTCCTCGAGGTAGACGCCGGCCGCGTGCTTGATCTGCCGCGCCTTCTTCACCCCGAGCCCGCTGCCGTCCCCGAGCTTCATCACGTCGGCGGCCTGGACCGCCTCGACCGTGGGGAAGCCGGCGAGCTTCAGCTGCTCGATCGTCTTCTCGCCGACGCCCCGGACGCGGGCGAGCCGCTCCTCCTGGGTGAGGCCGTCGGGGTGGCGGCGCGCCTCCGCGATCCGGGCGGCCTCCCGCTCCTGCTCGAGCTGCATCTCCTTCTCGGCGTCGGTGATCGACTGCTCGCGCGCCCGCTTCTGGAGGTCCGGGATCATGTCCATCGTGAAGCCCGGGAACTGGGTGAGCATCTCGGGCGCGGCGTTGGCGAGATCCTGCGACTTGCGGAAGCCGTGGGAGTACAGCATCTCCTGGGTCGCCTCGGGCACCCCGATCGCGGTGAAGCTCTCCGTCGCGAACTCGCGCATCTCCCGCACGCGGGACTCGGAGTTGATGTCGAGCTTCCAGCCGGTGAGCTGCGAGGCGAGCCGGACGTTCTGCCCCCGCCGGCCGATGGCGAGCGAGAGCTGGTCGTCGGGGACGATGATCTCCATCGCCCGGTTCTGCTCGTCGAGGAGGACGCGGCTCACCTCGGCGGGGGCGAGCGCGTTGCAGACGAAGCGCGCCGGATCCTCGTCCCAGGGGACGATGTCGATCTTCTCGCCGCGGAGCTCCTGGACGACCGCCTGGACGCGGCTCCCCTTCATGCCGACGCAGGCGCCGACCGGGTCCACGTCGGAGTCCCTGGAGCTCACCGCGATCTTCGCGCGCCCGCCCGGCTCGCGCGCCGCGGCCTCGATGACGACGACGCCCTCGGCGATCTCCGGCACCTCCACCTCGAAGAGCTTGCGGAGGAGGTCCACGGAGGCGCGGGAGAGGATGATCTGCGGCCCCTTCGACTCGCGGAGCACGTCCATCGCGAAGGCCTGGATCCGGTCGCCCGCCCGGTAGCTCTCGCGCGGCACCTGCTCGCGCACCGGCAGGACCGCCTCGGCCCGGCCGAGGTCCACGATCACGTTGCCGCGCTCGAACCGCCGGACGATGCCGGTGATCACCTCGCCCTTGCGGTCCTTGTACTCGTTGAAGACGTTCTCCCGCTCCGCGTTGCGGGTGCCCTGGATCATCACCTGCTTCGCGGTCTGGGCGGCGATCCGGCCGAAGGAGCGCCGGAAGGTCTTCAGCTTCAGGAGGTCGCCCCACTGCTCGTCCTGGGCCTTCGCCTCCGCCTCGTCCTCGGTGCTGTAGTAGATGGGGAAGTCGAGCTCGTCCCCGGGCTCCACCTCGATCCCCTTCTCGTGGGCGACGGAGACCGGGACCATGTTCACCGGGTCCGGGAGCGGCGCCTCCTCCGTGGGATCGGCGACGATGGAGAGGACCTGGAACAGATCCACCTTGCCCCGCTCCTCGTCGTAGCGGGCCTTCAGGTTCCGCTCGAGGCCGAAGTGCCGCTTCGCCGCGCTCTCGAGCGCCTCGGCGAGGATGTCGACGAGGCGCTGCCGGTCGATCCCCTTGTCCTTGGCGACCTGGTCGAGGATGAGGTTCAGGTTCACGCTCTGCTGCATGGTCAGTCCTTCCTGCGGAGGTCCGCCGCGGCGTCGTACTCGAGGTGGGCCTTCGCGATCCGATCGTGCGGGATCCGGTGCAGGACGCCGTCGACCTCCACCTCGACGGCCCCGTCCCGGAAGCCCTTCAGCGTCCCCGTCCAGCTCTTGCGCCCCGGCGAGCCCTCCGCGGTCCCGGGGACGGGGCCGTAGGCCTTCACCTGGACGCGCTCCCCGGCCCAGCGGCCGAAGTGCTCCGGCGTACGCAGCGGCCGGTCGAGCCCCGGCGAGGAGACCTCGAGGTCGTAGGCCTGCTCGATGAAGTCCTCGACGTCGAGGATCGGGTCCACCGTGCGCGTAACGAGCTGGCAGTCGTCGACGTTCACCCCGCCCGGCTTGTCGATGAAGAGCCGCAGGGTCCAGCGCCCGCCGCCCCGGACCCACTCGACCTCCACGAGCTCGTAGCCGTCGCGGGCGAGGATCGGCCCGAGCAGGCCGCGCGCCCGATCGACCACCGATTCCTGTGCGATGCCCGTCATGGCGCTCGTGGGACCCCGAAAATGAAAAAGTGGGCGCGACCTCGGCCCACTTCCGTAACCCGGCGTGACCCGGGCGCGAAAATGTGCGGGATTCGTAGCAAAAAGGGGGCCGCCGGTCAAGGAACGCCCGAAACGCCTGCGGCGCACCCCGGTTGGGTCAGAGGCCGTCGCCGGACCGGAGCGCGAGGAGCCACTCGCGGTTCCCCGCCGGCCCCTCGATCGGCGACTCGGCGTGGCCGATCGCCTCGAACCCGAGGGCGCGGGCCGCCTCCTCCACCGCGGCGAGCGCCTCCCGGCGCTTCCCCTCGTCCCGGACGACGCCCCCCTTGCCCACCTCCCCCTTCCCCACCTCGAACTGGGGCTTCACGAGGAGGATCGCCTCCCCGCCCGGCCGGAGGATCGCCTTCACGGCGGGGAGGACGAGCCGCAGGGAGATGAAGGAGAGGTCGGCGACGACGAGATCCACGCGCTCGCCGAGCGACTCCGCGCCGAGGAGCCGCGCGTTCTCCCGCTCCCGAACGACGACGCGGGGATCGCCCCGGATCCTCGGATGGAGCTGGCCGTAGCCCACGTCCACCGCGTGGACCTTCGCCGCCCCCCGCTGGAGGAGGAGGTCCGTGAAGCCGCCGGTCGAGGCGCCGAGGTCGGCGCAGGTCTTGCCCGAGGGGTCGATCGGGAAGACCTCGAGCGCCCGCTCGAGCTTCAGGGCCCCGCGGGAGACCCAGCGCCGCGGCGCGGCGTCCTCCTTGAGCCGGATCCCGGCCGCCGGGTCGACGAGGGCGCCGGGCTTGTCCACCCTCGCGTCGCCCACGACGACCGCCCCGGCCATCACGAGCGCCTGGGCCTTCGTCCTCGACTCCGCGAGGCCGCGCTCCACGAGCAGGAGGTCGATCCGCTGCTTGCCGCCGCGCACGTCCGGCCCCGTCCCGCGGGTGCGCTAGCCGGCGACTCGCGCCCGGCGCCCCCCCGCGAGCTCGCGGCACGCGCGCGCGATGCCGTCCCGGTCGATCCCGAGTTCCGCGCGCTGCGTCCCCTGGTCGCCGTGGGTGACGAACGCGTCGGGGAGCCCGAGCCGCCGGACGGCGATCCCCTCCGCGACGAGCCCCCGCCGCTCGAGGAGCTCGAGCACCGCCGAGCCGAAGCCGCCGGGGAGGCACCCCTCCTCCACGGTGACGACGCGCCGGGCGCGGGAGGCCTGCGCCACGACGAGCTCCTCGTCGAGGGGCTTCACGAAGCGGGCGTCCACGACCGAGACCGCGATCCCCTCCGCCGAGAGCGCGTCCGCCGCCGCCACGGCCTCGCGCACGGTGGAGCCGGCGGCGACGACGGCCACGTCCGGCTCTCCCGGCGCCTCGCGGACGAGCCGCCCCTTCCCGATCGGGAGGGCGACGGGGGAGGGATCGAGCGGGATGCCCTCGCCGTTGCCGCGCGGGAACCGGAACGCGGCGGGGCCGTCGTGGGCGAGCGCGGTGTGGAGCACGTTGCGGAGCTCGTTCTCGTCGGAGGGGGCCATCACGACGAGGTTCGGGACGCACCGGAGGTAGGCGAGATCGAAGGCGCCCTGGTGGGTCTTCCCGTCCGCGCCCACGATCCCGCCGCGGTCGAGGGCGAAGGTCACCGGGAGCTTCTGGAGCGCGACGTCGTGGATGATCTGGTCGTAGGCGCGCTGCAGGAAGGTGGAGTAGATGGCCACGACGGGACGGACCCCGTCGCAGGCGAGGCCGGCGGCGAAGGTCACCGCGTGGGCCTCGGCGATCCCCACGTCGTAGGTCCGATCGGGGAACCGCTTCTTCGCGTGGATGAGCCCGGTCCCCTCGAGCATCGCGGCGGTGATCGCCACGACCTTCGGGTCCCGCTCCATCCGCTCGCAGAGCGCGTCGGCGAAGAGCTCCGTGTAGGCCCTCGCCGCCGCCTTCTTCACGGGCTTCCCCGTGGCGACGTCGAAGAAGGAGAGGCCGTGTCCCCTCGTCGCCGGGTCCGTCTCCGCCGGCTCGTACCCCTTCCCCTTCCGTGTGATCGCGTGGAAGAGGACGGGGGCGTCGAAGGTCGCGAGCCTCCGGAAGCTCTCCACGAGGCTCGCCACGTCGTGACCGTCCACCGGCCCGACGTAGTGGAAGCCGAGCCCCTCGAAGAGGATCCCCGGGGTGAAGAGCGCCTTCGTCGCGTTGATCCCGTGGCGGATGACCCCGATCGCCTCCGCCCCCTTCGGGAGCCCGCCGAGGAAGTCCTTCACCGCGTGGCGCCAGCGGTTGTAGGTGCGGGAGGCGAACTTCTTCGAGAGCCACTCGGAGAGGGCGCCGACGTTCGGGGAGATCGACATCTCGTTGTCGTTCAGGACGACGAGGAGCTGCTTCCCGAGGTAGCCGGCCTGGTTCAGCCCCTCGAACGCCGCGCCCCCCGTCATCGCGCCGTCGCCCACGATCGCGACGACCCGGCCCGGCTCCCCCGTGAGCCGCTTCGCCTCGAGCATGCCGACCGCCGCGCTGATGGCGGTCGAGGCGTGCCCGACCCCGAAGGCGTCATGCGGGGACTCGTGCCGCTCCGGGAAGCCGGCGAGCCCGCCCGGCGTCCGGATCGTCCGGAAGGCCTCGCGGCGGCCGGTGAGGAGCTTGTGGGCGTAGGCCTGGTGGCCGACGTCCCAGACGAGCCTGTCCACCGGGGTCTCGAAGACGTAGTGGAGCGCGACGTTGAGCTCCACGGCGCCGAGCGAGGAGCCGAGGTGCCCGCCGTTCCGCGCGCAGGTCTGGATGATCTCGTCGCGGATCTCCTGGCAGAGCGCGGGGAGATCCTCGACGGCGAGGCGCTTCAGGTCGCTCGGCGAGTCGATCCGGTCGAGAAGGCGGTTCATGCGTGCACTCCGTTCGGTCATTTCTTGCGCGCGAGGACGAATTCCGCCAGCGCGCGGAGGGCATCCGCCCGGGCCCCAAAGGGGGCGATCGCGGCGAGGGCCTCGTCCAGGAGCGCCTGGGCGCGGCGGCGAGCCTCCGGGATTCCCACGATGGAGGGGACCGTGGCCTTCCCCGCCTCGGCGTCCTTCCCGGCGCGCTTCCCGAGGGTCGCGGTGTCGGCGGTGAGGTCGAGGAGGTCGTCGGCGATCTGGAAGGCGAGGCCGAGCTTGAGCCCCCAGGGATAGGCCGCGTCCGCCGCGGCGCCGGCGCAGAGCGCGCCCCCGGCCACCGAGGCCGCGAGGAGCGCGCCCGTCTTCGCCCGCATGATCTCGACGGCCTGCGCCTCCCCGAGCCGCGCCCCCTCCCCCTCGAGATCGCGCGCCTGCCCTTCCACCATGAGGGCCGCGTTCCGGGCGAGCAGGAAGCCGAGCGCCCCCGCCCGCGGGTCGTCCGCCGCGAGCAGGTGGGCGAAGGCGAGCGACTGGAGCGCGTCGCCGGCGAGGATCGCGGTCGCCTCGTCGAACGCCCTGTGCACGGTCGGCCGGCCGCGCCGGAGATCGTCGTCGTCCATCGCGGGCAGGTCGTCGTGGACGAGGGAGTAGGCGTGGATCGCCTCGAGGGCCACCGCGAACCGCATCGCCAGCGAGCCGTCGGAGGCGTCGCCGCCGTGGGCCTCGCAGGAGGCGAGGACGAGGGCCGGCCGGAGCCGCTTTCCCCCGCCGAGGAGCGCGTACTGGATCGCCTCGACGAGCCTCGGCGGGCCGAGCCCGGAGGGGAGCGCCGCGAGGAGGGGCTCGATCCGGGCGGAGACGCTCCGGAGGTAGTCCTCGATGGGGAAACCGTACGCCAAGGGGGCATCTTCTAGCACGCCGGCCAGGGGGTGGGCACGACCCCCCGGTGGCGGCCGGCGTGGCGCTCCGGCGTCCCGCCCAGGCCGGTGCCCGTCGTGGAAGGGTCGAAGGGCGAGCGGCGAGCTGCACTCACCGCCATCAGGCCGGGGCCGGCGGCTGGGAGCCCCGTTCCTCCAGGATCCGGCGGATCCTCGTGACGAGCTTCCCCATGTCGAGCGGCTTCGCGAGGTAGTCCACCGCGCCCGCCTCGAGCCCGGCCCGCTCGTCCTCCACGCTCTTGCGGGCGGAGATGAAGATCACGGGGATGTCGTGGAAGGTCGGGTTCTTCTTGATCGCCCGGCAGAGCTCGAACCCGTCGATCCAGCTCATCATCACGTCGAGCAGGATCACGTCCGGCCGGTCCACGTGCATCGCGGAGATGAGGCGCAGCCCGTTCGCCGCCTGGCCCACGTCGAAGCCCTCGAGCTCCAGCGCGAGCGTGAGCATCTCGCGCGTGTCGCGATCGTCGTCGACGATGATCACCCTGGGTCTGCGGGGAGCGTCCGGCGTCATCGGGGGTCCCGGCTCCCTCGACCACCCTCGGGCTCGAACGGCACCGCCTGCTCGCCCCCGTCCTCGCCGCGGACGAGGAGCTCCACCCGGCGCTCCGCCTCCTCGAGCTTGCGCGACGCGTCCCTCGCGAGCCGCACGCCCTCGGCGAACTTCTCGATCGACTGCTCGAGCCCGAGCTGGCCCGACTCGAGCTCGGCGACGACGCGCTCGAGCCTCCCCACGACGGCGTCGTAGGACTCCTCCTGCCCGTCCGGCGCCCGCCGTCCCTCGCTCGACTCGCCCACGCGACCTCCCTCGAATTCCATTTAGCGATGCGGACCCGATGGGTCAACGGCCGCCCTTCGTCGATCCACCCCCGCCCGGGCCGCTCCGCCCGGGGAGGGGATCCTCTCCGCGATCCACGGCGACGACCCGCGCGTCGAGCCACCCCGCCGCGAGGGCGATCCGGACGTCGTCGCCGGGGGCGGCGCCGGCGCTCGTGGCGAGGAGGTGCCCGCCCCGGAGGACGAGGGCGAAGCCGCGCCCGAGGAGCTTCGCCACGTTCGCCGGCTCGAGCCGGGCTCCGAGCCTCGCGAGGCGCGTCTCCTCCCGCCCTCGGTGCCCACGAAGATCGTGGCCGTGGGGTGGAATTTCCCCGCCCACATCGACGAGATGGTCGCCCGTCTCCCGCGCGACAAGTTCAGCGGCGTGCCGGATGAGCCCA
>JBBIPT010000187.1:0-7849 GCA_037442705.1 Anaeromyxobacter sp.
GGTGAGGACGGAGTCGGTCAGTTCGCCGCGTGCTGGCGGTACCCCTTTCCATCCAGCACGAAGCGCTCCGCCCGCTCGGTGAGCCGCTCGGCGATCACCTGGGCGTTGAGGGCGTCGGGGAAGACCTTCGTCCAATCCTTGAAGGGCCGGTTGGTGGTGATCGCGGTGGCGCGGCGGTGGTCGTAACGCTCGGAGATCACCTGGAAGGCGAGCTTCGCCTGCGAGGGATCCATCGCGAGCACGGCGAAGTCGTCGATGACGAGCAGCTCCGCGCGCGTGTACTTGCGCAGGACGCGGTCGAGGCGGCCGTGCAGCTCGGCGCCGTGCAGGTCGTTGAGCATCTTCGGCGCGCTCACGAGGACGACGCGCCGGTTGGCCTGGCAGGCGCGGAAGGCGAGTGCGCGGGCGAGGAAGGTCTTGCCGGTTCCGGGCGTCCCGATGAAGAGCGGGTTCACGCCCTTGTCGATGAAGGCGAGGTCGTGAAGCGCGAGGTAACGGGCTCGCGCCTTCTTCCTCACCGGGCAGAAGTCGAAGTCGAACGCATCGATCGTGTTGACCTCGGGGAAGCGAGCGTCGCGGATGCGCCGATCGACGGCGTTGCGCAGCCGGCTCGCTTTCTCTTCGTCGCAGAGCCGGTCGACGGCCTGGAGGACGGAGAGGTTGTCCGTGGCGGCCTTCTCCACGATCGGGCGCAACTGCTCGGCCATGCCGGGCAGGCGCAGCCACTTCAGCTTCTGGGCGACCAGCGAGATCTCGTCGTCCTTCACTCTGCACTCCCGTCGAGGTGGGGCTCGCCCGGATCGCGCGTCATGCGCGTGGGGACGAGCTGGTCGTAGACGGCGAGGTCGGGCTCCCGGAAGGCGAGCGAGTCGAGCTCGGGATCGCCGAGGCGGAGCGGAGATGGCGCCGGCTTCAGCCCCTTCTTGTGGCGCATGACGAACTCGACGTACTCGGCGCCGACGTGGCCAGTGGACATCACCTCGTCCATCGCCGCGGCGGTGGCGCTCTCCCCGAAGAGCTCGACGAGAAGGACGAGCCGCTCCGCCTCGCGCTGGATGGAGCGGCTGCCCGCCGCGAAGATCTTGAAGTAGCGCAAGCCGACCTGGCCGAGCCCGTCGAGCCCTGCGGGGAGCCGACCGACGACGGCGCGGGGCTTCTGCGCGAGGACGCCTTCGTCGTGGCTCTCGTGGCGGACGTCCTCGCCGACACCCCAGCAGCGCGCATGGCTGGCGACCTGCTTCGGACCGAGGAAGATCGAGACTCTGTCGTCGGAGCCGCGGACGAGGACCGACTGGCCGACGAGGCGAGAGGGAACCGAGTAGCGGTTCCGGTCGAAGGTGACGCGGTAGCTCTTCGTGACGCTGGCCGAAAGGACCTCGTCCGTGTCGAAGGGCGTCGCCAGCGCGGGCTTCAGGAGCGGCCTCTCCTCGTGCTCGAAGACGAGGAAGGGGACCTTCCCGGTCACCTCGTGGACGCGGTTGTTCGCGAAGTCGTCGCGCCAGGTCGTCGCCTGGACGTTCAGGTCGAGCAAGTCGCCTAAGCGTCGGCCCGGCCAGAAGCGCTCGCGGATGAAGCCGATCGGGCGCTCGACCCGCCCCTTCTCGTTCCCCTTGCCGGGGTTGCAGGCGACGCCGGCGAAACCGCGCGCAGCCGCGTACTGCAGGAAGCGTGGGTTGAAGATCTGGTTCTTCGGGTCGTGAACCACGGTCTTCATGTTGTCGAAGATGTCGACGACGGTGGTGCCGCCGTAGAACCTGATCCCGCGCTCGAGGCAGCGCAGGAACGACCCCATCGACTGGCTGAGCGTGAACTCGATGTAGAGGTAGCGCGAGTAGCAGAGCGCCATCACGAAGGCGCTCACGCGGCGAGGGCAGCCGGGGAGTGCGAATCCGAAATCGGCCCAGTCGACCTGAACGGCCTTCCCCGGGAGGAAGTCGAGCGTGAGGTACGCCTCGCGCTGGCCACCGGGCCGGAGCTTGCGGACCTGGTCCCGCAGGATCGAGACGCCGCCCGTGTAGCCGAGCGGCCGGAGCCGCTCGAGCACCGCCGGCGCCTTCATCTCGGGCGTCTCGCGCAGCAGATCCCGGATCACCGGCATGAACGGGTCGAGGATCGACCCTCGCGGCTCGGCCTTCGGTCGCGGCTTCGGGCGCTCCCGGCCGAGCAGCCGGCGCACGGTCTTGCGCGACATCGAGAGGCGGCGCGCGATCGTCCGCACGCCGAGCCCCTCCGCGTACGCGAGCCGGAGCACCTCGGCGGCGCGGTCCTGGCTATCGCGGGTCATCCAGATCCTCCGCGGCCTCGAACTCGACTGTGATCTGCGGCTCGGGCGCCTCGGAGAGCGCGGCGGCCCAGATCTCGAACCAGCCGACCGGCCCGCCCGCAGAGAGCACAGCGTGCAGCGGGCGGCCGGACCAGTAGACGAGCAGCGAGAGCAACTGGTGCAGCGCGGGCGACGGTAACGCCGTCGGTAGCGTGCCCTCCACCAAGAAGCGGGTCCGCTCCTCGGAGGACGTGGGCGACAGACGCAGCGTGATCCGGGGGACTCGTCTCGGCATGCGGGGCGAGGAGGACCACGGCCGCGGCCCGCCCGGAACCCTGATCCCCCACGCTCTCCCGGCGACGGGTGCGACGAGCGCGCTCGCGATCGCGATGATCCGCCCGCCCGTCCGGCGACCTACGGTGACGTCGCCGCGCGGCGCGGACGCTCGCATGCCGCGCCTGGTCCGAACAGCGCTGGCAGCAATAGACGTGGCCCCGGTCGCACGACCGACAGATCTCGAACGTGGCGCGGCAGTGGCCGCAGCGTCGGCGTCGAACCTCTTCCACCCAGCGAAGCGGTGGGAACTCGACACCGGGGGGAGGTCTCCCGCATCATCTCGACCGAGACGAGCGGCTCTTCCACCCGCGGGGCGATCCGGTTGCCACCGGATCGCCCGTCTCACCTGGCTCCGCCGTTGAGCCTCGCCCCGGACGGCATTTCGATCCACTTTCCTGCCCGTGACGCTTATCGTCGACATCCGGCACTGGCTCACCGACGACGGCAGCCTGCCGAACGGCCCTCAGCGCCTTCGCAACCAGGCGCTGCGCATCGCGTCCCTCATCGAGTATGGCGGACCGCTTCAGCAACTCGACGGTCGCGAGACCCTCGTCCCGTGCAAGTGCCGGCCGAACCGCAAGCCGTGCCTCGGGCTGATGTGGGTCATGAAGCGCAGCGACGATCGCATCGAGGCCTTCTGCTTCGTCTGCAAGGAGACCGAAGCCGTCATCTCAGGCTGGCAGAAAACCGAGTGGGCGGAGGGGCCGATGGAGCCCGCGCCCATGACGGAGACGGAGAGCTGACCCGGACCCGGGTCCCCGGTGATCCCGGTGGAAAGGGGACCCTCGGAGGCCGGTGGCGACAGGAGCGCGAGGATGATGGAGACCGACGCAGGGAACGCGACTCCGAAGACTGGTTCCTGGGGCCGGACCTGCGCGACCACGGGTCGATTCACTCTGACACCTGGTCGAAGAGCGCGGCGGAGCTGGCGACGCGCAACAAGATCGCAGTGTTCCCGGTGGTCGGTTGGTGGCGCGAGCAGCTCAAGCTCGGCCGGTCCGAACGGAAGGCTCGCTTCTCGCTTGTCGTGAGCATCGAGACCCCTCCTACGGGCATCGACATCTACGCCCCCGTCGAGGCACAGATCCGCGTGATGGTGCCCACTGTGATCACGACGCCCGTGTAGCGACTTCGCGGAAGCTCCGTGTGCGCGTAGGGTCCGGCCTCAACCTACCGGCGCGTCAGGTCGCTCCCAGCCTCCTCGGCGGGCAAGGTTTGGGCAAGGTCATGGCAGCCCGTCCTGCTCCGCCATGCGTGCGTACGGCTCCGTCCACGCCGCGGGTGGCGATGGAAGCCGGTCCGGAACGACGTGGACTCGACGCGCGTCGAACGTACGCGCCACCGCCTCCCGGACCCGCGCCGCGTCTAGCGACCGGATCGTCGCGAGGAGCGCCAGATCCGGCAGGTCCTTCACGCGCGTGTTCGGGCGGCTCCGCGGCATCGTGTACGCGTGCAGCTTCTCGGCGAGGTGAGTCTCGACGGGAATGAGGCGGAGCCTGGGCGGCGCGATCCCGGCGAACCCGAGGAGGTCATCGGCGGTGATCTCCTCGACGTCTCCAAGCAGGGCGCCACCGAACACGATGTCGACGCCGAACCGCGCGCCGTAGATCTTGCCAGCGAGTCGGCACTCCGCCCGGAACCGATGACCGTCGAACTGGACGCCGTCCCCGACGATCTCCGGCGTGTCGGGGTCCGGTGCCACCTCGAACTGCATGAAGTCCCCGAGGTCGAGACGTCCGGCGGCCTGGAGGCGTGCGAGGACGTCGTGGCTCGGACCGCCGAGGCGGAGGTCCACGTCCTTCGTCGTGCGAGCCCGTTCGAGCCGGAGCTCGAGGACGAGCCCACCCTTGAGGATGACCGCGTCACCGAAGGCGGCCGCCATCCGCGCGAGGAACCGGTCGAACACCAGGAGCTGCCGCCGCCGCGCGAAGTCGGTGCCGGAGGTCGTTGCGCCCTTGAGCCGATCCTCGAGTCCGCGCTTGAACGCCGCGGGCGTGTCGTACCTGCGCGGCTTCACCCCGCCCTCGCTTCCGCGGCGCGCTCGAGCTCGGCCACCACCGCGCGTGGGATGACGCCCCGGGCGCCGGCCTGGGCGATGGCCTGCGCGACGAGATCGGGCGCCACGTCCGCGGCGATGCAGTCCGCCAGCGTCCGCTGCGGCGCGGTGACCGGAACGGGACCCATCCACGCACGCTCGCCTTTCGCGACGTCGGCGTAGTGCAGGACCACACCGTCGGGCACCCGGAGGCGGCGATCGCGCCACGCCGTGGGAAGGGTCAGGTGAACCTTGGAAGGGAGCGCATCCGAGAGCTGGTGCAGGGAGAGTGCGGTCTCATGCGAGAAGACGCCGGCACGGTCCGACCAGAGCCAGACCGCCGCGAGATCCTCGTGTTCGCCGGGCGGGAAGTGAACGAGCCTGTACACGCCGCGCCGGACGCGCGCGATCCGACCGGCGTGCAGATGCTTCTGCAGGAGCTGCGGGGAGTACCCGGCCTCCGCAGCTTGGGCGGTCGTGAAGAGCCCGTCCTGGCCAGAGGCCACCTCGAAGAGCGCGTCCCAGCTCGGGACCGCCCGGACGGGGGTCTTGCGGCGCATGCACAAACATAAACCGGGGGTTTAGTTATGTGCAACTTCTCGTCGAGGAGACGCCGAGAGATCGCGTATCTTCGGCCCTCGTCCGAGGCCCCATCGCCCGTACTGGATGCGAGGACGGCTTACATCCGTGGGGCGACGGTCGCATCCGCGAGTCCTGCTCGCGTCAGCGCCGGACCCAGTCGCGTGGCATGGTTCCTCGCGGTCGCGACGATTAGCGGCGCCCGCCCCTTGATCGCCCCGACGCCTCCCTGGGCGGGCAAGGTTTGGGCAAGGTCTTGCCCAGCCTAACGGGATTCAACGGTACCGAGTGGACCCCGGGGCGCTCTCCTTCGCGTCAACGCTCGGCTGCGAGCGCGGCTTCCAGCGCTGCGACCAGCGGCGGCAGGTCTCCAGCCACGATTTGCCAGAGCCGCTCGAGATCGACGTCGAAGTAGGCGTGGACGAGCCGGTCGCGGGTTCCCGCGATGGCGCGCCATGGGATCTCCGGCAACTTCGCCCGCGTCTCGGCCGAGACGTTCTTCGAGGCCTCGCCGAGGATCTCCACGAGCCGCGTCAGCGCGAGGGCGAGCTGTGCGTCGCGGAAGAGATCGGCGTTGGAGCGTCCGCGCGTGAACTCGATCGCCTGCCTTGCGGCGTCGAGCATGTGGCGGAGCCGGACCCCGTCATCACGCCGCGACATACTGGTCCAGCGCCTCGCGCACGACGCGGTCGCGGAAGTAGCGACTCAGGGAGCCCGGCGTGTGGAGATCGACGCGTCGCCCGAGGATCCCACCCAGCTCCTCCTGCATGTCCACGAAGGCGAAGCCGGGAACGTGGCCGGGCTCGAACTCGACCAGCACGTCCACGTCGCTGTCGGGGCCGAAATCGGCCCGCAGGACCGACCCGAAGAGCGCCAGCCGCCGTACGTGGTGGCGCTTGCAGAAGTCCGTGACGGCCGAACGATCGATGGTGATCTGGGGGGACATCGAGGCCATCGTACCGAGCGGATTCCGCCTTCGCCAGCGACCGACCTCGCCGGGACGCGCTCCTGGCGGTCCGGCACCTCTCACGGTGCCCCCACGCCGGCCGACGGGAGCCTCCGAGGTGCTGGACGGCGCCCTCGCCAGGTCCGTGTTGCCCGAGGAACCTGCCAATGTCCGCGAGATGGAGAGCTGGCTGATCGAGTCGAGGAAGTCCGCGTTGGAGTGACGCGCTCGGCCAGCGCTACGCCGAACGGCTCGCCGCCTTCTCCTTGGCGATCTCGCGAAGGCGGCGCGGGTCCTTCTCCAGGAGGCGCAGCAGGTTCGCCATCGGCACGCTCACCTGCTGCCCACCCGATTCGTACTTCTGGAATGCCCGCGGCCCACCGCCGAGCAGCTCGCCTGCCCGGCGCTGGGAGAGATGCAGGCGCTCCCGGATGGACGCGACTCGCCTCGGGCTGAGCACGCCCTCGACCTTGGCGCGAAGCTCGAGGAAGGCGCGCTCCCGCTTCTCGAGGGCGTCGCCCTCGAACACCGCCTCGCCGCACTTCCGGCACCAGTGCCCCGCCACCTTCACCGCGGCCGTATGGCCCTTGTACTCGACCGTGTCCGTCCGGGTCTCGAACACGGCGTCCTCGCCGCACTCCGGGCACCGGATGGTCTTCGCTCGCTTTGCCATGACTACTTCTCCTTCATCGACAGGATCAGCCGACCCAGCTCGTCCACCGTCAGCTTCACGTAGAGCACCAGGTCTTCCCATGGCACGTGGTAGACGTCCTGCCAGACGCGGTGGTCGTCGCAGCTGGTCATGGACTTGTAGAAGTGCTCCCGCGTCATGCTCTGCACCACTTGAACCACGTCCTCGCGCAGGAGCCCGAGCCGGAGGGTCGCGTCTTGGGCCGTGCGGGTCATCCGCAGGGCCTTGACCGCGCAGAACTCCAGCCGGAACCCTTCCAGGTCGTAGGTCGGTTTTCGCTTCTCCATCTGGGATCTGACAGTGGCACCTTTAAGGTGCCACCTCAAGGGGTTCTACAAGGCCCTCTCGCCCGAAGGCAACCCCGAGTTCGCCACCGTGGTGAAGGTCATTCGCGCCCTCGGCCTTCACCTGCATGGCTCGGCGGCGCGGACCTGAACCACCCACCGGCCGCCGATGTGGCGAGGGCCTCCAGGGCGGGCTGGATATCGTATCGTTACTCGTTTCACCCGGTGCTCGCGGACATGGCGCCGCAGGGGTACCTCGGCCGATCCTTCCCGGCCCGACGCGGCATCGCTGGCCGAATGGAAGTCGGCGGCGCCGGTGGCGCTCCGCTACTGGCGGGAGCTCGGTCGCGAGCGATCTCTCGACGAATCCCTCCGGCTCCGGGCGAGAGCGGCGGCCCTTTCCCTCGAGCAGGTGGCCCGGAGGGTGATGCCAGGAGCGGCGCTCGACCGCGGAGACCGCGACCGGGACAGGCGCCATTAGGTCGCCGGCCACCGGGGGTCTGGTCTTCCCGGCCCGCGGGCCGGGCCCGCGCGCCCGCGCGTCAGGGGCAACCCCGCGCGAGCTCGGCGACGACGGCGGCGAGCCCCCAGACTTGATTCCCGCTGACCGGCCACGCCGCCGCTCTCGCGCCTGGGGCAGTTGAGGATCCGCCTCGCGCTGAGAAGGGGGCCGGCTTCGTGGTGCGGGTGGCACTCCGCCCGCCGCGGCCGCTGT
>JBBIPT010000188.1:0-7833 GCA_037442705.1 Anaeromyxobacter sp.
CGAAGTCGCGGCCGAGCCCCGGGGCGCGGCGGCCGGCGGCGAGCGCCGCCTCGATGGCGATCGTCCCCGAGCCGCACATCGGGTCGAGGAAGGGGCGCTCCCCGTCGAACGCCGCCGCCCGGAGGATCGCGGCCGCGACCGTCTCGCGGAGCGGGGCTGCGCCCACCCGGGCGCGCCAGCCGCGCCGGAAGAGGGGCGCGCCGGCGGCGTCCGCGGAGACCGTCACCACCTCCCCGTCCTGCCGGATCCGGAGCTCCGCCCCGCCGGCGGCCCGCGCCGCGTCGCGCTTCGCGGCGGCGAGGCGGCTCGACGGCCCCTCCCAGAGGCGGACGAGGACCGCGTCGGCGCAGCGGGAGGCGAGGCAGGCGAGCGCGGCCGCGTCCTCGCCCTCCGCCGCGACCCCGCCGGCGGCGGGCCGCGCGGCGAGGCCGAGCCCGGCGAGCTCCTCCGCGAGGAAGGGCTCGAGGCCGGGCGCACAGGCGCAGAAGATCCGCTCGCGCGGTGCCACGCGGGGGTCAGGGGCGGTGAGGGGAGCGCTTCACGCTCTCTCAGGGTCCGAGCCGGACGAACAGCTTCACGAGCGTGTCCGGCCGGCAGACGGTGGAGAGGCGCGCGGGCGGGAGCCCGTCCTTCTCCGCGCGGATCGCGACCTTCGAGCCCGGCTTGCAGTCCACGCTCGCGAGGACCGGGGCCTCGCCCCGGAGCACGCCCGCCACTGTGACGAGGGCGTCCGGCGGGTCGCTCTCGACCGACACCGCGAACCCGGAGAAGGGGGCCGTCTCCTCACCCGTGGCGGGGTCGGCGGAGGTCTCGATCGGGCGGAGGTACTGGGAGGTGTCGAGCTCGGCCGTCTCGCGCGGCGCCTCCTCGCGCCGCGGGGAGAGCGCCTTCACCGCGAGGAAGAGCCCCGCGAGACCGGCGGCGAGGGCGGCGAGGAGCCAGACGAGCCTGCGATAGGGGGGGGCCGGCTCGCCCCGCTTCCCGGCGAGCATGGCGGCGAGCTCCGGGGACCTCGCCGCCGCCTCCGCGAGCCGCCGTTCCGCCTCCTTGCCGCCGTCGCCCGGTGACATGGCGGCATCTTACAGCGCGGGGCCGGCGTTGCCAGCGCACCGGTACCGGAAGGCCGCTCGCCATCCGTGATCGGCCCCTGGCCTCGGGCCCCGGACCTCAGGCCTCGGGAACGGCGGCAGGGATGCATCTCCTGAAGCCCGAGGCCGGAAGCCATGGGTGTTTCCGGATCGCGTTCGAGCGTTCAGCGGGAAGAGCGGGTTCGTCGCGGCCCGCGGCCTCCGCTTGCCACACCTCGCCGTCCGGGGGTAAACGTCCGGCCGGGCTCCCATGAACATCGGCTTCGACGCGAAGCGCGTCTTCCACAACACGACCGGGCTCGGGAACTACGCCAGGGACGTGCTCCGGATCCTCCACCGCCACCGCCCGGAGCACACCTACCACGCCTACACGCCGCGCCCGGGGCGGGTCCCGTTCGAGCTCGAGGGGGGCCGGCTCCAGGTGCACGGCCCGCGCTCGCTGCTCGGGAGGGCGCTCCCCGCCCTCTGGCGGACGCGGGAGATCGTGCGCGATCTCCGGGCGGACGGGATCCGGCTCTACCACGGGCTCTCGAACGAGCTCCCCCTCGGGATCGAGCGGTCGGGCGTGGCGAGCGTCGTGTCGATCGCCGACCTCATCTTCGAGCGGTTCCCCGGGCTCTACCCCCCGATCGACCGGAGGATCTACGCGGCGAAGGCCCGCTCCGCGGTGGCGCGCGCCGGGATCGTCGTGGCGATCAGCGAGCAGACGAAGCGCGACCTCGTCGAGCTGTACTCGGTCCCGGAAGAGCGGATCCGCGTCGTCTACCTGACCTGCCACGAGGCGTTCCGGCAGCCGATCCCGGAGGAGCGGCTGCGCGAGGTCGCGGCCCGCTGGGCCCTCCCCCCGGTCTTCCTCGTCGCGGTGGGGACGATCGAGCGGAGGAAGAACCTCCTCCTCGCCCTGCGCGCCCTGGAGGGGCTCCCGGAGGTCCCCCTCGTCGCCGTGGGGCGGCCGACGCCGTACGCCGAGGAGCTCGTGGCCTACGCCCGGGCCCACGGGCTCGAGGGGCGCTTCCGGATCCTCTCCGGCGTCCCCACCGGGGACCTCGCCGCGATGGTGCGGCTCGCCACGCTCGCCCTCTACCCGTCGATCTTCGAGGGCTTCGGCATCCCGATCGTCGAGGCCCTCTTCTCCGGCACGCCCGTCGTCACGACGCGCGGCGGCTGCTTCGCCGAGGTGGGCGGCCCGGGCTCCGTCTACGTGGACCCGCACGACCCCGCGGAACTCCGCGCCGAGCTCGCGGCGCTGCTCGCGGACGGAGGCCGCCGGGCCGCGATGCGGGAGGCGGGGCTCCGCCACGCGGAGCGGTTCTCGGAGGCGGCGATCGCGGACGCGCTCTTCGCGGCCTACGAGGACGCGCTCCGCGCCCCCGAGATCTAGCCGTGGAGCAGCGTGCGGGAGGCCTCCACCGCGGTGCGCGCCGCGTCGGCGTGGCGCGCCCGGCGCTCCCGCAGGGAGAGCACGAGCTCGAGGCCCGACCGGTCGCAGGGAGGAAGCTCCGCGTCGGACGCGCCGAGCGGGGCCGTTCGCTCCCCCCACCGGACGACGTGGGCGCACCAGGAGAGCCCCGCCCCGAAGGCCGGCAGGAGGAGGAGCGCCCCCGGCGCGACCCGTCCCTCCTCGATGGCCTCGACGAGCGCCACCGGCACGGTCGCGGCGGACATGTTCCCGTAGCGGTGGACGTTCACGAAGACCTTCTTCGGATCGATGCCGATGCGGCGGCCCACCGCGTCGATGATCCGGAGGTTCGCCTGATGGGGAATCATGAGGTCCACGTCGCCGATGGCGAGCCCGCGCTTCGCGAGCGCTTCCTGCCCGGCGAGGGCCATCCCCGTCACCGCCCGCTTGAAGATCTCCTGGCCGTCGAAGATCCAGGAGGTGAGGCCGTAGGGGAGCCCCGCGTTCGCGTAGAGGGCGCCCACGCCGCGGATGTCGAGGGCTCCGCGCGCCTCGCCGTAGCAGCCGAGCCGCTCGGCGAGGAGCCCCTCCTCCCGTTCGCTCGCCTGGAGGACGACCGCGCCGCACCCGTCGCCGAAGAGGACGGCGGTGTTCCGGTCGTCCCAGTCCATGAACGGCGTCGGCACCTCCGCGCCGACGACGAGCGCGGTCCGGACGACCCCGGTGCGGATGAGCCCCGTCGCGCAGGAGAGGCCGTAGAGGAAGCTCGTGCAGGCGGTGTTGAGGTCCATCGCCGCGGCGTTCTTCGCCCCGAGCCGGCGCTGCACGCCCGAGGCCTGGTTCGGGGCGAGCTCGTCCCCGATCGTGCTCCCGAGGACGATGAGGTCGAGCGCGGAGGGCTCGACCCCCGCGCAGGCGAGCGCCCGGCGGGCGGCGACGTGGGCGAGCTCGCCGAGGGGGACGTGCGAGATGCGCCGCTCCTTCATGCCGGTCCGGCTCACGATCCACTCGTCGTCCGTGTCGAGGAAGGTCGCGAGGTCGGCGTTGTCGAGCACCGCCGGTGGAAGGCACTTCCCCCATCCGGTGATGGCGGCGTGGATCATCTCGGGGTCCTCTCCTGGCCCTGTGGGCGGAAAGCGTCGAAGGGGCGCCAACATACTCGACGGACGCCGCACGATGCTCGACGCAGCGCGGCGCGGGGGCGGTGGGCCCGCCCGGGGCCGAGGGGTCGCGGACGACCAAGGCCGGCCCTATGCTCGCGCGATGGCCGACACCGTGGGGCTGCCGCTCTGGGCCGTGGTCCTGCTCTCCTCCCTCGCGGCCGTCGCCGTCCTCGACCGGATCTTCGTCCCGGGCCTCCGGTGGTTCCTGCGCCGCAGGGTGAACGCGGTGATCGACCGGCTCAACGCGCGCCTCCGGCTGCGCATCCGGCCGTTCAAGCTCACGCGCCGCGAGGTGCTCGTGGACCGGCTCGCCTTCGACCCGCGCGTCCTCGAGGCGGCGGAGGCGCACGCCCGCGACTCGGGGGAGCCGCGGGAGGTCGTGATGCGGCGCGTGGCGCTCTACGCGCGCGAGATCGTCCCCTCGTTCCGCCCGTGGGCCTACTTCCAGGTCGGGTACCGGATCGCGCGGGCGGCGGCGCGGGTGCTCTACCGCGTGCGGCTCGGGTACGCGGACGACGAGGGGCTCTCCCGGATCGATCCCCAGGCGAGCGTCGTCTTCGTCGTGAACCACCGGTCGAACATGGACTACGTCCTCGTCGCCTACCTCGCCGCGGAGCGGACGGCCCTCTCCTACGCCGTGGGCGAGTGGGCCCGGGTCTGGCCGCTCCAGACGCTGATCCGGTCCATGGGGGCCTACTTCATCCGGCGGAACTCGAAGGATCCGCTCTACCGGCGGGTGCTCGAGCGCTACGTGCAGATGGCGACCGAGGCGGGGGTCGTCCAGGCGGTCTTCCCCGAGGGCGGGCTCTCCCGCGACGGGGCGCTCCGGCCGCCCCGGCTCGGCCTCGTGGACTACATGCTCCGCGGCGTCGACCCGGCGGGGCGGGACCTCTGCTTCGTGCCGGTGGGCATCAACTACGACCGCGTCCTCGAGGATCGGGCCCTCCTCGCGCAGGCGGCGGGGGGGGAGGGGCGCGGGTTCCTCAGGACCGCCACGGCCGCGACCCGGTTCGGGCTGCGGCAGGCGCTCCTCTGGACCCTCGGACGCTGGCACCGCTTCGGCTACGCCTGCGTGAACTTCGGGACGCCGATCTCCGTGCGGGCCTGGAGCGAGGCGAGAGGGGTGGACTGGCGCGCGCTCCCCCGGGAGGCGCGGTCGGCCCGGCTCGAGGAGCTCGGCGCGGAGCTCATGTCCGAGGTCGCGAGGCTCGTCCCCGCGCTCCCGGTCTCCCTCGTCGCCACCGTCCTCCTCGAGGCGGACGGCGCGCCCCTCTCCGAGCTCGAGCTCCACGCGCGGACGCAGGCGCTCTCCCGGCGGCTCGAGGCCGAGGGGGTCCGGGTCTACGTCCCGAGGGGGGACGAGGAGTACGCGATGACGGTCGGGCTCCGGATGCTCGTGCAGCGGAGGCTCGTCGTGGAGGAAGGCGGCGGCTGGGCGGTGGCTCGTGGGGAGGAGCGGCTCTTGGGCTACTATTCGGCCTCCATCGCCGCGGGCAACTCCGTGGTCGTGCGGAAGAGCGGCGGGACGGCCTGAGGGCCAGGCGCCGCGGGAGGAGGCGGTTCGGTGTCGGAGGCCCCCGAGAGCGGCTCGTCGATCCGGCGCCGGCTCGGGGGGCTCCTCGCCCTCTTCGCCACCTACCTCCTCGCGCACGGGGCCGCGCTGCAGACGGCCGTCGAGCCCGAGAAGATCGCCGCGGCCTGGCCTCCGAGCGGGCTCGCGCTCGCGGCGCTCCTCCTCGCCGGACGCTCGAGGTGGCGGGAGGTCGTGGCCACGATCCTGGTCGCGAACGTGGCCGCGAACGCGATCGGTGGATACGGGCCCGGCGTCGTCGCATCCTTCGCCCTCGTCGAGTCGCTCGGACCCTTGGCGGGCGCCTGGCTCGTCGCCCGCCTCGTCCCGGGGCCCGTCAGCCTGGGCCGCACCCGCGACGTCGTCGTGCTCTTCCTCGCGGGCGGCGTGGCTGCGAGCGGCGCGGTGGCGCTCGCCGGCGCGGCCATCCCGGTCGTGGCGTTCGGCGCGGGCTACGCCGAGACCTGGCGCACCTGGTGGATCTCCGACGGTCCGCGTGTGCTCGTCGTCGCCCCCGCCGTCCTCGCGTTCGCCTCTCTCCGTCCCGGCCGTCCCCGCGCCTGGCGCGTCGCCGAGGCGGGCCTCCTCGGTGCGGCGCTCGTGGTCGTGGCCCACCTCGTCTTCGCGAGCGACCCCGCCCGCTCGAGCCTCCTCGCCTCCCTCCCCTACGCGACGATTCCCTTCCTGTTCTGGGCGGCCGCTCGCTTCGGCCCGGCCGGGGCCGCAGCGACGTCGTTCGTCCTCGCCCTGGTCGCGACCTGGCACACCGTCGCCGAGCGGGGTCCGTTCGCCTTCGGTTCCTCGGCGGCGGATCGAATCCTGGCCGTCCAGCTCTTCCTCGGCGTCGCGACGCTCTCCGCGCTCGTGCTCGCTGCGCTCCTCGAGGAGCTCCGCCGCGCGAAGGGGCTCGCGGAGGGCGCGCGACGGAATCTCGCGACCACCCTCGACAGCATCGGGGACGCCGTCATCGTCACGGACGCCTCCAGCCGGATCACGCGCCTGAACCCCGTCGCGGAGCGGCTCACCGGGTGGCCCTCAGGCGAGGCCGTCGGGAGACCGCTCGCCGAGGTCTTCCGGATCCAGGGGGCCGGGTCCGGGGAGCCGCTCGGAGATCCCGTCGCGCAGGTCCTCCGTGGGGGGGGCGCGGAGCTCGCGGACGACGCGCTCCTCGTCGCGCGCGGCGGGAGGAAGCGCCGGATCGCCGACAGCGGCGCGCCGATTCGCGATCCCTCGGGTGCAGTGCTCGGCGTGGTCCTCGTCTTCCGGGACGTCACCGAGGAGCACCTCCTGCAGCAGCGCCTCTCGCAGGCGCAGCGCATGGAGGCGGTCGGCCGGCTCGCGGGCGGCGTCGCCCATGACTTCAACAACCTGCTCACGGTGATCCTGGCGCAGTGCGAGGAGGGGGCTCGCGGGCCGCACGAGGGGGATACCCTGAGGGAGGTCTTCGAGGAGATCTCCGCCGCGGCCCGGAGCGCGGCGGGGCTCACCCGGCAGCTCCTGCTCTTCGGCCGCAAGCAGATCGACAGGCCGATCGCCCACGATCTCGAAGAGGTCGTGCGCGGTGCCCGGCCGATGCTCGAACGGCTCATCGGAGAGGACATCGAGCTCGTGTTCCGCCTCGGCGGCGGCCTCGGCGCCGTGCGGGCGGACCCGGGGCAGATGGAGCAGGTGCTCCTGAACCTCTGCGTGAACGCCCGGGACGCGATGCCCAGCGGCGGGCGGCTCGTCGTCGAGACGACGAGCGTGACCCTGGACGAGGACTACGCGCGGCGCCATCCCGGCGCGCAGGCGAGACCCCACGTCCTGCTCGCGGTGAGCGACACGGGGGTCGGGATGGACGAGGAGACGCGCCTGCGCGTCTTCGAGCCCTTCTACACGACGAAGGGGCCGGGGCGCGGAACGGGGCTCGGTCTCGCGACCGTGCACGCCATCGTCACGGCGGCCGGGGGGCACGTCGAGGTCTACAGCGAGCTGGGGCGGGGGACGGTGTTCCGCGTCTACCTGCCCGAGCTCCCACGCTCCGGAGAAGCCCCGGCGAACCCGCCGCGCGGCGAGGTGCCGAGGGGGAGCGAGACCGTCCTCCTCGTCGAGGACGCGGCGGCGGTGCGCAGCGCGGTGCGAGGCTATCTCGAGCGGGCCGGCTACGCCGTGCTCGAGGCGGATACGCCGGAGGCGGCCCTCGCTCTCGCGGAGCGCGGCGGCGCCATCGGCCTCCTCCTCACGGACGTCGTCATGCCCGGGATGAGCGGGCGCGAGCTCGCCGAGCGGTTCGGCGAGAAGCGGCCGGGCGTCCCGGTGCTCTACATGACCGGCTACACCGACGACGCCGTGATCCGGCGGATCGGGCTCGAGGAGTCGGCCGCGCTCGTCCAGAAGCCGCTGACCTTCGCCGTGCTCGCCAGGGCGGTGCGCGCCGCGATCGACGGCACGTGAATGGCCGTCAGGGCCGCCCCGCCCGCTCACCCTTCCAGGCCGCCCAGGTCCAGACCAGCCCCGACACGAGGACCGCGGCCGGCACGATGAGCACGGCCCGCCCGAGGGAAGCCCAGTCCGAGAGGACCCCGATGAGGAAGGGGGAGGGGACGTCGCCGAGGAGGTGGATCGCGAGGATGG
>JBBIPT010000189.1:0-7821 GCA_037442705.1 Anaeromyxobacter sp.
GGCGGCACGGGCGCATGACACCCGTGCCGCCCCGGACCGGCCTGACGGGCGTGGGCTCCGCCGGCTAGTCGTTCCCCTCGATCTCGATCTGCTCGACCGCGATCGTGCTGCCCGAGACGTCGGCCGCGCTCCGGGCCCGGGCCTTCACCACCGTCCGGCCGGACTCGACGAGCGTGTAGAACTCGGCCGCGGAGAGGGGCGCGTCGGTCACGGACCGGAACTCGGCGCCCGCGGTGGTGAGGGTGAAGCCGAGGACCGTGAAGGCCGGCTGGGCAGGGGCGGCGTTGCTCTTCGCGGTGACGAGGGCCCGGACGATGATCCGGCCGTCGCCGCCGCGGTCCTGGAGCCGGAGGGCGACGAGGCCGCTGCCGTCCGCGGAGGGGTTCCCGCGGAGCTCGACGATCGTGCCGTTCGCCGGGGTCACGTCGTAGTCCGCGAAGGAGGGGAGCTGGACCGGGATGCCGAGGATCTTCGCGGTGCCGGAGGTGCCGTCCCAGGAGACGTCCTGGAGCGCCGCCTGGATCCGGACGCCGGGGCGGAAGGAGACCTCGTCCGCGTGGAGGACGCCCTGCCCGTCGAGGTGGCCCTCGGCCTCGACCTTCACGCCGGGGACGAGGTCGGCCGGATCGCCGAGCTCCCAGCGGGTGGACCCGTCGGTCCGGACCGTCTGGCCGTCGAGGGTGAACTCGGCCGAGTCGCCGCTCGTCACGATCCCCTCGAGCTCGATCTCGGTCTCGCCGCCGAACCGGTCCTCGAGCTCGATCGACGTCGCGACGAGGGTGCCGAGGGGCGCCGCGCTCGCCGCGGGCGGCGTGGCGGAGTGGACCTCGACGTAGTCGCCGTTGCCGAGCCCGGCGGGCAGGGTGATGCCCGTGACGTCCACGAGCCACCAGTCGGTCGAGTCGGGGGAGAGCCGGAGCTCGAAGCTCGTGGCGCCGAGGGCGGAGACGAAGCCCTTCACGTCGAAGTCGTCGTCGTCGGCGGACGGCCCGCCGCTCCGGGGGGAGTCGTCCACGCGGGTGGCGCGCAGGCCGCCCTTGTCGTCCGGGACGCCGGAGACGGCCACCGTGTCGCCGACGGCGACGCTGCCGAGGCGGGCCGGGGTGTCCTCGCCGAACTCGGTGGTGTCGTCCACGTGGACGCGCTGGCCGCCGACCACGATGAAGTCGGTCCCCTTGTCGTCCACGCGCCCCTCGAGCTCGTGCTCGAACTCGATCTCGGCGGCGGCGCCGCCGCGGTCGTCGAAGGTGCCCGTCACCGTGACGGTCATGCCCTTGCGCAGCTCGCTCTCGGGGCGGATCTGCCCCTCGATGCGGACCGTCGCGCCGGCCGTCACGAGCTCCACGCCGTTCACGGTCATGGCGCCCGCGGACTTCGCGGTGATGGCGCCGCGGGTGAGCCCCGCGGTGGCGGTGCCGGTGTCGTCGCCCGAGCCGCCGCAGGCGGCGAGGGCGGTGGCCGCGAGGGCCAGGAGGGTCGTCTTGCGGCTCTTTCGCGCGTTCATGGGGTTTCCTTTCGTCGTGGCTGTCGTCCGTGGGGTGGCCGTCCTGCCCCGGAAGACACCCGAAACGGATTTCTGGGACACCCCTTCCGGGATGCGGACGGGAGGGGCCGCTCAGCCGCCCAGGCGCGGGTGGTCCGCGCGCCAGCGGCTCACGGCCCTGCCCCGCGCCTCGGCCTCCGCGGCGAGGTGGCGGCGGACGGCCTCGTCGAGGGCGGGGTCGTCGAGGAGGTGGGCGGTGAAGGTCTCCGCGGGCTCGAAGCCGCGCAGGAGCTTGTGCTCGCCTCCGGCGCCGCCCTCGAAGGCGCTGGCCCCGCGCCGGATGCACTCCTCCACGGAGTGGTAGAGGGCGACGTTGAAGTGGAGGAAGGGGTGCTCCTCCACCGCCCCCCAGTAGCGGCCGAAGAGCCGGTCCCCGGAGGCGAGGTTGAAGGCCATCGCCACGAGGGCCCCGTCCCGCCGGGCCTCGACGACCTCGACCGCTCCGGGCATCGAGGCGAGGACCCGCTCGTAGAAGCCCCGGTTCACGAAGCGCATGCCCCAGGCCATCTCGTCGGTCGAGGCCCGGTGGAGGGCGAAGCAGTCCCGCGCCCACGCCCCGGGATCCCTCGCGAGCTCCTCCCCGCGCACCGTCCGGATCGCGATCCCCTGCCGCGCCGGGGCGGCGCGCTCCCGGCGGATCGCGTTCCGGCGCTTCGACGGGAAGCGGCCGAGGAAGTCGTCGAAGCTCCGGTACCCCTCGTTCCGCCAGTGGTACTGGAAGTCCACGCGGACCGCGAAGCCGTTCCGCTCGAGCTCGCGCGCCTCCCCCCCTCCCGGGAAGAGGACGTGGACGCCGCCGAGCCCGTCCTCCCGCGCGAGCGCCCGCGCCCGGTCGAGCACCGCGGGGACGAGCGCGCCGCGATCCTCCCCCGCGGCGACGAGCACGCGGCGGCCCGCGACGGGGGTGAAGGGAACGGCGAGGACGAGCTTCGGGTACCAGCGGATCCCGGCGCGCCCGGCCGCCGCGGCGAGGTCGAAATCCCGGGAGAAGTCCCCGTCGGAGTCGCGCCGGACCCAGGCCGGCGCGGCGGCGACGAGCGCCCTTCCCCGGCGGACGGCGAGGTGGCGTGCCGCCCAGCCGGTCCGGGCGGAGGCGGACCCGCTCTCCTCCATCGCCGCGAGGAAGGCGTGCCGGACGAACGGGGTCGCCGCTCCGGGCTCGTGCTCGTGGAGCGCGTCCCACTCCGCGGCCGGGATCTCCGAGATCGCGCCGTGCACCGACAGGGAGAGCCCGGCGAAGCTCATGTAGACCAGCGTGCCTCGATCCGCGCGCGCTCGCGGTTCGACAGGCTCACCGCGAGCGGTCTGGCCAAGGCCCGTTCGCCCTGAGCCTGTCGAAGGGCGAACGTTGCGGCCAGATGCGTCGGCCGCCTCGACTCCTTCCTACCGGCAGGCGGCGTCGGGCGGCAACGGGCGGGGGCCCGACGACCCGACCGGGGCATCCTCGGGGCCGGCGTCGCGTCGCGCCCCGCGATCCGTTACACCTCCGGCGCATGAGACTCGGAACGCTGCGGGACGGGGGCCGGGACGGACGGCTCGTCGTGGTGAGGCGCGACGCCGAGGCGGTGCTCGACGCGGGGCGCGTCGCGCGGACCCTGCAGGAGGCGCTCGACCGCTGGGACGAGTGCGCGCCGTCGCTCCGTGCGCTCGCCGCCTCCCTCGACGCCGGGGACGTGCGGGGCGAGCCGCTCGATCCCGACGCCTTCCACTCCCCGCTCCCGCGCGCCTTCGAGTGGGTGGACGGCTCCACCTACCTGAACCACGCCCGGCTCGTCCGGAAGGCCCGCGGCGCGGAGCTCCCCCCCTCCTTCGAGACCGATCCGCTCGTCTACCAGGGCGGCTCCGGCGTCCTCCTCGGCCCCACCGAGGACATCCCGCTCCCCGACCCGGAGTGGGGGCTCGACTTCGAGGGGGAGGTCTGCGCCGTCCTCGGGGACGTGCCCCGCGGCGTCGCGGCGGCGGACGGGCCCGGCCACGTCCGCCTCCTCTGCCTCGCGAACGACCTCACCTACCGGAACCTCGTCCCTGGCGAGCTCGCGAAGGGCTTCGGGTTCTTCCAGTCGAAGCCGGCCACGGCCTTCTCCCCCTTCGCCGTGACGCCGGACGAGCTCGGCCCCGCCTGGAAGGGCGGCCGCGCCCACCTCCGGCTCACCGTGCGGTGGAACGGAGAGCGCGTGGGCGACCTCGACACCGGCCCCGAGATGCACTTCTCCTTCGGCGATCTCCTCCAGCACCTCGCCCGGACCCGGGGCTTCACCGCGGGGACGATCCTCGGCAGCGGGACGATCTCCAACGCCGACCGCGCCCGCGGCTGGTCCTGCATCGCCGAGAAGCGGACGCTCGAGACCCTCGACCACGGCGCGCCGGGGACCCGGTTCCTCCAGGCGGGCGACACCGTCGAGATCGAGGCGCGCGACGGGGGGGGGCGGAACCTCTTCGGCACGATCGCGCAGGAGGTGGTGGCGGCGTGAAGCTCCGGCTCTACTCCTACTGGCGCTCCTCCTCGGCCTGGCGCGTGCGGATCGGGCTCGGCCTGAAGGGGCTCCCCTTCGAGACCCACGCGGTGGACCTCCTCGCGGGCGCCCAGTTCGAGGAGGCGCACCGCGCCCGGAGCCCGCTCTCGCAGGTGCCCGTGCTCGAGGTCCGGGAGGACGACGGGCGGACCCGCTTCCTCCACCAGTCCATGGCCATCCTCGAGTGGCTCGACGAGCGGCTCCCGGGCCCTCCCCTGCTCCCGCCGGACCTCGACGGCCGCGCCCGCGTCCGCGCCCTCGCGGAGCTCGTGAACTCCGGGATCCAGCCGCTCCAGAACGCGGTCGTGCTCCGGACCCTGAAGGAGAAGCTCCCCGGCTTCGAGAAGGAGTTCGCGAGGAGGTTCAACGAGCGCGGGCTCGAGGGGCTCGAGCGCGCCGTGCGCGAGGGGGCGGGACGGTTCTGCCACGGGGACGCCCCGGGGCTCGCCGACTGCTACCTCGTCCCCCAGCTCTACAGCGCGCGGCGGTTCGGCCTGGACCTCGCCCCCTTCCCCACGCTCGTCCGGATCGAGGAGGCCTGCATGGCGCTCGCGCCCTTCCAGGCGGCCCACGCCGACCGCCAGCCCGACGCGCCGCCGCCGGATCGGAGGACCCCGTGACCGCACGCAAGGAGCCGCTCGGCATCCGCCGGATCGAGGCGATCCACACCTACGTCCGGGACCTCGAGCGGAGCCGCCGCTTCTACCTCGACCGGCTCGACTTCGCGGAGGTCGGCGCGAGCGGCAAGGAGATCGAGCGGGAGGGGCGCCAGCGGAGCGCCGTCTTCCAGGCGGGGCAGGTGAGGGTCGTCTGCTCGCAGCCGCTCGGGGACGGCGGCCGCGCCTGGCGCTGGCTCCGCAAGCACCCGGACGGCATCGGGTCCGTCGTCTTCGAGGTGGAGGACGCGGAGCGGTGCTTCCGGCTCCTCGAGGAGCGGGGCGGGACGCCCGTCACCGACGTGCAGGAGCACCGCGACGAGGGGGGCACGCTCCGGACCTTCGCCGTGACCACCCCGCTCGGCGACAGCACCTTCCGCTTCGTCGAGCGGCGGGGCTACGCCGGGACCTACCCCGGGCTCGTCGCCCACCCGGCGCCGCGCGGGGGGAAGAACGCCCTCGGCTTCGGCCACGTGGACCACCTCACCTCGAACTTCCAGACGATGAAGCCCGCCCTCCTCTGGATGGAGCACGTCCTCGGGTTCGAGGAGTTCTGGGAGGTCCAGTTCCACACGAAGGACGCGGCGGAGGCGAAGCGGGCCGCCCGGGAGACCCAGCTGGGCTCCGGGCTCCGATCCGTCGTGATGAAGGACCCCACCTCCGGCGTGAAGTTCGCGAACAACGAGCCCTGGCGCCCCGCCTTCAAGTCCTCCCAGATCAACGTCTTCAACGAGGACCACCGCGGGGACGGGATCCAGCACGCCGCCCTCGGGGTGCAGGACATCCTCGGCGCCGTGAAGGAGATGCGCGCCCGCGGCGTCGAGTTCATGCCGACGCCGGGGACCTACTACGACGCGCTCCCGGAGCGGCTCGCCCGCACGGGCATCGGCCGGATCGACGAGGACCTCGGGACGCTCCGGGACCTCGAGATCCTCGTGGACGGGGCGGGGCCCGGCTCCTACCTCCTCCAGATCTTCCTGCGGGAGGCGGCCGGCCTCTACCACGAGAAGGAGGCGGGCCCCTTCTTCTTCGAGATCATCCAGCGCAAGGGCGACCAGGGGTTCGGCGCGGGGAACTTCCGCGCGCTCTTCGAGTCCATCGAGCGGGAGCAGCGGGGGGAGCGGGGCTAGGCGCGCTCGGCACCGAGGGAACGGATGCTCGACCGGATCGTTCGGGGTGAGGTTCCGCGAAAGCACCACGTCGCCTTCCGCGACGCGGAGGGGCGCCTCCTCCACGAGGAGGCCTACACGCGGGCCGGCTTCGACGGCCCCTACACGCTCGCCTACCACCGCGGGCGGCCCCACGCGATGGTCCCCGCCGAGGCGCGGCACGGGTGGCGCGCACCGGCCCCCGCCCCGGCGCGGCCGCTCGCGCGGAGGCACTACCGGTCGGGCGAGCTCCGGGCCCGCGGGGGGCCGCCGGTGGACGCGCGGACCCCGCTCCTCTTCAACGCCGACGTGACGATCGGGATCGTCGCGCCGTCGGCGGAGGACCCGGTCTACCTCTCGAACGGCGACGGCGACGACCTCCTCTACGTGATGGAGGGGGGCGGGCTCCTCCGCTCCCCCCTCGGAGACCTCCGGTTCCGGAAGGACGACTACCTCTACGTGCCGCGCGGCCTCCTCCACCGGCTCGTCCCGGACCCGGGGCCGCAGCGCTGGCTCTCCATCGAGGCCCAGGGGATCCACCTCCCGTCGCAGTGGCGGAACGAGACCGGGCAGCTGCGGATGGACGCGCCCTACTGCCACCGCGACTTCCGCCGGGTGGAGTGGAGGGAGCCTCTGGACGAGGGGATCCGCGACCTCGTCGTGAAGCGCGGCGGGACGTTCCACGGCTTCCGGCTCGCGGCCTCCCCGCTCGACGTCGCCGGATGGGACGGCTCGCTCTACCCCTTCGCCTTCCCGATCCTGAACTTCCAGCCGCGCGCCGGGCTCGTCCACCTCCCCCCCACCTGGCACGGGACCTTCGCCGCGCGCGGCGCGCTCGTCTGCTCGTTCGTGCCCCGGGTCCTCGACTTCCACCCCGAGGCGATCCCCTGCCCCTACCCCCACGCGTCGGTGGACGTGGACGAGGTCCTCCTCTACGTCCGCGGCGACTTCACCTCGCGCCGCGGGGTCGGACCGGGCTCGATCTCGCACCACCCCTCGGGCGTGATGCACGGCCCCCACCCCGGCGCCTACGAGGGCTCGATCGGCGCGCAGACGACGAACGAGCTCGCGGTGATGCTCGACTGCTCCCTGCCGCTGCAGGCGACCCCGGAGGCGCTCGCGATCGAGGACGCCGGGTACGAGGCGAGCTTCTCCGAGCGGGGGTGACGGCGCCCCCGGTTCACCGGATCGGATCGTCGTCTCCGCGACCGGTCTCTCCTGACGTCTGATGGCCGTGATCGCTCGCGTCTTGCCACGGCGTTCGCCCTTCGACAGGCTCAGGGCGAACGGCTGCGTGCAGGGCCGCTCGCGTGCAAGCAAGGCCGTTCGTGGTGAGCCTGTCGAACCACGAACGGGCGGGGATCGATCGAAGCGGCCACGGCCATGACAGGCCCCTCGCGCGAGGACTTCGATGTTCTCGGATCGCCCTCGGTGGTCTAGAAAGAGGCGTGCCGAGAGGGATCACGAGCCACCGCCTCCGCGCCGCGCTCCCCTGGGCCCTGCTCGCCGCCGGCGGGGTGGCCGCGGCGGCCGCCTACGCGCCCTCCCTCGACGCGGGGTTCCTCTTCGACGACGAGGCCGGGATCGCCGGGAACCCCGCCGTCCACGGCCTCGCCGCCTGGGCGGAGGCGCTGCCGGCGAAGGAGGCGATCGCGGGCCGCCCGCTCACGGAGCTCACCTTCGCGATCGACGCCGAGCGGGCCGGCCTCCAGCCCGCCTCGTTCCACGAGACGAGCCTCGCCCTCCACCTGCTCGCGTCCCTCCTCGTCTTCCTCCTCGGCCGGACCCTCGCGCGCGGAGCCGGCCACCCCGCCGCGGCCTGGATCGCCCTCGCCGCCGCCCTCGCCTTCACGCTGCACCCCATCCAGACGGAGTCGGTCGCGTACGTCTCGCAGCGGGCGGAGATCCTCGGCTCGCTCCTCGCGGCCGCCTCCCTCCTCGCCGCGCTCGCCGCGGACGCC
>JBBIPT010000190.1:0-7708 GCA_037442705.1 Anaeromyxobacter sp.
GGCCCTCGCGGAGGACCTCGCGCCGTCGACGCCCGGGGGCGTCGCGATCCCGCGGGCGGTCCCCTTCGCCGGCCTCGCGGCGGAGTCGGAGGCGGCGGACGCGGTGGTGAACGGCACGTCGGTCGGCCTCCCGGGCCACGGGGCGGACCTCCCGCTCCGCTTCCGCAAGGGGCAGGTCGCGCTGGACTTCGTCTACGGGGAGACCGGCTTCGCGCGCGCCGCGCGCGCGGCGGGGGCCCGCCTCGTGACCGGCGAGCAGATCCTCGTCCGGCAGGGCGCCCTCGCCTTCGACCTCTGGACGGGGCGGCCCGCCCCGGAGACGGCGATGGCCGCCGCCGTCGCGCGGGCGGCCGGGAGCACGAGATGAGCCTTCGCTACCTCACCGCCGGGGAGTCGCACGGCCCGGGGCTCGTCGCGATCGCCGAGGGGTTCCCCGCGGGGCTCCGCGTGGACTTCGACGAGGTGAACCGCGACCTCGCCCGGCGCCAGAAGGGGTACGGCCGCGGCGGCCGGCAGAAGATCGAGAAGGACGAGGCCCAGTTCCTCGCCGGGATCCGGGGCGGCGTGACCCTCGGCGCGCCGATCGCGCTCGTCGTCTGGAACCGCGACCACGAGAACTGGAAGGACCTCGTCTCCCCGCAGGCCCGCGGCGGCCCGAGGTTCACCCAGGTGCGCCCCGGGCACGCCGACCTCGCCGGCGCGCTGAAGTACGGGCTCGACGACGCCCGCGACGTCCTCGAGCGGGCGAGCGCCCGCTCCACCGCGGCGACGGTCGCGCTCGGCTCCCTCGCGAAGCAGCTCCTCGCCCGCTTCGGCGTCCGGATCGGCTCCCGCGTCGTCGCGATCGGAGGGGACGCCCGGCTCGTGGACCGGCCGCCCACCGAGGCGGAGCGGGGGGCGATCGAGGCCTCCGACCTCCACGTGGACGACGAGGCGGCGGCGGCGCGGTGGCGCGCCCTCGTGGACGCGGAGCGGGCCCGCGGCGGCTCGCTCGGCGGCGCCTTCGACGTCTACGCGGAGGGGCTCCCCATCGGCCTCGGGAGCCACGTCCACCCCGACCGGCGGCTCGACGCGCGGCTCGCGGGCGCCCTCTGCGGCATCCAGGCGATCCGCGCCGCGGAGATCGGCGACGGGACGCAGGTGGGGCGCGGCGGCCCCGACTTCCACGACGCGATCTTCCACTCGGGGGAGCGGGGCTTCTACCGGGAGACGAACCGGGCGGGCGGGCTCGAGGGTGGGATGACGGACGGGATGCCGGTCCGGGTCCGCGCCTACATGAAGCCCATCCCCACGATGCTCACGCCGCTCGCCACGGTCGATCTCGCGACCCGCGAGGCGGCACAGGCGAGGTACGAGCGGAGCGACGTCTGCGCGGTCCCCGCCGCGGCCATCGTGGGGGAGGCGGTCGTCGCCTGGGAGCTCGCGAACGCCCTCCTCGAGAAGTTCGGCGGCGACGCGGTGGAGGACGTGGCGAAGGCCGTGGAGGCGTATGCCGCTCGGATACGCTGAGACGCTCGCCCTCGCCGGGATGATGGGGTCGGGGAAGTCCACGGTCGCCCGCCACCTCGGCCGGCTCCTCGGCCGGCGCGTCGTCTCGCTCGACGCGGAGATCGCCCGCGCTGCGGGCAAGCCCATCCCCGCCATCTTCGAGGACGACGGGGAGCCGGTCTTCCGCGCCCTGGAGCGGGTCGCCGTCGCGAGCCTGGCCCCCGGCGTCGTCGCCGATCTCGGCGGCGGAGCCTTCTGCGACTTCGCGAGCGCGGAGCGGCTCCTCGCCGTGGGGCGGGTCGTCTTCCTCGACGTCTCCGCCCGGGAGGCGGCCCGGCGGATCGGCGAGGGGGAGGGGCGGCCGCTCGCGTCGAGCTGGGAAGCCCTGCTCGCCCGCCGGCTCCCGCTCTACCGTCGCGCCCACGCGACCGTGGACGTGAACGGCCTCGTCGCCGAGGCGGTCGCGCGCCGCATCGTGGAGGGGCTGTGAGGGCGGTCGCCCGCATCGAGCCCCGTTCGCCCTTCGACAGGCTCAGGGCGAACGGTTCCACCCTTGGCCGCTCGTGGTGAGGCTGTCGAACCACGAGCGGTCCGGATCGAGGCACGCGGGGACGGCCATGGGACGAGGCAAGCCGGAGAGCGGTACCACGGTGATCCCGGCGGTCCAGGGGGACCACCGCTACGAGGTCCGGGTCGGCGCCGGCGCGGCCGCTGCCCTCCCGGCGCTCGCCGAGGGGTACGAGCGGGTCGCGATCCTCACCGCGCGCCCCGTCCTCCGGAGCCCACCGGCCGCCCGGGCGATCGCGCTCCTCGAGCGGCGCGCCGGGGTCGCGCTCGTCCACGTCCTCCCCGACGGGGAGCGCGGGAAGACGCTCGCGGAGCTGGAGCGGGCGGCGACGCGGCTCCTCCGGGCCGGCTGCACGCGGCGGAGCCTCGTCGTCGCGGTGGGGGGCGGCGCCGTCTCCGACGTGGCCGGATTCCTCGCCGCCACCTACATGCGCGGGATCGGGTGGGCCGCCGCCCCGACGACCCTCCTCGCCATGGTGGACGCGGCGATCGGCGGGAAGACGGCGGTGAACCTCCCCCTCGCGAAGAACGCGGTGGGGGCCTTCCACCCGCCGGTGGGCGTCCTCGCCGATCCCGAGGCGCTCCGGACGCTCCCTCCCCGCGAGCTCCGCTCCGGGATGGGCGAGGTCCTGAAGTACGCGGCGCTCCGGCCCGCGCTCCTCGGCGAGGTGGCCGCGCTCGGCGAAGGGGTCCCCTCCACTCCGCTCGTCGCCGCCTGCGCCCGGGCGAAGACGGAGATCGTCCAGCGGGACCCGGCGGAGAAGGGGGAGCGGAAGCTCCTCAACCTCGGCCACACCTTCGGCCACGGGGTCGAGGCGGCGGGCGGCTTCGAGCGGACCACCCACGGCGAGTCGGTGGCCGTCGGGCTCGCCTTCGCCTTCCGGCTCGCGGCGAACGCCGGCAGGATCGGGCCCCTCGCCGTGGCCGAGGTGGAGGACGCCATCCGGGGGGCGGGCCTCCCGATCCGCGTGCCGTCCGGGATCGCGACGCGGGCCGCGCGCCTCATGGGGCACGACAAGAAGCGGATCGCGGCGGGGCTCCGCTGGGTGCTCCCGGTGGCGCGCGGCGCGGCCTGGGAGGTGGAGTGGGACGTCGCGGTCCCCGAGGCCGCGGTCGCGGCGACCCTCCGGGAGATCTCGCGCGCGCGAGGTCGACGCGGACCGTGAATCGGGGGTAGGCTCGGCCCCAGCCACGAAACGTCACACCGGGGGAGCGCGCATGATCCTGCTCGTGAACGGTCCGAACCTGAACCTGCTCGGCGAGCGGGAGCCGGAGGTGTACGGTCGCACGACCCTCCGGGAGATCGAGGAGATGGTCCGCCACGCGGCGGCGGGCTGGAAGGTGGAGGTCCTCGCCTTCCAGTCGAACCACGAGGGGGAGATCCTCGACTTCATCCAGGAGCACCGGAAGCGGGCCCGCGGGATCATCGTGAACCCGGGGGCGCTCACCCACACGAGCGTCGCCCTCCACGACTGCCTGAAGGCGGTGGACCTCCCGGCCGTGGAGGTCCACCTCTCGAACGTCCACTCGAGGGAGGAGTTCCGCCGGACCAGCGTCGTCGCGCCCGCGTGCAGCGGGCAGATCAGCGGGCTCGGCCCGCGCGGCTACCTCCTCGCCGCGGAGTGGCTCTGCGCGGAGACCGTCCGGACCTTCCGCACGGTCCGGCCGAAGCCGTCCCGCAAGGGACGCTGAGCCCCGGAGCCCTCCCGGCGGATGCCGCGCGTCTCGGTCCTCCTGCCCGCCCGCGACGCCGCGCGGACGGTGCGCGGGGCGGTCGTCTCGATCCTCCGCCAGACGCACCGCGACCTCTCCGTCGTCTGCGTGGACGACGGGTCGTCCGACGGGACCCCGGGCGTCCTCGCCCGGCTCGCGGAGCGCGACCCGCGCGTCTCCGTCCTCCGCGGACCCGGGGAGGGGATCGCCCGGGCGCTCTCCCGCGGCCTCGCGGCCTGCGACTGCGAGGTCGTGGCGAGGATGGACGCGGACGACGTCGCCCACCCGGAGCGGCTCCGGCTGCAGCTCGAGGCGCTCGAGGCCGACCCGTCCCTCGCCGCCGTGGGCTCCCGCGTCCGGCTCTTCCCGCGCAGGGAGGTGCGGGAGGGGATGCGCCGCTACGGGGCCTGGCTCGACGGCCTCGTGACCCCCGAGCGCTGCGCGCGAGACCTCCTCGTCGAGGCGCCCCTCGTGCACCCGGCGTCCACCATCCGGAGGAGCGCGCTCGCCGCGGCGGGCGGCTGGAGGGACGGGCCGTTCCCGGAGGACTACGACCTCTGGCTCCGGCTCGCGGAGGCGGGCGGGCGGCTCTCGAACCACCCGCGCCGGCTCCTCTCCTGGCGGGAGTCGGCGCGCCGCCTCACCCGGACCGACCCCCGCTACGCGATCGCCCGCCACGTCGCCCTGAAGTGCGCGTTCCTCGCCCGGGGGCCGCTCGCCGGCCGCCGGGAGGCCGCCCTCTGGGGGGCGGGGGAGACGGGGAAGGCGTTCGCCGACGCGCTCGCGAAGGAGGGGATCGCCGTCGCCCTCTTCGTCGAGGTGGACCGCAGGAAGATCGGCCGGAAGGTGCGGGGCGCGCCGGTCGTCTCCTTCGAGGAGGTGGAGCGGGCGCGCGGGCTGCCCCTCCTCGTCGCGGTCGGGGCTCCGGGGGCGCGGGAGCTCATCCGCGCCGAGCTCTCGAGGGCCGGCTTCCGCGAGGGCGGCGAGTACCGCTGCGTGGCGTGACCGGGCTATCGTGGCCCCGGTGCCGGACCTCGACCTCCACGCCTTCCGGCGCGATCTCACGAGCCGCACCGCGGTCGCGGTCCGGGACCTCCGCGGGCGGATCGGCTCCGAGACCCTCTACGCCTTCGCCCTCTACACGAGCGGCGAGCGGCGCTTCGCCTTCGTCGGGGCCTCGGCGAACACCGAGGAGGGGCTCGCCCGGCGCGCGGAGCGGCGGGCGGCGACCGATCCGCGCTTCCGCGGCGAGGCGGGGCGGCGGCTCCTCCGCTGGGCGCCGGCGGAGTGGGAGCACCACGACTTCGACGAGGGGGTCCGTGCGCTCTCCCTCCCGGATCCCGCCGGCCGCCGGGAGAGCCTCGACGCGGCGGTGTACGACGCGTTCCTCGGGGCGCTGAAGGCGGTGGACCGCGCCGGGCTCCTCGGGCGCGGCGCGGAGCGGGCGTTCCTCACGGTGAACGTCCTCTGCCCGGACGCCTCCCCGGCCTTCTTCGACAGGGGGCTCCGCAAGCTGAACCCAGTCCCCACGGTGGAGCGCCACAGGCGGGAGACCGCCCCGGAGCCGTTCATCCGGTGCGTGAACAGGGCGCCGAGGCGCGAGCGGCTCCGGATCTGGCTCGCCCTGTACGAGGACCTCTACATGGAGTGGAAGACCACGATCGCGGAGGAGGCGCGCTCGCGCGGCTTCTCGCCGTGGGAGGTCGAGGAGGAGCTCGTGAAGTTCGGCCCGAAGGCCGTGCCGAAGCTCGTGGACCTCCTCTCCCACTACGGCTTCGCCGCGGTCTTCGACCACAACCGGGGGCTCGAGACGCGCGAGGTCTGGCTCGCGGGGAGCGCGCTCTTCCTCGTCCGGCGGATCGGGCTCGTGAACGACAAGGAGATCGCGAGGCTCCAGCAGCTCGTCGCCGCCTTCGTGGAGCGCGACCGCCGGCTGCGGGTCGCCTCCACCCTCGCCGAGAACACCGCCCGCGTCCTCCACGAGCTCCGCCCGGGCCGCTTCCCGCCCACCGTGATGGACCCGCTCACCTACAAGCTCCAGAACCCCGGCCCCTACCTCCCGAAGGGGAGGCCGGCGGGGCGGTGAGGAGCCGCGGCGCCCTCCTCGCTCCCGTGGATCCCGACCGTTCGTGGTTCGACAGGCTCACCACGAACGGACGGAAGAAGATCCGTTCGCCCTGAGCCTGTCGAAGGGCGAACGCCCGGGCTCGACCCGGAGTGATCACGTACCGTCAGCCGCCCGGCAGGAGTGCCCGCTCCACCGCGAGGAAGTCCCCGGGCACGGGAGCCTCGAGGACGAGCGGCGCGCCGGTCGCGGGGTGCGCGAGCTCGAGCCGCCGCGCGTGGAGGAGGACGCGCGGGATCGCGGTCTCTCCCACGCGCCGCGGCCCGCCGTAGCGGGGATCCCCGAGGAGCGGCGCGCCGGCGTGGGCGAGGTGGACCCGGATCTGGTGGGTCCTCCCGGTCTCGGGCGAGGCCTCGACGAGGGCGGCGTGGGGGCCTTCGCGGAGCGTGCGGTAGGCCGTCGCCGCGGGATCTCCGCGGGGATCCACGCGCCGGAGCCCCGCGCGGGAGGGGTCCTTGCCGAGCGGAGCGTCGAGCCTCCCCTCGGGCGGAGCGGGCGCCCGCGCGCAGAGCGCGAGGTAGGTCTTCCGCGGCGTGCCGGTGCGGAACGCCTCGGCGAGCGCCGCCGCCGCGGCCTTCGTCCGGGCGAGGACGACGACGCCCGAGGTCTCGCGGTCGAGCCGGTGGACGAGGGTGACCGGGGCGCCGAGGAGCGCGGAGACGAGGTCGGGGAGCGTCCCGCGGTCGGTCGTGAGCGTCGGCTGGGAGGGGACGCCCGGCGGCTTGTCCACCGCGACGAGGTCGGCGTCCTCGTGGAGGAGGCGGGACCGGTCGAGGGCGAGGGCCGCTCCGGGCTCGCGCCCGGCCTCGGCGAGGTTCACCTCGACCCGCTGCCCCTCGCGGAGCGTCCTCCCCGCGACCTTGCAGCGCCGTCCGTCGAGGAAGACCCCGCCCGTCTCGAGCGCCCGGCGCGCCTCGCCGCGGGAGATCCCACCGCGCGCGGCGATGAACCGGTCGATCCGCTCGCCTCGATCGCCGGGTCCGACGGCGAGCGCGAGACGCCTCAAGCGCCCTTCAGGCCGCGGCCGTCTTGGCCGGGCAGGTGGCGCAGGCGTCCGACTTCGGCTTCGGATCGCACTTCGCCTCCGCCTTGGAGTCGCCCTTGCCGGTGATCGCCGCGGAGTTCCGGCCGCCGTAGTCCGTGACGTAGAAGCCCGAGCCCTTGAGCGCGAAGGCGCTCGCGGACATCACCTTCTTCACCCTGGACCCGCAGGCGTCGTGGGTCCTGAGCGGCGGGGCGGACATCCGCTGGAGGGCGTCGAACCGGCCGCACTTCGGACAGTCGTACTCGTAGATCGGCATACCCGGAGTTCTCCGGCCCGGAACCTAGCCACCGGGCGGGGCGCGTCAAGCCCGTCGAGGGTGGGAGCGTCGGCCGGCCTCGGCGGTTCGCGCCCCGTGGTACATCCCGTCGGGAGGAGCCTTCTACCATGGACCGGGCGGAGATGGATCTCGTGGCGGCCGAGGCGGACGCCCTGGAGGGCTCGCTGGAAGTCGAGCGATTCCGGCACTTTGCGGGGATCGCGCCCGATCCGGACCTCGGCTCCCTCTTCGACGCCCGCTCCCGGGCCGCCCACCGGCGCACCGTCGTGGAGGTCCGGGAGTCCGGGGACGCCCCCCTCGCCGCCCGGATCGCCTCCCTCCGGGCGGAGCGGGTCGCGGCCCCGGAGGAGGAGGCCTGGCGAGGGGCGGAGGCGCGGGCGGTGGGGCATGGGCCCCGCGGCTCCGAGCCGCTCGCGGCCCTGGAGGCGGCCCTCCCGCGCGAGCCGGATCCGGAGCGGCGGCGGACCCTCGCCCGCGCCGCCGCGGAGGCGAT
>JBBIPT010000191.1:0-7702 GCA_037442705.1 Anaeromyxobacter sp.
GCGCGCGCCGCGACGCGGCCGCGCGGGCTTCCCCTTCCCCCTCTTCCGGGCGCCGGCCCTCATCGAGGTTCACCCCGCGGGAGGAAATCTAGCACGCGCCCCGTGCCCGCGCCTGCCGCCTACCCCCCGCGGCGCCCGGCCCGGTGGGCGGCCATCGCCGCGGCGAGGACCTCCTTCACCGCCACGCCCTTCTCCCTCGCCCGGGCGAGGCAGTCGTCGTACTCGGGATGCGCCCCGAGCTCCCGGGCCCCCTCGAGCGCCACCTTCACCCGGACCGGTCCGTAGGGCGTCTCCACCGTCCGGAGCTCGCGCGCGAGGACGTCCCGCTCCACCGGGTGGCGCCGGACGCCGAGCGTCGTCGTCTCCTCCAGGAAGACCCGGGTCACCGCCTTCCGCCGGGGCTCCGGGACGAGCGCGGAGAGGACGAGGCCGGGCCGCCCCTTCTTCATCGTGACCGGCGCCGCCCACGCGTCGAGGGCGCCCTCCTCGAGGGCCGCCTCGATCGCCCGGGCGGCGAGCTGGCCGGGGCAGTCGTCGAGGTTCGCCTCGAGCACCCAGAGCCGCCCCTCGTCCTCCGGGACGGCGGCGAGCGTCCCGAGCGTCATCCGGAGCAGGTTCGGCCGGTCCGGCCAGGAGACCGTGCCCACCCCGTAGCCGATCCGGCCGGGGACGAAAGCGGGCAGCGGACCGACCTCCGCGAGCTCCGCGAGGAGCGCCGCCCCCGTGGGCGTCACCGCCTCCCCGGGCGGTCCGCCGGGGCGGACGGGCTTCCCGGCGAGGAGCTCGAGGACGGCGGGGGGCGGGATCGGGATCGGGCCGTGCGCGGACCTCGCGATCCCGCGGCCGAGCTCGGGCGGCGCGGAGAGGACCCTCGGCCACCCGAGGAGGTCGAGCGCCACGGCGGCGCCGCAGACGTCCACGATGGAGTCCACCGCCCCCACCTCGTGGAAGTGGACCTCCTCGAGGGAGACCCCGTGGACCTTCGCCTCGGCCCGCCCGATCCGCTCGAAGATCGCGCGCGCGGACGCCTTCGCCCTGGGCGGGAGTCCGGACGCGTCGAGGAGGGCGAGGATCTCCCGGAGCCCTCGGGCGTGGGGCGCCTCGCCCTCCGGCACGACCTCGACGTGCGTCCCGGCGATTCCGGAGTCCGCCTTCCTCCGCACCTCGAGCCGGAAGGGGCCGGCGCCGAGCGTCCGGAGCGCGCCCTCGAGCGCGCCCCGGTCCACGCCGAGGTCGAGCGCGGCGGCGAGGAACATGTCGCCCGCGATCCCGCCGATCGGCTCGAGGACGAGCGCGCGCTCCATGCTCCTACTCCCGCGCGATGAGCCCCGCCACGAAGGCCGCGCCGAAGCCGTTGTCCACGTTCACCACGGTGACGTTCGGCGCGCAGGTGTTCAGCATCGTGAAGAGCGGGGCGAGCCCCCCGAGCGAGGCGCCGTAGCCCACGGAGGTGGGCACGCCGACGACCGGCTTCCCGACGAGCCCGCCGACGACGGAGGCGAGCGCCCCCTCCATCCCGGCCGCCACGATCACCGCGCGCGAGCGCTCGAGGTCGTCGCGGCGGGAGAGGACCCGGTGGAGCCCGGCCACCCCGACGTCGTAGACCCGGATCGCCTCGACGCCCATGACCTCGAGCGTGACGACCGCCTCCTCGCAGACCGGGATGTCCGACGTCCCCGCGCAGCAGACCGCGACCGGCCCGCGGGTGGGGAGGTCCATCCTGCCCCGGCGGAGGGTCCGGGAGACCGGATCGTAGATCGCCCCCTTCACCGCGCGGCGCGCCGGCCCGGCCTTGGCCGGATCGAGGCGCGTGACGAGGAGCGGGCCCTGCCTCGCGAGCTTCTTCGCGATCGAGGCGACCTGGGCCGCCGTCTTCGACTCCGCGAGGACGACCTCGGGCATCCCGATCCGGAGCGTCCGGTGCGTGTCGATCGTGGCGACGTCCCCGAGCCGCTCGAACGGGGCGCCCTTGAGACGTCTCACCGCCTCTTCGAGCGGGGTCTCCCCGGACCGGACCGTGGCGAGGAAGCTGCGCAGCGTGCGTTCGTCCATGGCGTCAGACTCTCTATCGCAGATCGAGGTGGGAGAGGAGCCTCGCGATCCGATCGGGCTCCGGCATCACGAGGATGAGCCCCTCGAGGGCGGCCCCGGTGTCCTCGGCGCTCGCGCTGAACCTCGTCGCGAGCGCGACGGAGCCGGCGTGGGCGACGAGCCGCTCCACCACCGCGCGGCCGCTCCCCCGGGCGAAGGTGGGCACGGAGAGGAGGAGCTTCTCGCCGACGAGCGTCCCCACCGCCGAGACGAAGGCGCTCCCCACGATGTTCCCGGACTCCATGAGCGCGCTCTCCGCCATCCCGCCCCACTCGCCGCCCGGCGGGAAGCCGAGGATCCGGGCGAGGTTCTCCGCGTCGGCCTCCGGGAGGGCGAGGAGGAGGTCTCCGGTGAGGGCCCCCTCGAGCTTCACGCCCACCGCGACGAGATCGCGCCCGAGTCCGCCGAGGAAGGAGGCGATCGCGCCGGGCTGCGCGCCGATCCAGGCCTCCGGGACGTCCATCTCGAACCGGTGCCCCGCGAGCTTCCCGAGGGCGGAGATCGCCTGGCCGCACCCCACGGAGGCGAGCTCCTGGAGCGCGTCCACCTCCCTCGGCCCGAAGCGCGGGGTCACGCCGCCCCCCGCGGCCGCTCGTGGGAGGTGACCACTCGCGTCGAGCCACGGCGTTCGCCCTTCGACAGGCTCAGGGCGAACGGATCCCTTCCCGTCCGCTCGTGGTGAGCCTGTCGAACCACGAGCGGTCCCGGAACGACGCAAGCGGGCACGGCCACACCACCCCGAGCCTCTCGTGGGTCGCCGGTCATGCGGCGAGGAGCCTCTGCACGTCGAGGATGAACACCGGCCTCCCGTTGCCGAGCACGGTGACCGCCGAGAGCCCCTGGATCGCGTCGAGCGGAGAGCCGAGCGGCTTCAGGACCGCCTCCTGCTGTCCGAGGAGCGCGTCCACGGCGAGGCCGATCCGCCCGTCCCCTCCCTCCGCCACGACCACCGCGCGCTCCTCCCGGCCATCCCCCGGCAGGCCGAGGAGCCGGGTGAGGTCGTGCACCGGGACGAGATCGCCGTCGTAGGCGAGGACGGGCTCCCCCCGGCTCCGGTCGAGCCGGGACATCTCGATCTGCGCGGCCCCGTGCACCTTCGCGATGGGGAGGCCGAGCACCTCCTCCCCGACGCGGACGAGGAGCACGGGCTGGACCGCGACGGTGAGCGGCAGGCGCAGGACGAAGCGCGAGCCCTGCCCGGGGGCGCTCTCGATCTCGAGCGTCCCGCCGACCGCCTCGACCGCCTTCTTCACCGCGTCGAGCCCCACGCCGCGGCCCGAGACGTCCGTCACGGTGTCCGCCGTGGAGACGCCCGGCAGGCAGGCGAGGAGGAGCGCCTCCCGGTCGCCGAGCGCGGCGGCCTGGGCCGCCCCGAGGGCGCCGCGGGCGACCGCCGCCGCGCGGAGCTTCGCCGGATCCATCCCCTTCCCGTCGTCCGCGATCTCCAGGATCACCCGGTCCCGCTCGCGGCGGGCGAAGAAGACGATCCGGCCGGTGGCGGGCTTGCCGGCGAGGAGCCGGAGGTGGGGCGGCTCGATGCCGTGGTCCACGGCGTTCCGGACGACGTGGAGGAAGGGGTCGGTGAGCTCCTCGAGGATCGCCCGGTCGATCTCGATCTCGGCCCCCTTCACCTCGACCTCGACCTGCTTCCCCACCTTGCGGGCGACGTCGCGGGCGGCCCGGGGCAGACGGTCGGCGAGGGCCGCGAGCGGCGTCATCCGGACCGTCATCACCTTGTCGTGGAGATCCTTCACGATCGCGTGGAGGCGGTCCACCCCCTCGTCGAGCGGCTTGCGCGAGACGTCGGGCAGCGCCCTCCCCACCTCGCGGATCCGCGCGGTGGCGAGGATGAGCTCCCCCACCGCGTCGAGGAAGCCGTCCAGGATCTCCGTCCGGACGCGGACGGTTCGCCGCGCCTCGGCCCCGCGCTCCGCGTCGCGCGGGTCGGCCGGCGCGGGCGCCCGGTCCCCCTCCGCGGGGCGCGCCTCCTCCGGCTCCCGCAGGAGCACGCCGGCGATGTCGCTGATCTGCGCGAGCGCCCGCTCGATCGCCTGGAGGGTCTCCGTGGTCTCGAGGACGACCTGCAGCTTCTTCCCGGGGATCCGGCCCGCCTTGAGGTCGTCCACGCTCGGCGAGGCCTTCGCGACCTGGCCGAGCCCGCCGAGCTTCTTCACGACGAGGAACCCGCGCACCGCCGGCACGGGACAGCTCCCCGCGATCTCCACGTCGACGTTCACGCGGCGCCTCGGGGTCCGGCCGGGCTCCGGCCTCGGCGCCTCCGCCCGCTCCGGCGGCTGCTCCGCCGCCACGCGGCCGGTGGCCGGCGGCCGGGGTGCGGGCACACCACCCTTCGGCGGCGCGGCCCCCTCTCCCTCGCGGAGCCTGCGGGCCGCGGCGGCGAGCCGGCCCATGAGCGGATCGCCGGCCGGGGGCGGCCGCCCCTCGGACGCCGCCTGGACCATCCCCTGGAGCACGTCCCCCGTCTCGAGGAGCAGGTCCACCGCCGCGGCGTCGAGCCGCGCGGGGTCGCGGCGGAAGACGTCGACGAGGTCCTCGGCGCGGTGGGCGACGGCGGCGATCCCGTCGAAGCCCATCGAGGCGCTCATCCCCTTCACGCTGTGGGCGTGCCGGAAGCAGGAGTCGATCGCGGCCTTCGCCCCCTCTCCCGCCCCGGCGCGCGCCCCCTCCTCGAGCTGGACGAGGTCGCGGCCGAAGCCGGCGAGGTGCTCGGCCGCCTCGGCCACGTACAGCGAGAGGTACTTCTGGAGGTCGAGCGCCACCGCCGCACCCCGGCCGCAGGCGAGGCGCTCTTACGCGTCGCCGAGAACCTTCTTCACCACCGACAGGACGTCCTCGGACTTGAACGGCTTCACGATGAAGTCCGAGGCGCCCGCCTCGATCGCCTCCATCACGAGCGACTCCTGCCCGAGGGCGCTGCACATCACGATCACGGCCTTCGCGTCGTGCTTCACGATCTCCCGGGTCGCCTCGATGCCGCTCTTGAACGGCATCACGATGTCCATCGTCGTGAGATCGGGCCGCAGGTCCTTGTACTTCTCCACGGCCTCGAGGCCGTTCGCCGCCTCCCCCACGACCTCGAAGCCGGAGCCGGAGAAGATGTCCTTGATCATGTTGCGCATGAAGATCGCGTCGTCGACGATCAGGACTCGCTTCGCCATGGGAACGGGCTCCTCCCCGGTTGGGGGTTCGCGAAAAGGTACCACCGCACTCGCGGGCACCACAACTACCGCGACCCCCCCTCACCGCTCTCCGAACAGCCGCTCCGCCTCGCCGGCCAGGGCTTCCGCGGCGAGGACGGTCGCGGCCCCGCCCGCCGCGGCGGCGACTCCCCGGACGAGGCCCGACGAACCCTCCCCCGGCGGGTCGAGCGGTTCGACCCCCAGCACGCCGCCGATGAGGAAGCCGAGGGCCCGCTTCCCGCGGTCGAGGATGAGGACCTGGCCGTGGCCCGCCTCGAGCGGTTGGGGCGCGAGCCCCATGAGCGCCGCGAGGTCCACGACCGCGACGACGCGCCCGCGGAGGTTCATCACTCCGCGTACGGCCTCGGAGGAGCGCGGCACGCGGGCGAAGGGCGGCTGCGGCTGGACGACCTCGCCCACCGCGTCGAGCGGGAGCGCGAAGCGCTCGCTCGCCACGCGGAAGACGACGTGCCGCACGGGGCGCCCCCTATCCGAGCCGGAACCGCGAGACGACCGTCTGCAGCTCGACGGAGAGGTTCGTGAGCTCCTGCGCCGCGCTCGCCATCTGGGCGACGGCCGCGGTCTGCTCGGCGGTGACCTTGCGGACCTGCTCGGTCGCGCTCGCGTTGGACGAGGCGACGTCGGAGATGTGGTCCATCGCCTGGACCATGTCGGCGGAGCCCTCGAGCTGCTCGCGCGCCGACTGGGAGATCACGCCCACCTTGTCCGCCCCCTGGGCGGCGATCTTCGCGATGTCGGCGAGGGCCCGGATGATCGCCTCGAGGTCCTCGCGGCCGTCCCCGAGCTCGGAGACCGACTGCTTCATCGTGTCCACGACCTGGGCCGCCCGGCCGGAGATGTCCACCGCGACCTTCGAGATCTGCTCGGCGGAGCGGCCCGCGGACTCGGCGAGCTTGCGGACCTCCTCGGCGACGACGGCGAAGCCGCGCCCGTACTCCCCGGCCCGCGCCGCCTCGATCGTGGCGTTCAGGGCGAGCAGGTTCGTCTGGTTCGCGACCTGCGTGATCGCCTCGACGATCTTCGAGATCTCCTTCGTCCGCTCGCCGAACGCGAAGACCTGCTCGCTCGCCGCCTCGATCCGCGCGAAGACCTTCTTCACCTTCTCGCCGGCGAGCCGGGCGGCCTCGCCGCCGGACGCGGCGCCGGACGACGTCTCGGCGGAGGCCCGGGCCGCCTCCTCCGCGCTCCTCGCCGTCCGCTCGATGGAGGCGGCGATCTCGCCGATCACCTTCGAGGTCCGCTCCACGAGGTCCGACTGCTGCCCCGCCCCCTCCGCGATCTTCTCCATCGAGGAGGCGACGTCGTCGGTGTAGGCGTTCACCTCCTCGGCGGAGTTCTGGAGCTCGTTCGCCGACTCGGCGACGGACTGGGCGGTCCGCTGGATGCGGGAGACGAGGTCCCGCAGGTTCTCCTGCATCGTCCGGGTCGCCTCGGTGAGGTCGTCGATCTCGTCGTGGAAGGCCCTCTGCTCCTCGGAGACGACCGCCTTCGAGAGGTCGCCGCGGCTGATCTCCACCGCGCTCCCCTTGAGCCGGCCGATCCGCCAGACGCGGGCGATCGCGATCGTGAGCACCGCCCCGAGCGCGAGGGTGAGGAGGAGGACGAAGCCGGCGCCGAGGAAGAAGCTCTCCACCCGCGCCTGCACGGCGGGGACGACGAGGAAGAGGACGCCGCCCACGATGATGTAGGAGACGAGGATCTTCGTCTGGAGCGAGACGTTGAGCCCGGCGGCCGGCGGCGCCGGGCGGAGCGGCGGCTCGGCGGCCCGGCCGCGCAGGGCGACGAGGTGCGGCGCGTCCTGCCATCGTGCGCTCGGCCTCGTGGAGGTCATGCGCTCTTCCCTGGGTCCTCTCGCCACCTCGGTCGCCTCGCTCGCGGCCAATCCTAGACGGGCCGGGCCCTCCCTCCAAGCTCGCGGCCGTGTGCGCGGAGGTGGTCGTGCCCCGAGGGGACGGGGCGGCGCTCGCCCCGGGGGCCGACCGCGACCACCCCGCCGCCCCGGACGAACCTCCCCACGACCGCGAGCGGCGTCCTCACCCGCCTCGCCGCGGCCCGGACCGCCGCGAGCGCGCGTGGCGGGACGGCGACGACGAGCTCGTAGTCCTCGCCCCCGGCGAGCGCGGGGGCGAAGGGGTCGGCGAGGCGGCGGGCCATCCGCCGGTAGGCGGGCGAGAGGGGGAGATCCTCGAGGCCGATCCGCGCGCCGACGCCGGAGGCCGCGCAGAGGTGGCCGAGGTCCTGGGCGAAACCGTCGGACACGTCGATCGCCGCGCGCACGAGCCCGGCGATGAAGCTCGAGATCGTGCGCGCCCTGCAGCAGCGCGGCGACGTCGTGGCGATGACCGGCGACGGCATCAACGACGGCCCGGCGCTGAAGACGGCCGACGTCG
>JBBIPT010000192.1:0-7690 GCA_037442705.1 Anaeromyxobacter sp.
GTCGGCGCTCCGCGGCGAGCGGCCGGGCCACGCCTTCGCGGGCGCCGCGCTCCGGTTCCTCTCGCGGCCGGGGTCCTTCCTCCTCGGGGCGCTGGCCTTCGGCCTCGTGGCCGCGGTCGCGCCGATGGCGGTCCAGTCCTTCGCCGGGATCGCGACCGGCTTCGCCCGGGGGGTGAGCCCGCTCGTCCTCGCCGGGCCCGAGCTCATGCTGGGCCTGGCCGCGGCGGGGATCGCGGCCGCGGTGGATCTCTGGTGGCTCGGGACGGTGTCGGTGCTCGCCTGCGGGGGCGAGGTCAACGGACGAGGAGCACCGCCGGTCCCAACGCGAGGATGATCTCGAGCGCCCCGTGGCCGCCGAACCGGCCCGCGGCGGAGACCACCACGAGGGACGGGCGGATCCGGGCGAGCACCTCGGCCACGGCAACGGGGTCGCCGGCCGGAGCCTCGAGGATCGTCGGGCCGCCGCCGCTCGCGAAGGCGCGCGCCGCCGCGACGGTCCTCGCCGAGCCCTCCCCGCCGTCGGTCACGGCGACGACCGGGTCCCCTAGCCGTCCGCCCCGCCGGAGGAGGAGGACCGAGGTCGCGGCGGCGGCCGCGGCCGCCCTCGCCGTGGCGCCCACCTCGCCGTGCCCCGACCGGCGGTGGCCCCCCATCCCGAGGACGAGGAGATCGGCCTCCCGCGCGGCGGCGAGGACCTCCGCCACCACGCCGCCGCGGACGATGCGGAAGGTGAACGCGACTCGCCGGCCCGCCGCCTCGCGGGCGAGCGCCTCGCGCGCGCCCGCCGCGAGGGCGCGGAGCTCGGACTCCATCGCGGGGCGGTCGAGCGCGGCCCGCTCGCCGGAGGGGATCCGGACCACCCGGGCGAAGGGGAGGGCGGCGAGACGGAGGACGTCCTCGTCCTCCACGAAGAGCCCGGCGAGATCCGACCCGAGCCTCGCCGCGAGGGCGGCGGCGGCAGAGAGGGCGTCGAGGCTCGCCCGCGACGCGTCGAGCCCCACGAGGATGCGGCGGAAGGACGGGGTGGGGACGTCAGCCACGGCGGGGCTCCTCGCCGTCGCCCGGGCGGGCGAAGGCGCGGGCCCGCGCCGCGAAGGCCTCGAGACGGCTCGTGACCTTCCCGTTCAGGCTCCCCGGAGGGAAGCGCCCGGCCCCGTCCTCGCCTCCCGGGTGCGCCCCCGCGAGGACCTCGAGCCCCTCGTCCACCGTCTCCACCGGGAAGAGGCGGAAGCGCCCTGCGTCGATCTCCGCGAGCACGTCCCTGCGGAGGACGAGGTGGGGCACGTTCGAGGCGGGGAGGACGACCCCCTCCGCGCCCCGGAGCCCGCGCGCCCGGCAGACGTCGAAGAAGCCCTCGACCTTCTCGGATACGCCGCCCACGGCCTGCACCCGGCCGTGCTGGTCCACCGAGCCCGTCACGGCGATCGCCTGGCGGAGGGGGACCTCCGCCACCGCCGAGAGGAGGGCGAGGAGCTCCGCGAGCGAGGCGCTGTCCCCCTCCACGCCGGCGTAGGACTGCTCGAAGACGAGGGTGGCGGCGAGGGTGAGCGGAGCCTCGCGGGCGTAGCGGGCGCCGAGGTACCCCCCGAGGATGAGGACGCCCTTGGAGTGGATGGGCCCTCCGAGGGCGACCTCGCGCTCGATGTCGACGACCTCGCCCTTGCCGGGGCGGACGCGCGCCGTGATCCGGCTCGGGCGGCCGAAGGGGCGCGGCCCGAGGACGACGGAGAGACCGTTCACCTGGCCGACCCGCTCGCCCTCGGTCTCGACGACGACTGTCCCGCGGCCGATCTCCCCGTGGACCGCCTCGCGGATCCTCCCCGCCCGCCGCTCCTGGGCGGCGACCGCGCGATCCACGTCGCCGGGGACGACGCGCCGCCGCCCCTCCGCCCGGGTCTCGTGCGCGGCCTCCCGGAGGAGGTCGAGCACGGCGGACACGTCCGCGGTGAGGCGCGTGCCGTCGCCGGCGAGGCGGGAGGCCTCGTGCAGGAGCCGCTCGACGGCGGCCGCCTCCAGGGGCGGGAGCGCCTCCCGGCGGGCGAGGGTCGCGACGAGCCGCGCGAAGCCCCGCTCTCCCTCGGGGGTGCGCTCGATCCAGTCCTCGAAGTCCGCCTCCACCTTGAAGAGGCGCGGGAAGTCGGGGTCGAGGGTGGAGAGGAGGTGGTGGACGAAGCGGTCCCCCACGAGGACGACCTTCACCTCGAGAGGGATCGGCGCCGGCTCGAGGGAGGTGGTCCCGGCGAGGCCGAGGAGCCGCTCCGGCGGCTCGATCCGGATCTCCCGCGCCCGGAGGGCGCGCTTCAGCTCCTCCCAGGCGAAGGGCTGGGCGAGGATCTTCCGGGCGTCGAGGACGAGGAAGCCGCCGTTCGCGCGGTGGAGCGCGCCGGAGCGGATGAGGGTGAAGTCGGTGACGAGCGTGCCGAAGTGGGCGTGGTGCTCGATGCGGCCGGAGAGGTTCGCGAGGGTGGGGAGGTCCTCGTAGACGACGGGGGCCCCCGTCCGCCCGGCGTGATCGACCATCGGGTTCACGCCGTACCGCCGCATCGCCGGGGTCTGCGCGAGCAGCTTCCGCATCGCCCCGCCCGCGTCTCCGTCGCCGTCGGTCCCGGCGAGGAACTCGTGGACGTTCTCGACGACGTCCTGCTGGACGGCGTCGAGGTGGGCGAGCACCTCCGGGAGGTCCGCCCAGCGGCGGCGCAGCTCCTCGAGGATGTGGCCCGCCGCCCAGAGCGCCACCTCCCGGTTCGCCTCCTTCATGCGCTCCCGGTGCCTTCGCTCGAGGTCGGGCATCGTCCGGAGCGTCTCCTGGAGCCGGGCCTGGAGCTCGGCGATGTCCTTCTGGATGCGCTCCTGCTCCTCCTGCGGGAGCGCGCGGAACTCGTCGGGGCCGAGGACCGAGCCCTCCTTCACCGGGGCGAAGCCGAACCCCATGGGCGTCCGGAGGAGGGCGACGCTCCGCGCCTCGGCCGCCTTCCGCACCTCCTCCACCGCCCGCTCCCGCCCCTCCTCGTGCTGCTTCTCGAGGAGGTGGATCCGGGTGCGGTAGTCGCTCGACTCGAAGGCCGCGGGGATCGCGACGCGGAGCTCCTCCACGAGCCGGTCCACGTCGCGGCGGAGGTCGGGCGCCCGGCCCGCGGGGAGCTCCAGCGCGCGCGGCCGGCGGGGCTCGGCGAAGTCGTTCAGGTAGCACCAGTCGGAGGGGGTGGGGAGGTCGAGCCCCGCCCGCGCGAGCGTGCGGAGGACGAGGTCGTGGCGGCCCGCCCCCGGCGGCCCCATGACGTAGGCGTTGTAGCCCTCGCTCCGGAGGGAGACCGCGAGCCGGAGCGCGGCCACGGCGCGATCCTGCCCGAGCGGACCCTCGAGATCCTCGAGGTCGTCGGTGGTCGCGAAGCCGAGGCCGACCGCGGGGCGTTCGCGGCGGAGCGCCTCGGGTGCGAGCGGCGCGACGGGCATGCGGCACCCCCGCCCGGGAATCTACCCCCCGCCCCGGGCTCCCGGGAGCGCCGCCCGTTCACTCGCCCCGCGAGGGGCGGACGTCCCGGCTGAGGAGGCGGCGCACGGAGATCTTCCGGAGCCGGAGCGTCACCACGTGGTAGGCCGCGGCCCCCGCCGCGAGCGCACCGGCGAGGCCGAGCGCGCCGGCGCCGAGCCAGGTGGGGCCGCCGACCGCGAGGGAGACGACGCCCCCCGTGGTGAGCCCGGCGGCGAGCATCCCGAGGAGCAGCATCACGCCGAGGGCGCGGACGTGCAGCCCCACGCGGTCCACGTCCTCGGAGTGGACGTTCACCCGGAACTTGCCGCTCTCGAGATCCACGAGGATCTGCGCGAGCTGGCCCGGCAGGTCCTCGGTGAGCCCCTGGATCTTGAGGAGCGACTTCATCAGGGTGGACGAGGCGTCGCCGGGGTTGAACCGGGCGAGGAGGAGCTCCTTCGCGTAGGGCAGGCCGACCTCTAGGATGTCGAGCTTCGGGTAGAGCCGCCGGATGATCCCCTCCACGGTGATGGAGGCCTTCGCGAGGACCGCGTACTCCTTCGGCACCCGGATGCGGTGGCGCACGGCGAGGTCGAGGAGGTCGCGCAGGAGCGTGGCGGTCTTGATCTCGTCGAGCTTGAGCCCGAGGTAGCGCTCGAGGATCCCCCGGATGTCCTCGCGGAACACGAGGATCGGGGTGTGGGCCTCGGGGACGCCGACCCGGTTCAGGATCCGCGCGACGGTGTCCGCGTCCCGCAGGGCGACGGCGACGATGAGCGTGACGAGCGCCTCGCGCTGGACCCGGGAGAGGCGGCCGACGAGCCCGAAGTCCACGAGGGCGATCCGGTCTCCCGGCAGGACCAGGAGGTTCCCGGGGTGCGGGTCGCCGTGGAAGAGGCCGTCCTCGAAGAGCTGGCGGAACGCGGCGTCGATCACGTTCCGCGCGATCCGCTCGAGGTCGAACCCGGCCTCGGCGGTGACCTCGGAGACCTTGGTCCCCTCGACGTAGTCGAGCGTGAGCACGGTCTCGCCCGACAGCTCCTCGTGCACCCTCGGGATCACGAGGAGCTCCCGCTCCTTCGCCGCCTCGAACATCGCCGTGGCGTTCCGGGCCTCGTTGCGGAAGTCGAGCTCCTCGTGGACGGTCCGGTCGAACTCCTCGATGATCCCGGTGGGGGTGTAGATGCCGGTCTCCTCGATGACCGCCTCGAGGAGCTTCGCGAGGTAGTAGAGGAGGGCGAGGTCCGACTCGATCCGGTCCTTGATGTCGGGGCGCTGCACCTTCACGACGACCCGCTCGCCTCCGTGGGTCGTCGCGAGGTGGACCTGGGCGATGGACGCGCTCGCGAGCGGCTCCTCCTGCAGCTCGGCGAAGAGCTCGGCGATCGGCCGCCCGAGGCCCCGCTCGATCTCCGCCCGGATCTTCTTGATGGGCAGGGGAGGGCAGTCGTCCTGCAGGGCCTCGAGCTCCTCGGTCCAGTGGGCGGGCAGGACGTCGGGCCGGGTGGAGAGGAGCTGGCCGAGCTTCGTGAAGGTCGGGCCGAGCTCGGCGAGGAGCCTCCGGAAGCGGGCCGCCGTGGTCCGGTCGGGGGGCGGGAGCGCGCCGCCCTCCACCGGGGCCTCCCGCGGGAGCACGTCGCGGAGCCGCGTCCGGGCGAGGTAGGCCCCGAACCCGTGCTTCGCCACGGCCGCCGCGATCTGGCGCAGGCGGTTCAGGTCCTGGAAGGCCCGCTCGAGCATGGGTGCGGCCGACTCTAGACGACCGAGGTCGGGTAGGGGGAGAAAAGGGTCCGAGCAGGGCGACCGCTTGGCCGTGTCCGGCGTTTCCGCCTTGGTGCCCGTTTGGCGGTCTCCATGGGTGTCCTCTTCTCCCCCCCCTCCGACGAGGCCCGAGGCCAGGGGCCGGTCACGAGTCGCGAGCGGCTCAGCACCCGGATCCCGGGGTGACCACGCGCCGTTCCGCCCGGGCGAGCCACCGCGAGAACCGCGGAGATGCGGTTCCCGAAGCCCGAAGCGAGAAGCCTGAAGCCTGTCTGAGGCCCAAGGCCCGAACTCAGTACGGATGGCAGAGGTTGCAGTTCTCGCCTCGAGGCCCCCAGCCGTAAGGCCGCCCCCAGGTCGGGAGGGCGAGGAGGTGGCAGGCGGCGCCCGAGCAGGTCTTCGTGGCCCGGTCGTAGACCACCGCCCCGAGGTCGAAGGAGATCGTCGTCCCCGTCCGCGTCGTGGTCGCGGGCCACGGCACGCGCGAGGCCTTCGCCACCCAGTACGGGCGCGGCGGGGTGTTCGGCGGCGCCGGCAGCCCGGCGATCGCCGGGAGCGAGGTGCGGGGGTCGAAGACGACGTCCCGCACCCCGTTCACGTGGCGGAGAGGGAGGACGCGCCCGGTCCCCTGGGGAGGGTCGTCCGGGTCGCCGGTGTGGCAGGAGGCGCAGTCGAGGATCAACGACCATCCCGACGCGATCCGGCCAGGGTCGCCTCCGGGCAGCCGGTAGCTCCCGGTCGTGTCGAGCCAGTAGAAGCCCCCCGGGGCGACGTTCGCAGGGTCCACCGTGTCGTGGTGGCAGGCCTGGCAGGTGATCGGGGCCGCGCCCGGGAAACCGTGCTTCGTGGTGTGCCAGGGGCCGGGGAGGCCGAGGAAGTGGCCGAACTCGTAACCGTCGTCCGCGAGCCCGAGGTGGCTGTTCGCGTCGATCGCCCCCGCGCCGCCCGAGAGGTAGGCGGGAGGGTTCTGGTGACATCCGGCGCAGCCGGGCTTCGCGCCGCCCACCCAGGCGGGCGACGTCACGTAGGCCGGGAACTCCTGGCCGCTGGAGTGGCAGTAGACGCCGGAGCAGGTCCCGTCCGCGGGATTCCATGCGCCCCACGGGGCGGAGCGCGCCTTCAGGGTTCCCGGCGGAGCCGCGGGATCGTGGAGCTCGATCTGGAGCGTCCCGTCCGCGTGCCGGACCGGATCCACCGGATGGCAGTGGCCGCAGCCGAAGGCGTACGTGGTGGGGGCCTGCGTGGGCGTCGCGGCCGGGAAGAGGTCCTGCAGGACGGCGAGGCTCCCGTAGAGCCCCGCCGCCGCGCTCTCGCCGGAGTGGGCGGCGTGCGCGCCCGTCGGCGGGGGGTTCCCGTGGCAGGTGCCGCAGGCGGCGTCGATGCGGCCGTCGACGTGCCGCCTCCCCTCCGCGTCGATCGTGCCGTCCGGACGGACGACGAGCGGGTGGCAGATGGCGCACGCCGTCTGCGCTGGGTGCGGAGGCGGCGGCGGGTGGCCATGACACCCGGAGCAGGCCTCGGCGGGAGTGCGGGGGCGGTCCGGATCGAGGAACGCCCACCGCACGAACGCGGGAGGGGCGGCGCCGGCGAGGTGGCAGTACATGCCGGAGCAGGTGCGGGACGCGGGATCCCACGCCGGGATCGCGCCGCCGGTCCGGGCGAGGGGGCCGAACGCGACCCGGCTCGCGCCCGTCGTGCACGGCGCGTGGCACTCGACGCAGGACATCCCGCCGCGCGCGTGGGCCGGGTGAACGGCGATCGCGGGATCGTCCGGCGAGCACCAGGCGGGCGCGGTCGCGGCGGCCCTCGCGACTTCCGGTCCCGGGTCCGGCTCCGGGCGGCTGCAGGCCGTGGTGACGAGCGCCGCGAGCGCGGCGGCCGCGAGCGCGCGGCAGAGGCGGGATCGAGCCATGGTCCCCTCCGAACCCCGGTCGGACTCTGGAGCGAACCACGCGTCCTCGCGCCGGGACCGCGGCGATTCGTCGCGAGCCCGGGATGGGGCCCGACCTGCGCGGGGGCCCACCGAGGCGTGCGACAACAAGCTCCCGTTCGAGGCCCCGAGGATCCGCGAGCCTCCGGGGTCGAGACCGCGGAGGCCTTCGCAGCGCGGGGCACGGTCGGGGAGGGACGATGCGCGCGCACTGGCTCTGGCTCGGGGTCGCCGGGCTCCTCGCCACCCGGCCCGCTTCGGGTCAGACGGCGAACGTGACCATCTACGCGAAGATGTCCGGCGGCGGCGCGGTCGGAGTCGTCGAGCTCGCGCCCGCGATCGACGTGGCGCCACCGGGCGCCGGGCCGGAGGATCTCCCGGCCTCCGCGCCGACCACGCCCCCCATCGCCTGCCGCACCGACTCCCCGGCGAACTGCGTGGGGCGCGCCTCGATCGGCACGACCGTCGTCCTTCGGGCCGCCGACGTCTCGAACGCCACCTTCGTGAGCTGGTCCGGCTGCAGCTCG
>JBBIPT010000193.1:0-7670 GCA_037442705.1 Anaeromyxobacter sp.
GTCGCCAGCCTCCGCGTCGCGCAAGCATGGGGCCACGTCGACGCCGCTTCCATCGCGCCCGCCCTCGCGCTGTGCGACCGGGTGCTCGCCATGCTCTGGCGCCTCACCCACTGAGTCCCCGGGCCGCACCCGCATCCGCACCCGCATCCGCACCCGCATCCGGAACCGCATCCGGAACCGGAACCGCAGCGGCGACCGCGACCGCTTCCGGCCGCCCGCAGCGAAGCGAGGACGGCCGGAAGCCTTCTACGCCCTACGGGCTCCTAGACGGCCGCTCGTGCGTCCGCCTCCGGGCGGGCGGGGCGCGCTCATGGCCGGGATCACGCGCATCGAGCCTCGACGTTCGCCCTTCGACAGGCTCAGGGCGAACGGATCCCCTACTACCCGTTCGTGGTGACCCCTCGACAGGCTCGGGGGAACCACGAACGGCCCTGGATCGATCGAAGCGGGCACCGCCCATCAGCGGATCTTCACGCCGAACGAGAGCCCCTCGGCGGTGGGCAGCATCGTCGCGCGGAACCTCCCCCCGCGCGCGAGCCGCTCGCTGAAGCTCCGGAGGGCCGCCATCGCCTCGGGCGACTCCCGGTCGGGCCGCTCCTCGTGGACGTGGCCGAAGCCGAAGGTGTTGTCGGCGAGGAGGACGCCCCCCACGCGGAGGTGCTCCTCCGCCCAGGCGAGGTAGCCGGGGTAGCCCGTCTTGTCGGCGTCCACGAAGACGAGATCGAAGGGCCCCTCCCCCTCCACGCCCCGGAGCCGCTCCGCGGCCGGGCCGACGTGGATCCGGACCCGGGCCGCGACGCCCGCCCGCTCGAAGGACTCGCGGGCCACCTCGGCGTGACGGGCGGAGAGCTCGAAGGTGTGGAGGAAGCCCTCCTCGCCCATGCCGCGGAGCAGGCAGATCCCGCTGTAGCCGGCGAGCGTGCCGACCTCGACCGCCTTCCGGGCCCGGCAGGCCCGGGCGAGGACCTCGAGGTGGAGCCCGTCGAACCGCCCGACGCGGATCGGCGGGAGGCCGGCCGCCTCGGAGCGCGCGTCGATCTCGCCGAGCACGGGGTCCCCGGGCGCGTAGACCGACTCCGCCCAGGCGGCGAGCTCGGCGCTCCCCTGCCCGAAGGCCTTCACCCGTGGCGAGCCCACGTCGCGCCCCTCTACCCCTTCGGCTTCCAGACCGCGGCGTCGATGATCGACCAGAGGTGGATGATCCAGCCCATGAGGATGATCCAGAGCAGCCCCGCGAGCACGAACATCACGATCGCGATGAGCGGCCTGCCCTGGACGAGCTGCCCGAGCCCCGGGATGAAGAAGCTCGCGAGCGCGGCGATGACGTTTCCCGCGGAACCCTGACCGGCCATGTCCTTCCTCCCGCCGGGAGGATAACCCAGGCGGCATCTGCGGCGCCCAGTCCCGAGCGCGATTCGTGATCGGCCCCCGGCCTCGGGCCTCGGGAACGGCGGCAGAGATGCATTTCCCCGAGGCCTGAAGCCTGGGGCCTTGGGTGTTGCGAGCGGCCGCTCAGAATACGAGCGCGAGGACGAGGACCCCGACGAGGACGAACGCGAGGGAAACCTTCACCGCGGTGCCGAGGACGAACCCGAGGAAGGCTCCGAACCCGGCCTTGAACGCCCGCTCGAAGTTCGGGTCCCGCGCGTACTCGAGCGCGATCGCGCCCACGGCGGGGCCGATCACGATCCCCGGCAGCCCGAGGAAGAGCCCGGCGAGGAGCCCGAGCCCCGCCCCGATCACCGCCCATTTCGAGGCGCCGAAGGCCCGCGCGCCGAGGAGCCCCGCGACGAAGTCGGTGACCCAGATCACCACGCCGAGCGCGGCGCAGGCCCCGACCGTCCAGCCGGAGACGCGCGTGAAGCCCTCGGCCCAGCCCACGAGCACGGCGCCGGCGACGAGGAAGGCCGAGCCCGGGAGGGCGGGGAGGACGACCCCCACCACCCCGAGCGCGAGGAGGAGCGCGCCGAGGACGTAGAGGAGGATCTCCATCAGGGGGCCCGGCTCAGGACGAGCACCTCCGCGTGGTCGGGGTCCTGCGTGGAGAGGCCGAGGAGGGTCCCGAGATCGGGGCCCGCGACCATCTCGATCGTCGTCGTCCCACCGGGAACCGCGATCTCGAGCCGGACGCGGCGTCCGGCCGGATCCACGGTGTACGTCCCCGCCCCCGTCATCGTCCCGCCGGCCGTCCTCACCGAGTAGGTGAAGCCGCCCGCTCCGTCGAGGTGGGCGCTGCCGCTCGCCCCGTCGGCCCGGACGAGCGCGCCGGTCGCGGGGTCCCGTCCCATCGCGAGGTCCGCGAAGCGCCACGCGCCCGCGAAGTCGGCCGTGGTCTCCGTCCCGGCCCACGCCGCCTCGCGCGCCATGAGGAGCCAGAAGATCCGGTCCGGGGTGGAGTCGGACGCGACCGCCGCGAGCTCGGCTCCCGGCGCCCCGCCGAGGTAGCCCGTGGCGTACTCCGTCCCCGGCGAGGACCCGCCGATGTCGATCTCCACGACGCCGTCCTGGAAGATCGTGTAGGGCGCGGCCGTCGCGAAGGGGCTCCCGTCGTTGGACGTCCCCACGACGTCGAGCTGGCCCGGCCCGGCGTGAACGGCCGTCCCGACGGTGCCCGAGACGTGGTCGAGGACGCCGGGCACGGCGCTCCCCGCCTCGATCTGGACGTAGACCATCGGCCCCGGGAGCTGCGCCGGGAATCCGCCGATGGCGTAGCGGAGCGCCCCGGCCGTGATCGACGGGAGCGACGCGCTCGCGTTCGCCACCGCGAAGAACGTCCCGCCGCCCCCGAGGAGGCCGTGCGCGGCCTCCGGCAGCGGCGCGCCCGGCGGCGTGTCGGTGAGCATGAAGGAGCCGTCGAGCCCCGCCGCGAAGAGCTCGGGGGCGAGCGGCGGCGAGGTGATCGGGATCGTCGAGTTGGAGAGCAGGTTGTACCAGGCGAAGACGGGCGCCTCGCCGCCGGTAGCGGCCTCGAGGTCGTACCAGCCGGTCGCGTCCCAGACCCGCGAGAGCTGGCCCGAGCCGTCCACCTCGAGGACCGCACGGGCCGCGCCGTAGGTGAGGCCGTCGAGCGCGCGGTTCCCCGGACCGACGACCATCGTCGAGGAGAGCGGGGAGGTGAAGTCGATCGCCCAGGCCAGCGCCGACGGGTCGAAGGAGCCCGCGCCGAACTTCGCCTGGGCGATCGTCCAGAGGTAGGCGTCCGTGGCGAGGGGCGCGGGCACGGCCGCCTCCACGTCCTCGGGGGGCAGGGGGAGGACGTCCTGGGGCCCGGGGCCGCCCGACGCGGCGGCCGCGTAGCTCACGACGTAGGCCGCGAGGAAGTCCGCGTTCGCGAGGTCGACGCCCGCCCACCGCAGGACGGGACGGGCGCCGAGCTCCACGACGACCGGCCGGGACGGGTTCACGGGCCGGGCCGTGCCCCCGTCCACCACGGCGACCGGCACGGGCGCCTCCGCCGGCGTCCAGAGCCAGGCGTCGCGCAGGTAGGTCGTCCGGGCGGTGCCGTCGTCGATCGTGATCTCGAAGGAGTACCAGCCCGAGGACGCGAACGCTTCGAGCCCGAGCTCGGCCGGATCGTCCCCGGCCGGCGGGCCTCCCCCGCCGTGGCCGTACCAGCCCCAGCCGCCGCCGAGGTCGATCACCTGCTCGAGGGCGGGGAACGGCACGGCGCCGCCGTTCGCGGAGACGCTCACGGTGACGAGGCCGCCGTCCGCGTCGCGCAGGCCGAGCCGGACCTCGAGGGCCCTTCCCGCCGGCGAGGTCGCCGTCGCGATCCGGACGTCGCGCAGGCCGTCCGCGACCGGGACGCGGTTCGGCGTCGGGGAGATCACGACGGAGACGGACCCGCGCGTGGCGGCGTTGCCGTGGGCGTCGGCGAAGCCCGTGCCTCCGAGGAAGGCGGGCAGGCCGATGTCCGCGGTGTAGGTCCGGTCCGCCGGGCCCGGCCAGAGCCCGGGCCCGCGCGGCGGGGGGAGGAGCCGCACGAAGGCGCTCCCCGGCTCCACCTCGACGCGCCAGCCGCGGATCGGCCTCCACGTCTCATCGTCCACGACGAGGACGTCCTCGGGTCCGAGCGAGCGGGCGTCGAGCGCCTCGAGCCGCCCCGTGACGGAATCGCGGAACCCGGCCTCCACGGCCCAGGCGTCGCCCACCGGCCTCCCCGACGGCGGCGAGCTCTCCGCCAGCGCGGGACCGGACACGTCCAGGCTCGCGCCCGCCGTGAAGCTCACACCGAAGGGCGCGGCCCCGTTCCCGGCGAGGTCCCTCACCGTGGCGGGGACCTGGATCGTGACGAGCGCGCCCGGAGGCGGGCTCGCGAGCGGGGCGAAGACGAGGACGGGGCCCATGTCGCCGGACGAGTACTCCATCCGGTAGAGCCCCGCGTCGGACCCGGCGACGGCGGTGATCCCGGCGAGGGTCGAGCGGTCGAGCGGCTCGGAGAGGCGGAGCACGACGGGCCTCATCCCGGGCACGTTCGTCGCGAGATCCCGCGGGACGGACGAGAGGAGGGACGGCGGCACGGCGTCGCTCGCGGGATCCCGCGCCGCCTGGAGTCCCGTCCGCGCCCAGGTGGAGTTCCCCGACAGGTCCGCGAGGTCCCAGGCATCGATCTCCAGCTCCCCGCCGGCCGGGATCGGGAAGGGGAACTCCAGGGTCACGGCGAGCGTCCGCGGACCGGTCCAGGCCGGGCGCGCGCCGCTGCCCGCCGGGTAGGAGACCCAGCCCCCTCCGAGGAAGACGTCCGTCGTCGGATTCGCCACGGTGAAGGTGCAGGACGGGACCGTCGCGACGGCCGTGACGGCCACGCCCTCCACGTCGAAGGCCGGCGGGCTCGCGCCGCGCACCGTGACCCGGTCCCCCACGCGGACGTCGGGGCACCCGACGGCCTCGTACACGGTGCTCCCGCCGACCGCGACCGCCGAGGCGAGCCCGGTCCCCTGGTAGCGCGCCTCGAGGCGGGCCTCGCCGCGCCGGAGGGAGATCCCTCCGCGCGCCCGGTCCATGTCCTCGTCGAACGCGAGCACGAAGGTGTAGGCCCCCTGGACGAGGGCGGCGGGGACGGGCGAGGGATCGCCGCCCACGGACACGGAGAGGAACGACGGCGGCGTCTCGTCGCCGGTCGTGAAGGTCGCGTCGATGGGGTTCGCGAGGCCGTTCCCGGCGACGTCGGCCGCGCCCGCGCCGAGGAGCACCCGGACGGTGGCGAGCGCCGGGAGGAGATCCACGTTCGTCTCGCCCTGGGGGGCGGCCGTGTCCGGGACCACCGTGAGCACGCTCGAGGAGGCGTCCCAGAGGAAGACGTAGCCGTGCGACGGGGGCGATCCCCCCGCGCCGAGCGCCATCGAGAAGGCCGCCTCGACGAGCCCCTCGTCCATCGGCTCGCTGAAGGAGAGGACGACGTCCGAGTTCGTCCCCACGCCGGTCGCGCCGGGCGCGGGCGACAGGGAGACGGCCGGCGGGATGGCGTCCACGAGGATGCCGTCGGAGAGCGGGCTCTCCGCGCTCGAGAGCCCCGCGCCGTTCCGGGCCCTGACCGACGCCTGGATCACCTGGCCGTCCCGCCCCGCCGCGTCGAAGGTGTACTCGGCCGGAACCGGACCGATCGTCGCCGTGAGGACCGGCGCGCCGCCGGCGAAGATCGTGACGACGTAGGCGGCGACGCCGCTCTCCGGGTCGCTGGAGGGATCCCAGGTGAAGGTGACGAGGCGGTCGTCGAGATCGCCGCGATCCTGGGGCGTGCCGGGGGCCGCCGGCGCCGTGATCTCCCGGGTGATCCCGTCGGAGACGCCCGACCAGCCTCCGGTGCCCGCCGGGTTCCGCGCGGCGACCCGCGCCCAGTAGGTCTCGCCGCTCGGGCGCCCCGCGAGGTCGAGGGTGTACACGAGCTGCGAGGAGGGGACGACCGCCCCCGCGACCACGTCGTTCGCGCCGGGGCCGAGGCCGATCTCCACGACGTACTCCGAGACCGGGGCGCCGACGGCGGGGGCCGTCCAGGTGAAGTCCGTCCCGGCGCCCATCGCCCAGTCGCCCTCGTCGGCGGGGGTGCCGGGGATCCCGGGCACGTCGTCTCGGAGCTCGATCCCGTTCGAGCCGGCGGAGAAGCCGCTCGCGTTCCCCACCGCGTCCGTCGCCCGCACGCGGGCGTACAGGGTCACGGGGAGGGGGCCGTCCCAGGTGAAGTCGTGCAACGTGTCCGCGGCCGTCGCGCTCGCCACCGCCGCGCCGCCCGGGCTCGTCGCGATCTCGATCCCGTAGGAGGCGACGCCGCTGTGGTCGTCGCTCGAGGCGGACCACGAGAAGCGCACGGTCCGCTCGAACTGGGTCGCCCCGGGGTCGCCGGGCGTCCCGGGGACGGAGGGAGGGGTGAGGTCGACGACGACCGGCGCGGAGGCGGCCGAGCGCGGCCCCCCGTTTCCGAGCGCGTCCACCGCCCGGACGCGCGCGCGGAACGCCTCCCCGCTCGTCCGGCCGGAGGAGTCCCAGGAGAGCGCCGCGAGGGTCCCCGTGTCGGTCGAGTAGACGACCGAGTCGTCGCCCGCGAGGACCTCCACGAGGTAGGAGGCGACGCCGCTCCCCACGTCGGTGGCCTCCGTCCAGCTCCAGGAGATCGTCCCCGCGGCGAAGGGGCCGGGACCGCCCGGCACGCCCGGCGCCGTGGGGCCGGAGAGGTCCACCTGGATCCCGTCCGAGGCGGACGAGAAGGCCCCCTGCCGGCCGGCCCCGTCCACCGCGGCGACGCGGGCGAAGAGGCGCTGCCCGTCCGAGGCGTCGACGGAGCGGGACGTCACGTTCCCCACGTCCCCCAGGAACACGTCCGCGCCGCCCTCGTCCGTCACGTGGAGGACGTAGGAGGCGATGCCGCTCGCGGAGTCCGTCGCGGCCGTCCAGGAGAAGGAGGCCGGCGACCGCGTGAAGTCCCCGGCGTCCGAGGGCGTGCCCGGCGCGCCGGGCGGGAGGAGGTCCACGACGACCGCGGCGGACCAGGCGGACGAGCCCCCCTCGAAGCCGGCCGCGTCGATCGCGGAGACCCGGGCGTGGAGCGTCTGCCCGTCCGTCCCGGCGAGGTCGAGGAGGAGCGCCCCGCCGGTCGTCCCGTCGTGGAGCAGCCCCGAGCCGTCCGTCGCGGTCGCGACGCGCACCCGGTAGTCCACGACGCCGCTCACCGCGTCCGCCGCCGCGGCCCACTGGAAGCGGACCGGCGAGGCGAGGGCGAAGGCCCCCGGCCCCGCGGGCGTCCCCGGCGCCGTGGGCGCCGCGGCGTCGAGCGTCACCCCGTCGGTCCAGCCGGAGAAGGCGCTCTGGTTGCCGAGGGCGTCCACCGCCGCGACGCGGGCGTGGAAGACGCTGCCGTCGGCGTGCGCGGCGGCGTCGTAGCTCGCCGCGATCGCCGTGGGGGAGAGGGTCGCGATCACCGCTCCGGGGGACGGGAGGGTCGCGATCTCGAGGACGTAGCCGGCCGTGCCGCTCCCGGCGTCGGTGGCGGCGTCCCAGTCGAAGGCCACCGTCGCGTCGTCCCAGTCCCCGGCGTCGCGAGCGCCTCCCGCGAGGACGGGGGGGGTCGTGTCGAGGACGATCCCGTCCGAGGCGGACGAGAAGGCCCCCTGCCGGCCGGCCCCGTCCACCGCGGCGACGCGGGCGAAGAGGCGCTGCCCGTCCGAGGCGTCGACGGA
>JBBIPT010000194.1:0-7653 GCA_037442705.1 Anaeromyxobacter sp.
CCTCCACGATGTCGGTCACCCGCTGGTTGTCCAGGGTGGGCGTCGTCTTGTAGGTCCCGTGGGCGTTGCCGATGGCCGGCGCGAAGACGTCGACCCCGGTCGCCCGGACGAACTCGACGACGGTCTCGAGCGTCTGCACGTGCTCGGCCTCGTCGCCGGTCATCTCCTCGGTCCGCTTGAACCCCTCGATCTCGCCCTCGACGTCCGCGCCGTGGCGGCGGGCCTCCGCGACGAGGTCCTTCGGCCCGCAGACGACGGAGCCGGCCGGCGCGCCGAGCCCCTTCGAGAGGCAGACGGAGACGAGGAGGGCGTCGCGCGCGTACTCCGCCGGGGTGACGCCGGAGGCGGCGGAGGCGTGCCAGAGCCGCGCGCCGTCCACGTAGAGGTGGAGCCCACGGCGCCGGGCGACCTCGGCGAGGGCGCGCACGCGCGCGAGCGGGTAGACGGCGCCGCCGCCGCGGTTGTGCGTGTTCTCGAGGGCGACGACGCGGGTGCGCGGGTAGACGTCGTGGACGGGGCGGATCGCCGCCTCCACCGCGGCGGCGTCGAGGAGGCCGCGCTCCGCGGCGATCGCCCGGGCCTGCACGCCCCAGAGGGCGGCGAGGGCGCCCGACTCGAAGGAGATGCAGTGGGCCCCGGCGTCGCAGACGATCTCGTCGCCCGGGCGCGTGAGGGTGCCGAGCGAGACCTGGTTCGCCATCGTGCCGGAGGGGACGAAGAGCCCCGCCTCCTTGCCGAGGATCCCCGCGACCCTCTCCTGGAGCCGGTTCACCGAGGGGTCCTCGCCGTAGACGTCGTCCCCCACCTCGGCGCGCGCCATCGCCTCCCGCATCGCCGGGGTCGGCTTCGTCACGGTGTCGGAGCGGAGGTCGATGGGCTTCATGGGGTCCCCGGCGGCCGGCGCCGGGGCGATCCCGGGAGCGGCGCCGGGGATGCTAGCATCCGCGCCGCGATGGCGCCGCGTGCGAGGACGCGCCCGCCCCCGGAGGAGAGGCGCGCGCGGGCGAGGGAGATCGTGGACCTGCTGGAGCGGGCGATGCCCGGCGTCCGGATCGCCCTCGACTTCGGCGACGACGTCCAGCTCCTCGTCTCGGTGATCCTCTCGGCGCAGTCCACCGACGTGGGCGTGAACCGCGCGACCCCGGCGCTCTTCGAGCGGTTCCCCGACGCGGCCGCCTACGCCGCCGCCCGGCCCGAGGACCTCTGGCCCTTCATCCGGAGCCTCGGCCTCTACCGGAACAAGGCGAAGGCGATCGTCGCGGCGATGCGGGCCATCGCGGAGGCGCACGGCGGGAGGGTGCCGCGGACGCGCGAGGGGCTCCTCGCGCTCCCGGGCGTCGGGCCGAAGACCGCGGGCGTGGTGCTCGTCCACCTCGGCGCGGGGAACGCCTTCCCGGTGGACACGCACGTGGGGCGGCTCGCCCGGCGGCTCGGGCTCTCCCGGGAGGAGGATCCGTCGAAGGTGGAGCGCGACCTCCGGGCGCTCCTGCCGGAGGCGCGCTGGGCGAAGGGGCACCAGCTCCTCGTCTGGCACGGGAGGAGGACCTGCTCCGCCCGGGCGCCGGCCTGCTCGCGCTGTGCGGTCGCGGAGCTCTGCCCGAAGCGGGGGGTGGCGAGGGGGATCCGGCGGTGAGGGAGGGCTACGCTCGGGCCGAGCGCGACAGGCTCGGCAACGACGGTTCGAGAGGGATCCGTTCGCCCCGAGCCGGTCGAAGGGCGCTTCCGCCACCGTTCGTGGTTTCCCCGAGGGGGTCGAAGGGTCACCAGGAGCGGTTCGAGACAGTCCGTTCGCCCTGAGCCTGTCGAAGGGCGACGGTCATGCGGGGGCTCCCCGATCCTGGCCGCGGAAGATCTCCGCCCTCACCTCTTCTTCCCGCCCGCCCCCTTCATCATCTCCTCCATCTGCTTCCGCTGCTCGGGAGACATCTGCTTCATCGCCTCCTCGAGCTGCTTCTTCGCCTCCTCCATCTGCGCCGCGTGCTCGGGCGTCTGGACGAGGTTCTCCATCATGGAGGTCTCCCGGTAGCCCTTCGGGACCTCGAAGAGCGAGGCGGGGAGCCTCTTCCGCTCGACGGCCACGAACTCGAAGCGCGCGCGCTCCTGGCCCGCCCGGGTCCGCGTGACCAGCCGGACCGGATGGCCGGTGACGCCGGCGCGCTCCGCGGCGAGGATCCAGCCCTCGTCGTCGCTCTCCTTCATCCCCTTCATCCACTGGGCGGTGGAGATCTCCTTCGCGAGGCAGGCCTCGGTGACCTCGTCCTCCCCCTTCCGCTCCGCGCGGACGGCGGTGCAGGCGAGGCCGGCCACCTTCTCGGCGCCGAGCTTCGTGACCTTCCAGCCCTCCTTCGCGCCCTCGCCCCCGCGCTCCACCCCGCCGTCCTCGTCGTCCTCGACGACGGAGTAGGTCTTCATCTTCTCGTTCACCATCCAGGTCTTCTTCGGATCGCTCGCCTTCCCGAAGACGACCATCCGCTGGCCGACGAGGCCGCCCATCGCCTCCGCGGCGGGCGAGCCCTTCTCCGCCTTCGCGACGGTCATCTCCATCTCCATCCGCCAGGCGGCGGGGGCGACGAAGAGCCGTCCCTTCCCCTCCATCCGGTTCCCGTCCTCGTGGGCGGTCATCCGGATGTCGGCCGTGCCCTCGAACTGGGCGGAGGCGGGGAGGGCGAGGAGGAGGAGGGAGAGGCAGCCGGCGAGGCGGGCGGTCATGGGTGACTCCACGTGAACGGGGACCCCATCATCCCCCGAACGCGGCCCGGGTCCAGCACCACGCCGGGGTACCCCGATTGCCGAGGGAATCCGCGCGTGTTACATCGATCCCGCCGGAGCCGCCCGGGCGTACGCGTCGGCCGAGAGGCCGCCGAGGAAAGTCCGGGCACCACAGGGCAGGGTGCCGGTCAACGGCCGGTCGGGGCAACCCGCAGGAAAGTGCCACAGAGAACAGACCGCCGAACGGTCCTCTCCGGAGGATGCGTGGCAAGGGTGAAACGGTGCGGTAAGAGCGCACCGCGCCCCCGGTGACGGGGGCGGCACGGCAAACCCCACCCGGTGCAAGAGCGAATAGGGAGGCGATCCCGCCGCGAGGCGGGTGAAGGGCGGCCCGCCCCAGCCTCCGGGTACGGCTCGCTGGAGGCGCGCGGCAACGCGCGTCCGAGAGGAATGTACGCCGCCGCCGGCCTTGCCGGCGGGACAGAACCCGGCTTACAGGGCGGCTCCGGCTTTCTCTGCAACGAATTCCCTGGATCGAATCCTCCCGGCCGGTGGCGAACGGCGAAGGTCCGGCTCGAGCCCAGTTCCTCCGTCGGCACTGTATACATCGCCGGCATAAATCCGGTAAAACTGCTGCTCATGTTCCAGCGCCGCCTCCAGCCGCCGAAGCGCTCCTTCTTCCTGCTCGGGCCCAGGGCCACCGGCAAGACGACCTGGCTGCGCCTCCACTTCCCGAAGGCCCGCTGGTTCAACCTCCTCGAGGAGCGGGAGTGGTCCAGGCTCCTGCGGGAGCCGGGCCTCTTTCGCCAGGAGGTCGACGCGCTGGCAGGCGGGAGCTGGGTGGTGGTGGACGAGGTCCAGCGCCTCCCGGGCCTGCTCCACGAGGTTCACGACGTCCTCTCGCGCGACTCCCGCAGGATCCGCTTCGCGCTCACCGGCTCCAGCGCCCGGAAGCTGCGGGCCCGCGACGTGAACCTGCTGGCCGGCCGCGCCGCGAGCCGGAGGTTCTTTCCCCTGGTGGCCGCGGAGCTGACACCGGGCGCGGCCGTCGACGACCTGCTTCGCTTCGGCGCCCTTCCCGCCGTTCGGAGCGAGCCCTCGACGAGGGGCCGCGTCGAGCTCCTCGAGGCCTACCGCGACACCTACCTGGCTGAGGAGATCCGGAACGAGGGCCTGGTCCGGAGCCTCGACGGCTTCTCGCGGTTCCTGGAGGTGGCCTCCCTCCTCCACGGACAGGTGCTCAACGTGGCCGGGATCGCCCGGGACGCCGGCGTGTCGCGCACCACCGTGCAGGGGTTCTTCGAGGTGCTCTCCGACACCATGCTGGGTCACCTGCTTCCGGCGTGGCGCCCGCGGGCGCGAGTGAAGGAGGTCGCCAACCCGAAGTTCTACCTCTTCGACAGCGGCGTGGCCCGGACGCTGAGCGGCCGGCTGCGCGATCCGCTCCACCCCGCCGATCGCGGGCCGCTCCTGGAGGGCTGGCTGCTCCACGAGCTCCGGGCTCACCTGCACGACCACGAGGTGGGTGGCGATCTCGCCTACTGGCGGCTTCCCTCCGGGCTGGAGGTGGACCTGGTGTGGCAGCGAGGGGAGCGGCGCATCGGGGTCGAGGTCAAGGCCTCCGAGCGCTGGCGCACGTCGGACGGGGAGGGGCTCCGCCAGCTCGGGAAGGCGGTCGGGCTGGACCGGAGCGTGGTCGTCTACCTGGGCGATCGCCGCCTCCAGGACGGTCCCATCGAGGTGCTCCCGTTCTGGGAGTTCGTCGGCCACATGGGAGAGATCTTCCCGGCCTGACTGGTTCGCCCGGCATCCGGGACCGCGGCCTCCTCGAGTCCGCGGTCGCCATCCCTGCGGCCACCTCTCCCGATCCCAAGGACGCGCGCCGGTGAGGTAGCATTCGCCGTCTGCGGGGGTGGGTGCGTGGCGTGGGCACCCCCGTTCTCCCGAGGGGCCCATGGACGTCTTCTCTCTCCGCGACACCGTGGTCCGCGAGTACGAGCAGTTCGCGACCTCGTTCACGACCATCTTCGCGGAGGACCTCCGGAAGCAGATCGACGCCATCTACGCCGACCGGCGCTACTGGCCAGAGCCCCTTCTCCAGATCAACCCGCGCTACCGCAGCGTCACCACCATCCAGAAGCAGGTCGACGACGGTCTCCTCGATCCGGGCTGCGCCGAGATCTTCCGGGTCAACAAGTCCGAGGCCAACCCGCGCGGCGAGCCGCTGTCCCTCTACCGGCACCAGCAGGAGGCGATCGCCCTCGCCCGCGACGGCGAGAGCTACGTCGTCACCACCGGCACCGGCTCCGGCAAGTCGCTCGCCTTCTTCATCCCCATCGTCGACGCGGTGCTGCGCGCCAAGAAGGCGGCGGGCGGCAAGCGGACGCGCGCCATCGTCATCTACCCGATGAACGCTCTGGCCAACAGCCAGCAGGAGGAGCTGAAGAAGTACCTGTCCAACGTGGCGGGCCCCGCCCCCGTCACCTTCGCGCGCTACACCGGCCAGGACGACAACGATCGGCGCAAGGCCATCGCCGACGACCCGCCCGACATCCTCCTCACCAACTTCGTGATGCTCGAGCTCCTGATGACCCGCCAGGACGCGCTCGACCAGAAGGTGATCGGCAACTGCCGCGGGCTGCAGTTCCTGGTCCTCGACGAGCTGCACACCTACCGCGGCCGGCAGGGCGCCGACGTGGCGCTGCTGGTCCGCCGGGTCCGCGAGCAGCTCGCGCCGGAGCGGCTCCAGTGCGTCGGCACCTCGGCCACCATGGCGAGCGGAGGGACCTCCCGGGACCGCAACCAGGTCGTGGCCGAGGTGGCCGGGAAGCTCTTCGCCACCTCCATCACCGCGGCCCACGTCATCGGCGAGACGCTCGACCGGAGCACCGAGAGCCTCACCGAGGCCCAGGTGAAGGCCGGCCTCGCCGCCGCCATCGACCAGGGCATCCCGGACGACGTCTCGGACGCCGTGCTCAGCAAGAGCCCCCTCGCCATCTGGGTGGAGACCCACCTCGGCATCGAGTGGAACGAGGCCGACCAGCGCTGGCAGCGGGCACGCCCCAGGACGGTCTCGGAGGCGGTGTCCGCCCTCGCCGAGGTGAGCGGCCGAGGCGAGGAGGCCTGCGGCAAGGCCCTCCGCCAGCTCCTCCTGGTGAGCAGCGTACCGGAGGACCACCGGACGAAGGCGCCCGGGGCCAGCGAGCGGAGCTTCTTCGCCTTCAAGCTCCACCAGTTCATCTCCGGCGCCGGCTACGCCTACTCGACCCTGGAGCGGCCCGGCCAGCGCTTCGTCACCGTGGACGGCCAGGTCTTCAAGCCGGGCGACGAGAAGAAGCGGCTCTACCCGGTCCACTTCTGCCGGGTCTGCGGGCACGAGTACCACCCGGTCCGGCTCGAGACGGTGTCGGGCGTCCGTCGCTTCCACGCCCGCGACATCGACGACGCCCCCATCAAGCGGGACCCGGACGACGGGGCCGCCACGACTCCTGCGCCGGCCACGTCGGCGGAGGTGCCCGACGACCCGGTGGAGTTCGGCTTCCTCACGCTCCACCCGGCCGACGAGGCCTTCGAGTTCGCCGACGAGGACGACGACTACCCGGAGGCCTGGCTCGAGCAGGACCCCCGGGGCCACCTCCGGCTCAAGCGGAACTTCCGGGAGCACCGCGCCCGCGAGTTCCTGGTCGAGCCCGACGGCAAGGCCGGCTCGGGGCTCGAGGCCTGGTTCCTCCCCGGCAAGTTCCGCTTCTGCCTCCGCTGCGGCGACACGCAGAGCTCGGCGGCGCGGGACCGCAACCGGCTCGCGTCGCTCTCCGCCGAGGGGCGCAGCTCGGCCACCACGGTGCTCACCGCCAGCGCCCTGCGCTGGATGCACGGCGAGAAGTCGGGCCTCGAGCCCTTCACGCGCAAGCTGCTCGGCTTCACCGACAACCGGCAGGACGCCGCCCTCCAGGCGGGCCACTTCAACGACTTCCTCTTCGTCAGCCTGCTGCGGGCCGGCTTCCTCCGCGCGCTGGAGCAGGCCGGCCCGGCGGGCCTGCGGGCCGAGCAGCTCGGCCTGGCGCAGCAGCGGGCGCTCGGGTTCGACGCCCGCTCGCCCGAGATCCGGGCGGAGTGGCTCCTCGAGCCGACGCTGCGCGGCATCAACCTCGAGGACGCCGAGAAGACCCTCCGCGACGTCCTCGCCTACCGGGTCTGGTTCGACCAGCGCCGGGGCTGGCGCTACACCAACCCGAACCTCGAGGAGCTCGGCCTCCTCTCGGTGGACTACCGGGGCCTCGACGAGCTGGTGAGCGACGAGTCGCTCTTCGCAGGCGCGCCCGAGGCGCTGAAGTACGCCAAGCCCGAGGTCCGCCGGGCCGTCTACGAGGAGCTCTTCGACCACCTGCGGAAGCTGATGGCCATCCGCAGCCAGGTCCTGGAGCAGAGCGCCGTCGAGCAGCTCATCTCGCGGGCCCACTCCCGCCTCCGGGCGCCCTGGGGCTTCGCCCAGGGGGAGCAGCCGCGCCGGTCCCGCTGGCTCTTCGTCACGCCGCCCGCCCGCGGCCGGATCTCGCTGCGCGACGAGGACCTCATCGCCCGCGGCGGCGCCCGCTCCTCGCTCGGCAAGACCCTCCGCGACAGCAGGGTCTGGGGCGGCAACGGCGCGGTCCGCGCGCTCGGGACCAAGGACTTCGAGGCCCTGGTCACGGCGCTCCTCGGCGCCGCCAGGGAGATCGGCATCGTCACGCAGGACGTGACCTCCTTCGACGACCAGCTCGCCTGGCGGCTCGTGGACGACGCCATCGTCTTCCGGCGTTCGACGCCCGAGGAGGAGGCGAAGCTGCGGCGGCCGGCCAACGCCTTCTTCCGCGCCCTCTACGCCGGCCTCGCCGACCTCCTGGCGCTCCCCGGCCACCCGCTCTTCGGCTTCGAGGCGCGCGAGCACACCGCCCAGGTGGAGAG
>JBBIPT010000195.1:0-7625 GCA_037442705.1 Anaeromyxobacter sp.
GCCCGGGCCGCCTCCTCGAGCGCCCCGAGCCCGCGGGGTGCGACCGCGAGGGCCTTCGTCCGGGTGGCGAAGACGGGCCCGAAGCCGGCGTGGTCCGCCCCCTGGGCGATCGCGGCCCGCGCCTCCTCGAGCGTCCGGCAGGTCCGGCCCACGAGGAGGTCCGGCCCGAGGAGCCGGCGCGCCTCGGGGACGGGGAGGTCCTCGTCGCCGAGGTGCACGCCGTCCGCGCCGGAGAGGAGCGCGATGTCGGGGCGATCGTTCACGAGGAGGAGGGCGCGGCCGCGCACCGCCTCCGCGATCCCCCGGGCCGCGGCGAGCACCTCGCCCGCCGGGGCGTCCTTCATCCGGAGCTGGACGACGCGGGCGCCGCCGTCCACGGCGGCCCGCGCGCCCTCCACCGGGTCCGGGCCCGAGACGATCGCGTAGAGCCCGCGGAGCCGCGCGCGCCGCGCGGCACCCGCCGGGGCGCCTTCCGTCGGCATCGGGAGGGGGTAGCACGCGCTTGACGGGGTCGCAAGGCGGCGCGTATTTTGCCGCCCTCCGAGGAGCCCATGTCCGAGACCTTCGAGAACAAGACCATCGACAAGCGCGTCGTCCATCGCTACGTCCGCAAGGGCATCGTGGACGAGAAGGACTACGAGCGCCATTTGAAGTCCCTCCCCGACGTCGCCGAGCAGGCGGTGCCGGTGGAGGCGTCCATCGAGGGCGAGGACCTCGACGACGAGGACCTGGAGTGAGCTAGCGCGGTGCCCGCCCTGCTTCGAGGGGTAGGTCTGGCGCGCGCCGCCGCCTCGCTCGTCGCGGCCGCGCTCGCGCTCCCCGCCGCCCCCCGCGCGGCGACGCTCCCCCCCCAGGACGATCGCGACTCGGCGGCCCGGCGCACGCCCGTCGTGGCCGCGGTGGAGCGGGTGCGCGCGGCCGTCGTGAACGTCTCCGCCGAGGAGCTCGTCCGGATCCGCGAGCGCTCGCGGGCCGGCTCCATGGCCGAGCTCCTCTTCGAGGAGTTCTTCTCGCGCCCCCGCACCCGGCCGGGCTACGCCGTGACCTCGCTCGGCTCCGGGGTCATCGTCTCCCCGGACGGCTGGGTGCTCACGAACAACCACGTCGTGGAGCGGGGGGCGCGCTTCCGGGTCGGGCTCCTCGACGGGAGGGAGCTCCTCGCGAAGGTGGTCGGGACCGATCCCTCGTCGGACCTCGCCGTCCTGAAGCTCGAGACGAAGGAGCGGCTCCCCTGGGCGACGATGGGCCGCTCGGAGCGGCTCCTCATCGGGGAGACGGTGATCGCGATCGGCAACCCCTTCGGCCTCTCCCACACCGTGACGACCGGCGTCGTCTCGGCGGTGAACAGGAGCTTCAAGGCGGGCGACCGGACCCTCTTCGACTTCATCCAGACCGACGCCTCGATCAACCCCGGCAACTCCGGCGGCGCGCTCCTCGACATCGAGGGACGGCTCGTCGGCGTGAACACCGCCATCCTCGGGGACCGGAACGCCGGGATCGGCTTCGCGATCCCGATCGACCGGGCCCGGCGCGTGGCGGAGGACCTCATCGCCCACGGCGAGGTCCGGGAAGGCTGGCTCGGGATCTCGGTCGCCGACCTCCCCGCCCGCGAGGGGAGCCCCGTCGGCTCCACGGGCGGGGTCGTCGTCACCGCGGTGGAGCCCGGCTCCCCGGGGGAGCGGGCCGGCGTCCGGAAGGGCGACGTCGTCGAGTCGGTCCGGGGCTTCCCGCCGAGGAGCGCGGAGGAGTTCCGCTTCCGGGTCCGGGACCTGCAAGTCGGCGGCGTCGCCCGGCTCGAGCTCGCCCGGGACGGGGCCCGCGTCGTCGCCCAGCCGAAGGCGGTGGTGCTCTCCGACGAGCGGGTCGCCGAGGCCGTCGCCCGCCGGGTCGGCCTCACCCTCGGAGAGGAGAAGGTGACGGGCGGCTCGCTCGTCGTCGTGCAGCGGGTCGCGCGGGGCACGCCCGCCTCCCGGGTGGGGATCCAGGCGGGGGACCTCGTGCGGGAGGTGAACTCGACCGAGGTCTCGACCCTCGCCGAGTTCCGCCGCGCGGCCGGCCGGGCGAGACGCACGGGCGAGCTCGTGCTCCTCGTGCAGCGCGGGTTCGCGGCGGAGCGGATATCCTTCCCCATCGACTGAACGCTCGCGCGCGATCCGGGGACACCCAGGGCTCAGGCTTCCGGAGGAACCATGACCGACGAGAAGACGGGGATCGACTTCTACACGTTCGTGCTGTCCCTCGGGTCCTCCGCGTTCGTGCACCTCGGGGACGCGCCGCACCCGGAGACCGGAGAGGCGGGGAAGCCCGACCTCGCGTTCGCGAAGCAGACGATCGACATCCTCGCGATGCTCCGGGAGAAGACGCGCGGGAACCTCACGCCCGAGGAGGAGCGGTTCCTCGAGAACCTCCTCACGGATCTCAGGTTCCGCTTCGTCCAGGCGAGCGCGGGGAAGCCCGGCGCGGCCTAGAGCCCCGCCTGGAGCATCGCCTCCGAGAGGAGGCGGATGAGCTCGCGCCGCACCACCCGCCGGGTCCGGGAGAGCGCGTTCGGGTCGTTGCGCGCGCGCGGGCCCACCTGCCGGCGCGCCGCCTCCACGACCCAGGCGATCCGGCGCGGATCGAGCCTCGGCGTCCGGGACGAGGAGACGAGGAAGAAGCCGAGCCCCCGCTCCTCGAGCATGGCACCGAGCACACGGCGCGCCTTCGAGACGAGGGTGAGATCGACGACGGTGGGCACGACCGCGATCTCTAGGATCGATCCGGCGATCGATCCATTTTTCGCTCCCCGCGCCTAAAACTGGATCTTCCCGGAGAGCGTGGATCCGAGGGCGCGCGCGCGCGCCTCGATATCGGCGGCGTACGGGAGGAGCGCCGCGGGGATGATCCCGGTGAGCCGGGCGATCTCCGCCGCGTTGTGCGGCACGGAGGGATCGTCCTCCGGGGCGAGCCGGTTCAGCACGATCCCCGCGATCGGGAGCGCGCGGGCGCGGAGCGCCTCCACCGTGAGGGCGGTGTGGTTCACCGTCCCGAGCCCCGCGCGCGCGACGACGAGCACCGGGAGCCCGAGGGCCCGGGCGAGGTCGGCGCAGGTCTCGCGCTCCGTGAGCGGCGCGAGGAGCCCACCCGCCCCCTCCACGACGACCGCCTCGTGCCGGTCCGCGAGCGCGCGGACGGAGGCGAGGACCCGCTCGAAGGAGATCGCGACGCCGGCGAGGCGGGCGGCCACGGCCGGGGCGAGCGGGGCGGCGAAGGAGTACGGACAGACGGCCTCGAGCGGCTCCGTCCGCCCCGAGGCCTCCCGCAGCCGCTCCGCGTCGGAGGGCTCGCCGGGGACGAGCCCCGACTGCGCCGGCTTCGCCCCCACCGCGTCGAGCCCGCGCGCCCGCGCCTCCCGGAGGAGGGCGCAGGCGACCTCGGTCTTCCCGACCGCCGTGTCGGTCGCGGTGACGAAGATTCCGCGGAGGGCAGGAGTTGGCATGTTTGCGGCTCCCGTTGCGTCGAAGTGCGTCCGTTCGTGGTTCAGACCTCGTCGAGGGTTCACCACGAACGGCTGGAGAGGGGTCCGTTCTCCCCGAGCCCGTCGAAGGGCGAACGCCGCGACTCCAGCCCGGCCATCGTGGTCATCACAACCTCGCCGTGACCTTCTCGATGGAGGAGAGGGCGATGGCGGCGAGCTGCGCGAGCTCCGTCTCGGTCATCGCGAGAGGCGGCATGAGGACGACGACGTTCCCGAGCGGCCGGAGGATCGCGCCGAGCTCGCGCGCCTCGAGGATCACCCGGTGCCCGGCGCGGAGCGCGTAGTCGTACTCCTCCCTCGTGCCGCGGTCCCGGACGAGCTCGATCCCGACCATGAGCCCCCGCTGCCGGACCTCCCCGACGTGCTCCATCTTCGCCGCCGGGGCGAGGGCCGCGGCGAGGGCGGCGGCCTTCGCGGGCAGCCCCTCGATCACCTTCCGGTCTCGCATGAGCCGGATCGAGGCGGTCGCGGCGGCGCAGGCGAGCGGGTTCCCGGCGTAGGTGTGGCCGTGGAAGAAGGTCTTCTTCTCCTCGAACGCGCCGAGGAAGGACTCGAAGACCCGCTCCGTCGTCACGGTGGCCGCGAGCGGGAGGTAGCCGCCGGTGAGCCCCTTCGCGACGGTGAGGATGTCCGGGACGACCCCCTCCTGCTCCACCGCGAACATCGTCCCCGTCCGGCCGAAGCCGGTCGCGACCTCGTCCGCGACGAGGAGGGCCCCGTGCCGGTCGCAGATCTCCCGCATCCGCCGGACGTAGCCGGGGGGCTGGGCGATCATCCCGTCCGCCCCCTGCATCACCGGCTCCATCACGAGGGCGGCGATCCGGCCGGGGCGCTCCTGGAAGACCTTCTCCACCTCGTCCGCGCAGGCCATGGCGCAGTCCGGCCAGGTCTTCGCGAGGGGGCACCGGTAGCAGTAAGGCTGGGGCGCGTGGTGCACGCCGAAGAGGAGGGGCGCGAAGATCCGGTGGAAGAGGTCGATGCCGCCGAGGGAGACGGCGCCGATCGTGTCTCCGTGGTAGCCGCCCCGCAGCGCCACGAACTCCTTGCGGGCGGCGTCGCCGCGGAGCTGGTGGTGCTGGTAGGCCATCTTCAGGGCGATCTCGACCGCGGTCGCCCCCGCGTCGGAGAAGAAGATCCGGGAGAGCCCGGGGGGGAGGACCCCGGCGAGCGTCTCCGCGCACTCGATGGAGGCGGTGGAGGCGAGGCCGAGGAGGGTGGAGTGGGCCACCTTCCCGAGCTGGGCCCGGACCGCCTCGTCGAGCTCCTTCACCCGGTGGCCGTGGACGTTGCACCAGAGCGAGGAGACGCCGTCGAGGTAGCGGTTCCCGAGGGTGTCGACGAGGTAGACCCCCTCCGCCTCGTCCACGACGATCGGCTCCTCGGCGAGCCAGTCCTTCATCTGCGTGAAGGGGTGCCAGAGGTGCCGGTGGTCGGCCTTCCGGAGGCGAAGGTGGCGCTCGGCGCGGGCGGCGTCGTCCATGAGGGCGCGAAGGCTAGCGCAGGGCGACGGGCCGCGCTAGGAACCCTTGCGCCGCGGACGCCTCGCGCGGGGGGCCCCGCCCGGCCCGAGCCGCTCGCCCGGCCGGAGCCTCCCGGTCTTGCGGAGGGCCTTCTCCACGAGGGGCCGGTTCGCCGGGTCGCCCCAGCGGAGGAGCGCCTTCTGCATCCGCTTCTCCTCCATGTCCCGGACGACGTGCACGGGCGCTCCCGTCATGGGGTGGACGCCGGACCAGTGGATGTCCGAGGCGAGCGTCATCGGGGTCGGGACGAAGTCCTGCACCTGCTGCGGCTTCCAGCGGTTCCGCTGGAGGTACTCCATGAGCTCCACCGCCTCCTCCAGCGAGGAGCCGGGGTGGGAGGAGATGAAGTAGGGGACGAGGTACTGCTCCTTCCCCGCCTCCCGGGAGAGGCGCGCGAAGTCCTTCCGGAACCGCTCGAAGCTCTCGACCCCGGGCTTCTTCATGAGCCGGAGCACCGGATCGCAGACGTGCTCCGGCGCGACCTTGAGCTGGCCGGAGACGTGGTTCTGTACGAGGGCCCGCAGGTAGCGCTCCCCGTTCTTCCGGTCGGCCTGGGCGAGGTCGTAGCGGACACCGGAGCCGACGAAGAGGTGCTTCACCCCCTTCACCTTCTTCGCCTTCTCGTAGAGGTCGACGAGGGGGCCGTGGTCCACCTCGAAGTACTGGCAGACGGAGGGGAAGACGCAGGAGGGGCGCCGGCAGGCCGCGTGGGCCTCCGCGCTCGTGCAGGTCATCCGCCACATGTTCGCGGTCGCGCCGCCGAGGTCGGTGACGGTCCCGCGGAAGCTCTCCTTCGAGGCGAGCGCCGCGACCTCGCGGAGCACGCTCTCCTCGGAGCGCGAGGCGACGTCCCGCCCCTGGTGCTCGGTGATGCAGCAGAAAGCGCAGCCCGCGGCGCACCCGCGCAGGATCTGGACCGACCAGCGGATCTGCTCGAGGGCCGGGATGTGGGCGCCGCCGTAGGAAGGGTGGGCCTCGCGCGCGTAGGGGAGCTCGGCGATCCGGTCGAGCTCCTCGGTCGCCGGCGGCGCCATCGGCTCGTTCACGACGACGAAGCGGGCCTTCGGCCCCTTGCCGTGGCGCTGCACGAGGACCCGCGCGTTGTCCGCGTTCTGCTCGAGGTGGTAGAGGCGGCTCGACTCCGCGAAGCGCCTCTTGTCCTTCGCGACCTCCTCCCAGGACGGGAGCTCGATCGCCTTCCGCGTCCGCTCCTCGAGCCCGGCGAGGGCGAGGTCCTCGACGAGGACCGCCGTCCCGGGGACGTCCACGAGCCCGCAGACGTCCTCGCCGGAGGAGAGCCGCCGCGCGATCTCCACGATCGGCTTCTCCCCCTGACCGTAGACGAGGAGGTCCGCGCCGGAGGGGACGAGGACGGACGGGAGGATCCGGTCCTCCCAGTAGTCGTAGTGCGCGATCCGGCGGAGCGAGGCCTCGATCCCGCCGATCACGACGGGGAGCGCCGGCCCGAACGCCTCGCGCACGAGCCGCGCGTAGACGGAGGTCGCGCGGTCGGGGCGGCGCCCCGCCTCGCCACCCGGAGTGTAGGCGTCGTCCGAGCGGATCCGCTTGTGGGCGGTGTAGTGGTTCACCATGGAGTCCATCGCCCCGGACGTGACCCCCGCGAAGAGGCGCGGCCGGCCGAGCCGGGCGACGTCCGCCGTCGTGCGCCAGGCGGGCTGCGCGACCACGCCCACCCGGAAGCCGCGGGCCTCGAGGACCCGGCCGATCACCGCCGCGCCGAAGCTCGGGTGGTCCACGTAGGCGTCGCCCGTGACGAGGAGGACGTCGATCCCGTCCCAGCCCCGCGCGCGGACCTCCTCCTGCGTCGTCGGCAGGAAGTCCGCGGGGGAGTGGGGCCGCGCGGGCGCGCGCGGGCTCGGGGGTCGTCGGGCCGGGGGCATCCGGCGCCATACATGGCCGTCGGGCCAGGGGAAAGCAAGCGGACCTCCGCTTTGTCGCTCCCGGGTGACGCGGTATCATCGGCCCGTTTTCGAGGCGTCCCCCCGCGCTCGCCTCCTTCCGGTACGCGACATGCCCGATCAGCGCAGCGTGATGAAGGAGTTCCGTTCGCTCGAGGAGAAGCGGCGAGCCGGCTCCCTCACGCCCGAGGAGGAGGCGCGCCATGCGGTCCTGCGCGACCTCATCGGGCCGGAGATGGGCGCGGGCGGGCTCCGGCCCGGCTTCGACGTGAACGCCGCCGCGGCGAAGCTCCGCGACTCGCTCCTCCCCGCGGGCCTGCGGAACCGGCCACCCCCGCCGCCCGAGCCGCCGCCGCCCGCCGCGGAGCCCGAGCCGGAGACGGACGCGGCCGGCGCCCTCGAGGCGGCCTTCGCGGAACAGCCCTTCGCGCCGCTCGAGCCCGCGCAGGAGCCCGCTCCCCTCTTCGATCCCTCCTCGCTCGGCGCGGAGCCCCCGGCCGAGGCGGGATGGGATCCGAACGCGCCCCACGACCCGAACGTCCAGGCCGCCTGGGACCCGAACCTCCCTCCGGGCGAGGCCGATTCGAACGCCGCCGCGGGATGGGATCCGAACCAGCCCTACGACCCGAACGCCCCGGCCGCCTGGGATCCCGGCGTCCCGCCGGAGCA
>JBBIPT010000196.1:0-7614 GCA_037442705.1 Anaeromyxobacter sp.
CATCGGTGGCCACATCAAATCGAACGGCTCGCCCGGCTGGCTGACGCTCTGGCGCGGCTACCGGAAGCTCGTCGAGATGGAGGCCGGCTACCACCTGGGCCGCGCCGAGATGTGATCAATCGTCAGGTCCGAGGCCTGAGGCCAGGGGCCGATCACGAATCGCGAGCGGCCGTTCTAGACGCGGCCGGAACGCCGTGCGCCCCGCCCGCCCGGGGGAAGGACGGACGGGGCGCCGGGACTTCCGTGGCTACTCGCGCGGCGCGCCGGTCCCCCGGCGGAGGAACGCCGGGATGTCGTACTGGTCGTCGCCCTCACCCGGCTTCACCGGGGCGCGCGGCCTGCGGACCGCGGCGTGCGCCGGCTCCACCGCCCGCGCGGGGGCGGGCGGCTCCTTCGCCCGGACCTCGAGCGGGATGGGCGGAGGGATGGCTCGCGCGGGCGCCGGGGTGGAGAGCTGGGCCGGGGCGGGGCGGGACGGCCGCCGGTCCGCCTCGCGCTGGAAGCCGGTCGCGATCACCGTGATCCGGACCTCGTCGCCGAGCCCCTCGTCCACGACCGAGCCGAAGATGATGTTCGCGTCGGGGTCGGCGGCGGACTGGGCCATGGAGACCGCCTCGTCCACCTCGCGGAGGGTGAGCCCCGCGCCGCCGGTGATGTTCACGAGGAGCCCCGTCGCGCCGTCGAGGGAGACGTCCTCGAGGAGCGGCGAGCTGATCGCGGCCTGCATCGCCTCGAGGGCGCGCCTCTGGCCGCCGGCGCGGCCCGTCCCCATGAGCGCCATGCCTCGCTCGCTCATGATGGTCCGGACGTCGGCGAAGTCCACGTTCACGAGGCCGTGGACCGTGATGATGTCGGAGATGCCCTGCACGGCGTTCAGGAGCACCTCGTCCGCGCGCTTGAAGGCGTCGGCGAGCGACATGTTCTCCCCGGCGACGGAGAGGAGCCGCTGGTTCGGGATCACGATGAGCGTGTCCACGGCGGCCTCGAGCTCGGCGAGCCCCTCCTCCGCCTGCTTGCGCCGCTTGTTCCCCTCGAAGAGGAACGGCTTCGTCACGACGCCCACGGTGAGGGCGCCGGTGGACTTCGCCACGTCCGCGACGACGGGCGCGCCGCCGGTGCCGGTGCCGCCGCCCATCCCGGCGGTGACGAAGACCATGTCGGAGCCCTCGAGCGCCGCGGCGATCGCCTCGCGCTCCTCGAGGGCGGCCTGGCGGCCCACGTCGGGGTTCGCCCCCGCGCCGAGCCCCCGGGAGGCGCTCCGGCCGAGCTGGAGCTTCACGCTCGCCCGGTTCGCGGCGAGCGCCTGGACGTCGGTGTTCGCCGCGATGAACTCGACGCCCTCGAGCCGGGCCGCGACCATGGTGTTGATGGCGTTTCCGCCGCCGCCGCCCACCCCGATGACGCGGATCCGCGCGGCGTCCTGCTTGTCGGTGAACTCGATCATGACGTGGTCCTCGCGGGCTGGTGCCGCGCCCCGGGCACTAGAAGATCTCCCCGAGCCAATCCTTCATCCGGGACTTCACCTTGCGGTAGACGTTCTCCTCCCGGATCTTGAAGTAGGGGCTCCCGCCCTGCTGCGCCGTGCCGTAGATCACGAGGCCGACGGCGGTCGCGTACATCGGGCTCTTCACCACGTCCACGAGCCCGCCGATCCCCCGCGGCAGGCCGCGCCGGACGGGCATCCCGAGGACCTCCTCGGCCATCTCCGGCATCCCGGCGAGGAGGGTGGAGCCGCCGGTGATCACGACGCCCGAGGCGAGGATCTCCTCCATCCCGCACTTCTGGAGCTCGTGCTGCACGAGCATGAAGATCTCCTCCACGCGGGGCTCGACGATCTCCGCGAGGATGTGGCGGGAGAGGACGCGGGGCTGCCCGCCGCCGACGCTCGGGACCTCGATGGTCTCGGTCTTGTCCACCTGGGCGGCGAGGGCGCAGCCGTACTGCTTCTTGATCCGCTCCGCCTCGTGCGTCGGCGTCCGGAGGCCGACGGCGACGTCGTTCGTGAGGTGGTTCCCGCCGAGGGAGATCACCGCCGTGTGCTGGATGGCGCCGTTGTGGAAGACGGCGATGTCGGTCGTGCCGCCGCCGATGTCCACGAGGCAGACGCCGAGCTCCTTCTCGTCTTCGGAGAGCGTGGCGAGGGAGGAGGCGAGCGGCTGGAGGACGATGTCCGCCACGTTGAGGCCGGTCCGCTGCGCGCACTTCACGATGTTCTGGGCGGAGGAGACCGCGCCCGTCACGATGAGCGCCTTCGCCTCGAGCCGGACGCCGCTCATCCCCACCGGCTCCTTCACGCCGTCCTGGTCGTCGACGACGAATTCCTGGGGGAGGACGTGGATCACCTCGCGGTCGAGCGGGATGGCGACGGCCTTCGCCTGGTCGATCACCCGGTCCACGTCCTGCTGCCGGACCTCCTTGTCCTTCACCGCCACGACGCCGTGGGAGGGGAAGGCCTTGATGTGCCCGCCCGCGATCCCCGTGTAGACGGTGGTGATCTCGCACCCGGCCATGTGCTCCGCCTCCTCGATCGCGCGCTTGATCGAGGCGACGGTCGCGTCGATGTTCACGACGACGCCCTTGCGCAGCCCCTTCGACGGGTGCGAGCCGACGCCGATGATGTCGATGCCCTCGTCGCTGACCTCGCCGACGATGGCGCAGATCTTCGTCGTGCCGATGTCGAGGCCGACGAGGATGTCTCCCGTGTTCGCCATGTGCCACCTCCGGGCGTGAAGGCGCTCTCGCGCCCCGCCCACCTTACGGCCCTCTCGGACCGTCTCCGCCAACGCCGCCGGCCGCCGGGCCGCCGGCCCCACCACCACCCGCGAGCCGCACGGCCACCCAGTCCGGGCGCCGGCGGTTGTCGAGGTGGAGCACCTCGGCGCGCTGGCCCTCGGCCTCGAGGGCCGAGAGGACGCGCTCGAAGCGAACGAGCTTCTCCGCGAGATCGCCGATGCCGAGCCGCACCTCGAGGCCGCGCGGGCCCACGAAGAGGGTCGTCCCGAAGTCCGGATCGACGTGGAGCTCCGACACCGGGGCGCGGCGGTCGAGGCCGCGCTCCGCCCAGCGGTCGAGGAGCGTGAGCGCCGCCGCGAGGAGCGGCTCCACCTCCGCGCGCCGCTCCACCCAGGCGTCCCGCGCGATCCCGGTGACGACGGGGAGGTCGAGGCCGTCCCCGGGGACGGCCCGCTTGAAGACCTCGCCGTTCGCGTCGAGGAGGTAGAGCCCGCCGAGATCCACGAGGGCCGCCGCCCGCCGCTCGACGACGGACACCTCGAGCGCCGGGGGGAGCCTGCGGGCCACCTCGACGTCCGCGACCCAGGGATGGCGGCGCAGGGCCGCCTCGGCGGCCGCGACGTCGGAGAGGAGGAGGTGGTCGCCGCGGCGCACCGGGGAGAGCTCGCGCAGCTCCTCGGCGCTCGCGCGCGAGAGCCCCGAGAACCGGATCTCGCGGATCCGGAGGAGGTCGCCCTCCACGCCGTGGCGCCAGGCGAGGAGCGCGAGCCCGCCAGAGGCCGCGAGCGCGAGCGCGGGGAGGAGGACGAGCGACGCGGTCCGGCGCAGCCTGCGCCGGCCCTCGCCAGGGACCCTGTCCACCCGCCGCCGGTTCGAACCCCGCGCCACCACCCGCTCCGTGCCCGGCCCCTCCCCGATCCGTCCGCGTCCGGGCGAGGGATTCCGGGCGCTATCACCCGAGGTTGGAGCATGCCCCAGGAACCCGGCCTGGCAAGTTTCCGGCCCTCCTCCGCAGGCGGGGGGTGCCGCGGACCCCGCGGCCGCGATATCGACCGAGGGTCAGGCTTGGGGTAAATGAAACGGGCCGGTCGCGCGTCGTGTGAGTGGGGCGGCCGGAAGACCTCGAGCCCCAGGAGCCCATTCGACATGCACAGAGCCCTCGCAGCCTCGCTCGCACTCGCACTCGCGGTCGTGGCCCTCGCCACGACGCCCGCGCGGGCGGAGAACAAGCGGCTCGCGCCCATCCCCAGGGCGGAGGCGGTGTCGACCCACGGGCCCTTCGAGATGGGCGCCTGTGACACCTGCCACCAGCGGGCGGATCCGGGGAATCCGGGCCCGGCGGTGAAGGTCACGAACGATCTCTGCACGGACTGCCACGACGAGTTCGCGGGGAGCGCACCGGTGAAGATGGAGAAGGCGATGCACCCGGCGGTGAAGGCCTCCTGCACGATGTGTCACAATCCGCACAACTCCCGGAAGAAGAAGCTCCGGATGTGAGCACGGCGCCCCCGCCGGAACACGCGGGCGACGCATCGCGGCGGGGAAGGGGGGGCGCGGCGAAGAGTCGCGAACGGCTGCTTATTTCGGCTAGGATTGCCCCGGATCAAGGCCCAGGTAGCCGAAAGTGGCCAACGATCCGACCACGTTTGGCCTCCGGCTCGAGGGGGAGAGGCCTGCGAGAAAACGGCCCCCGGGGAGCGAAGAGCGGACATGTACCAGCGGCTCGAGACCATCGCCAGGATCATCCCCGTCGCACTCGTCCTCGCGGCCTTCGGCGCGGAGGCGGCGCCCATCAAGACCGAGGTGCGCAAGCAGGGCATCCGGCGGGGCGCCGCGACGGCCCCCATCCCCCGCGAGAAGGCGACCCGGTCCCACGCCCCCTACGAGAGCGGGCAGTGCGGCGTCTGCCACGTGAACAACGACCCGGCGAGATCGGGAAGAGCCCGGCACGCCACCGTGAACGAGCAGTGCTTCGAGTGCCACGACGACGTCCGCGACGTGATGGCGCGCAAGTACAAGCACGTGCCCGCCCTCGAGGCCTGCACCGACTGCCACAACGCGCACAACTCGGTGGAGCCGGCCCTCCTCTACGAGGAGATGGTCACCCTCTGCACGAAGTGCCACGCGGGCATCAAGAACCAGCTCGCGAAGGGGAAGGTCCAGCACGACGCGATCACGAAGGACAGGAAGTGCTCGAACTGCCACAACCCCCACGCGGCCAACGTGGAGCGGATCCTCATCGCGCTGCCGTTCGACCTCTGCGTGAACTGCCACTCGAAGGACGGGATGGTGTCCGACGACGGCAAGCCGATGACGAACTACAAGAAGTTGCTCGCCGAGAACCCGATCTGGCACGACCCGGTGAAGGCGAAGGACTGCTCCGCCTGCCACCGGACGCACGCGGGTGACCACTTCCGACTCCTCGTCGCCGAGTACCCCGAGAAGTTCTACGCCCCCTACGAGCGGAAGAACTACGCGCTCTGCTACGGCTGCCACAACGAGAAGGTCGTCTCGGTCGAGGAGACGACGACGCTCACCGGCTTCCGCGACGGGTCCCGCAACCTCCACTTCGTCCACGTGAACCGCGAGCGCGGGCGCACCTGCCGCGCCTGCCACGAGGTCCACGCCGCGAAGCAGGACCATCACATCCGGGACGGCGTCCCCTACGGCCCGAAGGGCTGGGTGCTCAAGGTGGGCTACACGAAGCTCCCGAACGGCGGATCGTGCGCGAAGACCTGCCACGACACGAAGACCTACAACAACAAGACGCTGACGAGCAGCGCGCCCGGCAAGTAAGAGGTCGCGTTGCACGCTCGCAGGGCCTTCCTCCTCGCCGCCGCGGTCCTCGGGATCGCGGCCCCCCCCCTCGCCCGGGACGCGGCGCCGCCGAGAGCGAGCGCCGCGTCCAGGCCGGCGAGCGGATCGCCGACGTCGAGCTCCGCACGCTCGACGGGAAGCGCGACCGGCTCCTCTCCCGGAGCGCGAAGGCGAACGTCTTCGTCTTCTTCCGCCCCCAGCAGGAGCGCTCCCTCGACACCCTGAAGGAGCTCGCGACCTGCGAGAAGGAGTTCGCCGCGAAGCCCGTGCGCTTCGTCGGCGTCGTCTCCGACTCGTGGACCGTCGAGGAGGTGCGCGCCTTCGTCCAGGAGGCGGGGGTGAAGATGACCGTGCTCCTCGACGAGGGGGACGCCCTCTACGGGAAGCTCGGCGTGCGGCTCCACCCGGTGATCCTCATCGCCGACGGGAAGGGCGTCCTCTCCGCCTTCGAGCCCTTCCGGCAGATCAACTACTGCGAGCGGGTGAAAGCGCGGATCCGGCTCGTCCTCGGAGAGGTGACCGAGGCCGAGGTCGCGAGGGTGGACCAGCCGGAGCGGGCCACGACGCGGACCGAGGAGGGGGTGGCCCGCCGGCACCTCAACTTCGCCCGGACGCTCCTCCGCATCCAGCAGCGGGAGAAGGCGCTCGAGGAGGTCCAGAAGAGCCTCGCCATCCTCCCCGGCGCCGACGCCTACGCGACGCAGGGGGAGATCCTCGCCTCGATGGGGAAGTGTCCCGAGGCCCTGCGCGCCTTCGACGCGGCCTTGAAGATCGACCCGGACCACGCCGTCGCGAGGGAAGGGAAGCAGGGCTGCGGGCGGTGAGCGGACAGGTGGTCGGATGTGCGCCGCCGTCCCGCGATTGCCGTACGACAAACCCGCCACGCCGGACGCCGGCGTGGTGCATCATCCACGAGCCATGTCCACGAGCCGCCGATCGTCCACCGCCCTCGCCGTCCTCGCCTTCCTCGCAGTGATCCCGCCGGCCGCCCGCGCGCGGGCCGAGGCGGGGACGCAGCTCGAGAACCCGGAGCTCCGGACGCTCGCCGGCGGCAAGGAGCGGCTCCTCTCCACGAAGGTGAAGGCGAACGTCTTCGTCTTCTTCCGGCCGAACCATGAGCGCTCCCTCGACGCCCTGAAGCAGATGGCCGCCTGCGAGAAGGAGCTCGCCGGGAGGTCGATCCGCTGGGCGGCGGTCGTCTCCTCGTCCGAGGCCGTCGCGGACGTCCAGGCGGTGGTGAAGGAGGCCGGGATCTCGATGCCGGTGCTCGTGGACGAGGGCGACGTCCTCTACGACAAGCTCGGGATCCGGCTCCACCCGATGGTGGGCATCGCGGACGGCAAGCTGAAGCTCGTCGCGATCGAGCCCTACCGGCAGATCGAGTACTGCGACCTGATCAAGACGCGGATCAAGGTGCTCCTCGGCGAGGCGGAGCAGGCCGATCTCGACAAGGTCCTGAACCCCGACAAGTCCCCGCTGCCCGGGGCGGATCCGATGAAGAAGGCGATGCGGGACGTGAACATGGCCCGCCGCCTCTTCGACATGGGCCAGTTCGCCGAGTCGGTGAAGTTCGCCCAGAAGGCGCTCGAGATCGCGCCGGTCGCCGAGGCCTTCACCCTCATGGGGAAGTCGTACGCGAAGCTCGGCAGGTGCCCGGAGGCCGAGCGGGCCCTCGACTCGGCGCTGAAGCTCGATCCGAAGGACGCGGACGCCGCCGCGGCCAAGGGAACCTGCAAGTAGAGGCGGCGGCGTCGCCGCGTGGCGGCCTTCGGGGCCCTTCGGGGATGGGGTGGCGCTGCCGCGTGCCGGTCTTCGGGGACTCCGCGACTCCCGGCGCTCCGCGCGCCAGAGCCGATGATCGGCCGTTCGCCCTGAGCCTGTCGAAGGGCCGCAACGCCGTGCGGGCCACCGCGCGGGGGCTGCTCGAGGCTCCGGGAGCGCGGTGTCCCGCCCGTTGCAGTGCGGTCCGTGGGGGAGGCGTCTGCAGAAGACGCGCAGTCGCGCCGGTCGCTGCGGAGCCCCGAAGCCGGCGCGTTGCGGCGCCGTGGGGGGGAGGGGGGGCTT
>JBBIPT010000197.1:0-7613 GCA_037442705.1 Anaeromyxobacter sp.
AGGCGAGCGCCGACGTTCGCGTCCCAGTCCCCGCCGCCGGAGCCGGGCGCGATCTCGGTGAGGTCGACGCCGACGATCCTGCGGCCGGACTCGGCCACCGTCCCGAGGAGCCGGCTCGCCTCGTGGAACGAGAGGCCGCCGGGGACGGGGGTGCCCGTGTTCGGGCAGAGGGACGGATCGAGGCCGTCGACGTCGAACGAGACGTAGACGTCGCGGGGGAGCCGCTCCACGATCCGCTCGCACTGGGCCTGCCAGGTCGCGCCCCGGAGCCGCTCGCCCGCGAGCTCGGCGTCGAAGAAGGTCTCCACCCTCCCACCCGACGCGCGCGCGAAGTCCCGCTCGTCCTCGGAGAAGTCCCGGACGCCCACCTGGACGATCCGGCCCACCTCGGGGATCCGGGTGGCGACGTTCCGCATGATCGATGCGTGCGACCAGGTGAAGCCCTCGTAGGCCTCTCTCAGGTCCGCGTGCGCGTCGACGTGGAGCAGCCCGAGGCCCGGGTGGGCCTCCGCGTGCGCGCGGATCGACCCGAAGGGGGTCGCGTGGTCCCCGCCGAGCAGCGCGACGAGCTTCCCCCGCGCGAGGAGCGCCCTCGCCTCGCGCAGCGTGAAGTCGTTCACTCGCTCGCAGAGCCGGTTCGCCTCGCGCGCCCGCGCCGCGAGCTTCCCCCGCGCCGGGGCCCCGCCGGCCGCGATCACGGGCGCCGCGAGCCGGGTCGCCTCGGCGTTCATCCGGCGGATCCCTCCGCCCCCTCGCAGCGGGCTCCCCGCGAGGGCGATCCCCTGCTCGTAGGGCCGCCCGGTCTCGAGGTCGAAGAGGTCCACCTGCCGGCTCGCCTCCACGACGGCGGCGGGGCCCTTCGCGGCGCCCTTCCGGTACGAGGTCGTCGCGTCGAAGGGGACGGGGAGCACCGCCACGCGGGCGTCGTCGAGCCCGAAGGGCAGGCCGAAGATGCCGGAGCCGGGGCCCGCGGCGGCGTTCGGGTCGAAGGGCATGGGGCCCGAGTCTGTCTCCGGGGCAGCCGCGGCGCAACGTCCGGGGTGGGTCAGCCCGCGGCCCGGATCCCCTCGTCGAGCCGCCGGAGCGTCTCGGCCTTCCCGAGGATCTGGACGACGTCGTACATGCCCGGGGAGGCGGTGCCGCCGGTGAGGGCGACGCGGACGGGCTGGGCCACCTTCCCGAGCCCGAGGCCGCGCCTCTCCGCCTCGTCGTGGAAGAGCTTCTCGAGCGCCTGGGTCTCGAGCGCGTCCATCGCGGCGACGCCGGTCCGGATCGCCTCGAGGATCGGCTTCGCGTCGGGGACGAGGAACTTCGCCTTCGCCTTCGGGTCAAGCTCGGCCGGCGCGTAGAAGTAGCGGAAGGACTGGGCGTACTCGGCGAGGGTCTTCACCCGGTCGCGCGCGACCGCGCAGACGTGGCGGAGCTTCGCGTCGTCCTCCGCCCCGAGCCCCGCGGCGCGGAAGTGCGGGAGGGCGAGCCGCGCGAGCTCCTCGTCGGGGAGCTTCTTCAGCCACTCGTGGTTCACCCAGGCCATCTTCTCCGGGTTGAAGACGCCGGCGGTCTGGCCGACGTCCTTCAGGTCGAAGAGCCGGACGAGCTCCTCGAGGGAGAAGATCTCCTGGTCGCCGTGGGACCAGCCGAGCCGGACGAGGTAGTTCACCACCGCCTGGGGCAGGTAGCCCATGTCGCGGTAGGCCGTGACGCTCGTCGCGCCGTGGCGCTTCGAGAGGCGCGCCTTGTCGGCGCCGAGGATCATGGGGAAGTGGGCGAAGGCCGGGGTCGGGTAGCCGAGCGCCTGGTACATGAGGACCTGGCGGGCGGTGTTGTTCACGTGGTCGTCGCCGCGCCCCACGAGGTTCACCTTCATCGTGATGTCGTCCACGACCGCCCCGAAGTTGTAGAGGGGGACGCGGTCGGACCGGAGGATCACCTCGTCCTGGAGCGTCTCGTGCGGGGTGGAGATGTGCCCCTTCACGAGGTCGTCGAAGCCGGTCGCTCCGTGCTCCGGGACCCGGAACCGGACGACGTGGGGGCGGGACCTGTCGTGGCGCTTCTCCCGGCAGGTGCCGGGGTAGCGGAACTGCCGCTTCTCCGCCTCCGCCTTCTTCCTCCCCGCGTCGAGCTCCTCCTTCGTGCAGGTGCAGGCGTACGCCTTGCCCTCCGCGATCAGCTTCTCCGCGTGGGCCTCGTAGAGATCGAGCCGCTCCATCTGGAAGTAGGGACCGTGCGGACCGCCCACCTCCGGCCCCTCGTCCCAGTCGAGGCCGAGCCAGCGGAGCCCCTCGAAGATCGCCGCCTCCGCCTCGCGCGTGGAGCGCCCCTGGTCGGTGTCCTCGATCCGGAGGATGAAGGTGCCGCCGTTGCGGCGGGCCCAGAGCCAGTTGAAGAGGGCGGTCCGGGCGCCGCCGATGTGGAGGTAGCCGGTGGGAGAGGGTGCGAACCGTACGCGGGGCTTGTCCATGGCGGGCGGAACCTACCATAGATAAGATCGGCGCCGATGCGACGGCCCCTCCTCGCCGCGGCCCTCCTCGCGCTCGCCGGCCCCGCCGCGCCCGCCACGTTCTTCGAGACGTCGGTGGAGGAGATGGCGCGCACGTCCGACGCGGTCGTGCGGGGGCGCGTCGCCCGCGCCTCCTCGCGCTTCACGACGGATGGACGGATCGTGACGGAGGTGGAGATCGCGGTCGAGGGGGCCTGGAAGGGCCGCGCCTCCGCGCCCCTCCGGCTCGTCGTCCCCGGGGGGAGCGTGGGAGGGATCGCCCAGACGGTGGACGCGGCGCCGCGGTTCGAGGAGGGGGAGGAGGTCGTCGTCTTCGTCACCCGGCGCGGCGCGGCCTGGCTCGTGAACGGGTACGCCCTCGGCACGTACCGGGTGGAGGGGGCCGAGGCCCGCTCCGCGCTCGGCGGGGCGAAGGTCCTCCCGCGCGCGCTCCCCGCCGGCGAGCGCGCGGTGGGGACGATGGGCGTCGCGGAGCTCGAGGCGCGGGTGAGGGCGGCGGCGCGATGACCGCCCGCCGCCTGCTCGCGCTCCTCGGGGCGCTCCTCGCCGCCTCGCCCGCCGCGGCCTACGTCCGCTCGAAGAGTGGCAAGGGGGTCCCGCTCTCCTGGCCGCTCCCCGTCGTCCCCTACCACGTGAGCAGCGCGACGCCCGTCCACCCCTCGCCGTCCTGCGAGCCCGCGGGCGCCTCCGACCCCGCGCTCGACGCGGTCCGCGCCGGGTTCGACGCCTGGCGGGCGGGCTGCGCGAGCCTCTCCCTCGTCTACGCGGGGCGCGTGGACGAGATCCGGGTGGGGCTCCAGGGGATGGAGGAGAACCTCGTCGTCTTCCGGAACGGCTGGTGCTCGGAGGACCCCGCCGCGATCGACCACCCGTGCTTCCGCGACGTGGACCTCGACTGCGGCGGGATCTTCGGCTGCTTCGAGGACGCCGCGCCGGGGGACCGGAACATCGTCGCCCTCACGACGGTGATCCACGACCCGGACACGGGGCGGATCTACGACGCGGACATCGAGGTGAACGGGTGGGACGGCCAGGGGGCGGGGGACCCGATCACTCCCCCGAGCCCGGGGATCCCGCGCCAGCACGGCTGGTGGTTCACCTGCGGGGATCCGGCCGGGTTGCCCGCCTGCGCGACCTACGGGGAGCGGGACTGCGCCTTCATCGACCTCCAGAACACGATGACCCACGAGGCCGGTCACTTCCTCGGCCTCGCCCATCCCTGCGAGGGGGCGCGCTGCACGGTGCAGCCGGAGCTCCGGCCCTACACGATGTACCCCTCCACGGGGCCGGGGGAGACGGAGAAGCGGACGCTCCACGCGGACGACGTCGCCGGCCTCTGCGCGATCTACCCGGCGGAGGGCGGCGGCTGCGGCTGCGGGGCCGGGAGCGGGCCCGGGACGCTCGCGCTCCTCGCCGCCGGGCTGGGGCTCGGGCTCGTCGTCCGACGGAGGCGGGTGGGGCCGGTGGATGACCGCTCGCCCTGAGCCTGTCGAAGGGCGAGCGGAGGAAGGGGCGATCCGCTCGTGGTTCGACAGGCTCACCACGAGCGGGCCGAGATGGCCGCGGGGTCGGGCGCGGGGCGATACCGCCCTCACTCGACCACGATCCCCGCGTACCCCACGACCTGCCGGGTGTCTCCGTTCACCTCCCCGGAGTTCCCGTAGCGGACGAGCTCCGCCCGGGTGGCCCCCAACTCCCGCGCGGCGACGAGCATCACCGTCGCGGGGATCGCCCCGCACATGCTGATCCGCTCCAGGCGCACGACCTCGTGGAGCCCCTCCGGGTCGAGCGCGAGGATCCTCTCGATCGCGAGCATGTCCTTCTCCCGCGCCGCGGCGGCCGGGACGTAGTGGCTCATGTCGGAGGAGGCGACGACGAGGGCGCCGTGGGCGCGGGCGGCCCGGGCGACCTCCTTGCCGAGCGCCTCGCAGTCCCGGAACGGGAGCCGGCCGAGGCAGAGGGCCGCGATGGCGACGCCCGGCCGGGCCCGGACGAGGAACGGCACCTGGACCTCGAGGGAGTGCTCGTGCCGGTGGGCCGCGGCGTCCTCCGCGACGAGAGGCGAGGCGGCGAGGTCCGTCCCGAGCGCCTCGTCCAGGGGGACCTCCCCGGTGGGGAGCCGCCAGGAGCCGGCGGGGTGGAGGGCGACCGGCTCCCCCTCCCCGGTGTGGTTCGGCCCGAGGACGACGACGCGGGCGGGGACCTCCACCCGGGCGTAGAGGGCGCCCGCGATGGCGCCGGAGTAGACGTAGCCGGCGTGCGGCGCGACGGCGCCCTTCGCGCGGATCCGCGCACGGGGCGGGCCGAGGAGCCGGTCCACCTCCCGGGCGAGGGCGGCGCTCTCCCCGGGGTAGAACCTTCCGGCGACCGCGGGCTGCCGGATCATGGCGATCCGAAGTATAACGCCGGGATGAAGCGGCGGACGGTCCTCATCGTGGACGACTCCCCGGCGATCCTCGAGACCCTCGGGATGGCCTTCGAGGAGGCGGGGTGGGACGTCTCCTCGGCGAGCGACGGCGAGGAGGTCTTCCGGAAGATGGCCTCGGCCGACCCCGACGCGATCCTCCTCGACATCTACATGCCGAAGCTGAACGGCGCGGACGTCTGCCGGCTCGTGAAGGCCCACCCGCACTGGAAGAAGACGTACCTCGTCCTCATGTCCTCCCGCGTGAGCGACCGCGAGATCGACATGTACCGCCGGCTCGGCGCGGACGAGGTCCTGAAGAAGCCCTTCGATCCCGACCACGCCGTCGCCCTCGTCCGCAAGGCCGTGGGGGGGGACGCGGGCTGAACGGCCGCTCGCGTCTCGTGGTCGGCCCTCGGACCTCAGGCCTCGGGCGTCGGGCCTCGGGCCGCGGGCGTCGAGAACGGCCGCCGGAGTGCATTTCGTGAAGCCTGATGGCCGTGGCCGCTTCGATCGATCCCCGCCCGTTCGTGGTTCCCCCGAGCTTGTCGAGGGGTCACCACGAACGGCCTTGCTTGCACGCGAGCGCCCCTGCGCGCAGCCGTTCGCCCTGAGCCTGTCGAAGGGCGAACGCCGCGGCTCGACGCGGGTGATCACGGCCATGAGGCCTGGAGCCCGAAGCCCGGGCGTCTCCGGGGCCCTACGGCCCGATCGTGAAGGCGCCCGCCCGGATGTTCGACTTCTGCGGGGTCCGCGTCGCGTCGGTCGGCAGCGGCGGGTTCCAGACCTGGACGTCGTAGGCGCCGGGGAGGCCGTTCCGGACGTCGAGCCTCACCTGGATCTGGGTGCGGCTCGCGACGGTCGTGTCGGCGGCGGGGAACGCGTAGTCGGGGATGCCGACCGCGGGCGCCATGATGTGGACCACCGACCCTCCGTTTCCGGCGGCGTCCGGCTTCGCGAAGTTCGTGCCGGTGAGGGTCACCGTGACGATCGGGTTCGCGCTCGACTGGGGGTAGGAGGAGGGCGAGACGCTCGCGAGCGCCGGCATCCCCGGGGTCACGCTGAAGGAGAGGGCGTTCGAGTCGGTCGCGCCGTTCGGGTTCTTCACCGTGAAGGCGTAGGTCCCGGTCTCGAGGTCCGCGAGGGAGAGGCTCGGGACCGTGAACTGGAGGTACGGGTTCGCCGGGGCCGGGCTCGGGGTGAGCTCCCGCTCGAACCCGCCCGGGCCCCGGAACCAGACCCTGACGCCCGTGTAGGGCGGCCGGAGGTTCGCGATCTGGAAGGTCACCGAGCTCTTCGTCGTCCCCTGCGCCCCGCTCCGCTCGGGGAGCGGGGCGGCCGCGAAGTCTCGGAGGATGGCCTGGTTCGAGAGGACGCGGAAGGGCCAGGCGGAGGAGTAGATGCCGCTCCCGAAGTTCACGCGGGCGAGCCAGGAGCCCTCGGGCTGGCCCACGAGGCTGATCGTCCCGGTGACGCCCGTGGCGGTGGACGTGCCCGGCGTTACCGGAATGGATCCGGCCCCGGTGAACGCACCCCCGGGAGGCTGGACCTCGATGGTCGCGGGGAAGAGGAACGACGAGCCCCCGAAGGAGAGGATCACGGGGTTGTCCCCCTGGTAGGCCGTCGGCGGCCCGAAGGTGAGGATGTCGGGCTGGTCCGCGGCCACAGTGAAGGGGAGCGTCGCGGTCGGGGTCCCGGGCCCGTTCTTCACCGAGATCGTGTGCGGACAGGACGTCTCCGCGCAGTCCGGGAGCGTGAGGGCGGCGACGAGGGTCGCGGGGTTCACGAAGGTGGTCCCGACGAAGACGGAGCCCGGGGGGCAGCCCGCGGGATCGCTCGGGCCGGCGCAGCCGTCGAGGAGGACCCGGCTCGAGGGGTCGTAGCCCGTCCCCGTGACGGTGAGCGTCACCGTCGCGTTCTCCGGCCCCGAGGAGGGGCTCACCGCGGCGAGCGCCGGCGTCTGGCTCACGATGGTGAGCGTCCGGACGTTGGAGCGGAGGTTCCCCTCGTTCACGACCCAGAACTCGTAGGCGCCGGGGACGAGGGTCGCGGCGTTCACGGTGCAGCGGAGCCCCAACGCCTCCAGCGTGGACGGGAGGGCGGCCTCCGGGAAGGTGGGCGAGCGGATCCGGCACTGGGAGGACCCCGTGAGCCCCGTCCCCCGCACGAGGACCGTGGAGGAGCTCCCCGCGGTCACGACGGCCGGCTGGACGTCGGTGATGGCCGGGAACGGGACGATCACGTCGAAGGCGACCGCGTTCGAGATCACGCGGTTCGGGTTCACGACGCGGAGCTGCCAGGTCGAGGGATCGGCCGCGCCGAGATCGAGGTCCACGGAGAGCCGCCCCGCGTCCAGGACGTTGGCCGGGTAGGTGCGCGTCCCGGTGGAGGAGACGGTCCGGACCGTCGCGCCGGACCCGAACCGCTCCCCGGTGACCTGCACGGTCACCGGGGCGACGGCGCCGCGGGGTCCGCTCGCGGGGGAGATGGACCGCACGTAGGGCGCCACCGCGCTCCCCGGGCCGCAGACCGAGTCCACGCAGATCTGCCCCGTGCCGCAGACGAAGCCGTCGCCGCACCCGCCGCAGTGGGCGGGATCGGTCGCGAGGTCCACGCACCGCTGCTCTCCGCAGGTCGCGGCGCAGGCGGTGGGGTCGAACTCGTCGCTCCCGGAGCAGGCGGTCCCGAGGAGGGCCCCCGCCGCGAGGA
>JBBIPT010000198.1:0-7566 GCA_037442705.1 Anaeromyxobacter sp.
GGCGGCCCCTCGCGACGGAGGCGAAGACGGAGGCGCGCGCGCGGCGGCGCCGGAAGCTGACCGCGGCCCCGGCGTACCCGGGACGCGCTACGCCGCGGGCGCCGCTCCCGGTCCCTCCGCGGGGGCCGGCGTCCGGGCGACGATCGGGACGAGGAGCAGCCCCGGGATCGCGATCGCCGCGCAGAGGAGGAAGAAGGGGACCCACCCCATCGTCTGCGCCATCCAGCCCGTCGGCGCCGAGAGGATCACCCGCGGCACGGCCATGAGGCTCGTGAGGAGCGCGTACTGGGTCGCGGTGAACCGCTTGTTCGTGAGGCTCGCCATGAAGCCGACGAAGGCGGACGACCCCATCCCGGCGGTCACGTTCTCGAAGGCGACGACCCCTGCGAGCGCCATCCGGGCGGGCCCCGGCTCCGCGCCGGCGAAGGACGGAAGGAGGGCGAAGGCCGCGGTGGAGGCCGCCTGGAGGAGTCCGAAGGCGAGGAGCGAGCGCCTCATGCCCCAGCGCAGGAGGACGAGCCCTCCGGCGAAGCCCCCGGCGAGGAGGGAGACGAGGCCGAACACCTTCACGATCGCCGCGAGGGTCGCCTTCGAGTAGCCGAGCTTCAGGATGAACGGCGTCGTCATGTTCGCCGCCATCGCGTCGCCGACCTTGAAGAGCAGGATGAAGGAGAGGAGGAGGAGGGCCTGCCGGACGCCGTTCCTGCGGAAGAACTCGAGGAAGGGCTCGACCACGGCGTCGCGGAGCGTCCGGGGGGCCTCGGCCCGGACCTCGGGCTCCCTCGCGAGGAGCGTGACGACGAGGTTGCCCGCGGCGACCGCCCCGACGATCAGGTAGACCGTCCGCCACGGGAGGGTCTCGGCGAGCGCGAGGGCGCCTGCCCCGGAGAGGAGCATCCCTCCCCGGTATCCGATCACGTAGAGGGAGGAGCCGAGGCCGAGCTCCTCCTCCCGGAGCGACTCCCTCCGGTAGGCGTCCACGGCGATGTCCTGCGTGGCGGCGAGGAGGGCGGCGCAGAGGGCGACGGCCCCCATGAGCCACGGCGTGCGCGCCGGGTCGAGCAGCGCGAGGGACGCGAGCGTCCCGGCGAGGAGGAGCTGCGCTCCGGCGAGCCAGCCTCGCCTTCGCCCGAGGAGCGGCGGCGCGTACCGGTCGAGTGTCGGGGACCAGAGGAACTTCCAGGTGTAGGGGAGGCCGACGAGGGAGAGGGCCCCGACGGCTCCGAGGTCCACTCCGGACTCCACGAGCCACGCCTGGAGGGTGGACCCGAGCGCGAGGAGGGGGAGCCCCGAGGCGAACCCCATGAGGAGGGCGATCCAGAGCCGCGGCGGGCCGAGGAGCCGGACGAGCTGTGCGAGGGGCCCGGGCATGGAGAGGTGCGGCGAGGGTAGACGGGGATCCGGAGGCGGGCAAACTCCCGCGCGGTCGCGCCGCTGGCCGGACGGCCTTCGCGAACGCGTCCGCGGGCAGGGCGTCCAGGACGTCCTTCGCCCTCACCCATCCGCGCCGCGCCGCCCCCACCGCGTACCGAGGAGCATCCCGATCCCACGGCGCGCGGGCGATGCCGGGCTTGCCGAGCATGTCCCTCTCCTATAGCGTCGCCGCGGGGAGGAGGCATGGGGCACGAGGAGCACAGGCGGGAGGCCCCGGCGTCCTTGCGCGTGTGGGTCGTCACGGCGTCGGACACGCGATCCGAGGCGGAGGACGGGAGCGGGGCCTTCCTCCGGGAGGCGCTCGCCGCGGCGGGGCACGCCCTCGCGGGCTACCGGATCGTGCGCGACGAGCCCGCGGAGATCCGGACCGCGCTCGAGGAGGCGGCCCGTGCGGGCGCAGAGGCGATCCTCGTGAACGGCGGGACCGGGATCGCGGCCCGCGATCGGACCTACGAGGCCGTCGCGGGGATCCTCGAGAAGCGGATCGACGGGTTCGGCGAGCTCTTCCGGATGCTCTCGTTCCAGGAGATCGGCCCGGCGGCGATGCTCTCCCGCGCGGTCGCGGGCGTATGGGGAGGGAGGGCCGTCTTCTCCGTGCCCGGCTCGGAGGCGGCCGTGCGCCTCGCCTGGGAGCGACTCCTCGCGCCGGAGCTGGGACACGTCGTGCGCGAGATCCGGAAGGGGCGGGCCGGTTCGCCCTGAACGACCGAGCGCGGTCCGGAAACATCCGAGGCTTCAGGTCTCGGGCTTCAGGTCTCGGGAAAGGCCTCGGGGGACGCGGTGCGGTCCGTCCGCGCCGCCCGATCATTCCCCGTGTTTTCACCTGGAGAATCTCGACGGTCGACGCGCGCAGGCGTCCCCCACGCGGCGCGGGCGGGCCGTTGCGAAGTCGTGGATGGATTCGGTCAATATTGACCAGGGTGCTCGTCAAAATTGCGCGAATCGTAAGATCTCCGAATCATTACGATACGCATCAATTGCGCGATATTTTTTCATTGACTGACGCAGGTCAATGTCAGCTTGCCACTCCGCGGATGAGTATGTGTGCGTCGAGGCGGGCTTCTCCTCCCTCATCCCGCCCGAGGAGGCAGGATGGCGTTCTCTGGCACCGCCGCGGAAGCGATGGGGCTCCTCACGCGGCGCGACTTCGTGAAGGTCTGCAGCGCAGCCGCCGCGGCCGTGGGGCTCCCGGCCTGGGCGGGCGAGAAGATGGCGGAGAAGGTGGCGAAGGGCCAGAAGCCCTCCGTCGTCTGGCTCCACTTCCAGGAGTGCACGGGCTGCACCGAGTCCCTGCTCCGCACGAGCCATCCGGACGTCGGCTCGCTCATCCTCGACCTCGTCTCGCTCGACTACCACGAGACGCTCGCCGCGGCCGCGGGCAAGCAGTTCAAGGCGACGCTCGAGAAGACCCTCGCGGAGCAGGCCGGCAAGTTCGTCCTCGTGGTCGAGGGCGCGATCCCGATGAAGGACGGCGGGATCTACTGCCAGGTCGGCGGCGAGAACGCCGTGGACAAGCTGAAGCGGGTCGCCGGCGAGGCGGCCGCGATCGTCGCGATCGGCTCCTGCGCCTCCTGGGGCGGGGTGCCCTCCGCCGCGCCGAACCCGACGGGCGCGACCGGCGCCCCCATGGTGCTGACGGGGAAGACCGTCATCACGCTCCCCGGCTGCCCGGCGAACCCCTACAACCTCCTCGGCACGGTCCTCCAGTACGCGACCTTCGGGACGCTCCCCGCGCTCGACGCGAAAGGGCGCCCGATGTTCGCCTACGGCCGGGTCATCCACGAGGACTGCCCGCGACGGCCGCACTTCGACGCGGGCCGCTTCGCCCACGCCTTCGGCGACGAGCCGCACCGGAACGGCTGGTGCCTCTACAAGCTCGGCTGCAAGGGGCCGCAGACGCACGCGAACTGCTCGCTCCTCCCGTTCTGCGAGGTGCCGGGCGCATGGCCCATCGGCGTCGGCCACCCCTGCATCGGCTGCACGGAGCAGGGGATCGTCTTCGAGAAGGCGATCCACGAGACGGTCCCGATCGAGATGCCGACCGGGCCGATGGCCTTCCCGGGCATCGCGCCGGAGCGGGGCCACGTCTCCGCGATCGCCGCCGGCGTCGCCGGCCTCGTCGTCGGCGGGGCCGCGGCCGCCGGGTACATGTCGTCCCGGAAGCTCGCGAAGCCGCCCGAGGAGGGGGAGGAGAAGCGATGACCGTCACCCGGAGAACGGCGCTCAAGACGCTCGCCGCCGCCGGCGCCGCGGCGGCCGTGGCCCCCGGGGCCGCGGAGGCGCGCGTCGTCCGCAAGCCGTCGGACGAGGACTATGGCCTCCTCGTGGACGTGGCCCTCTGCGTGGGGTGCCGCGCCTGCATGACGAAGTGCCGCGAGGCGAACGGCCTGAAGCCGGACGTGCAGGAGATCGGCGGCGTGCCCTACGACGCGCCGCTCGACATGAACGGCCAGACCCTCACCGTGATCAAGCGCTTCGACGAGGATGGGGCGAGCGGCTTCGTGAAGGCGCAGTGCATGCACTGCGCCCACCCGTCCTGCGTCTCGGTCTGCATGCTCGGCGCGCTCCACAAGGCGGAGCACGGGGTCGTCGCCTACGACGTCGACAGGTGCGTCGGCTGCCGCTACTGCCAGGTGGGCTGCCCCTTCAACGTGCCGAAGTTCGAGTGGGCGAAGGCGGTCCCGAAGATCGTGAAGTGCGAGCTCTGCCGCCACCGTTACAAGGACGGCAAGTTCGCCGCCTGCGCGGAGGCCTGTCCCCGCGAGGCGGTCGTCTTCGGCAAGCGGGGCGAGCTCCTCGCCCTCGCGCGCTCCCGCCTCGCGGCGTCCCCCGAGGCCTACCAGCCGAAGATCTACGGCGAGCACGACGCGGGCGGGACGGCGGTCCTCTACCTCTCGCCGGTGGCCTTCGAGACCGTGGGGCTCCCGGCGCTCGGCAAGGAGCCCGGCCCCGAGCTCTCCGAGTCCATCCAGCACGGCATCTACCAGGGGTTCGTCGCGCCGGTCGTGCTCCTCGGCGCGCTGTCCTTCGTGACCTGGCGGAACCACAAGAAGGTTTCCGGGGAGGAGGAGCGATGAACGCCCACCGTCCGCGCCCGGTCGAGGGGAAGATCCTCGGACCCGGCGTGAAGCTCATGCTCGTCCTCTGGGCGGCCGCCTCGGTCGTGATCCTCTTCCGGTTCTTCCTCGGCCTCGGCGCCACGACCGCGATGAACGACGGCTACCCGTGGGGGCTCTGGATCGCCTTCGACGTCGTGGTCGGGACCGGCCTCGCGAGCGGCGGCTACGCGATGGCGCTCCTCGTCTTCGTCTTCAACAAGGGGCGCTACCACCCGCTCGTCCGTCCGGCCCTCCTCACGAGCTTGCTCGGCTACTCCATCGCCGGCATCGCCGTGGTCTTCGACGTGGGCCGCTGGTGGAACCTCTGGCGCGTCCCGGTCATGCCCTGGGAGTGGAACGGCACCTCGGTGCTCCTCGAGGTCGCCCTCTGCATCATGGCGTACGTCGCGGTGCTCGCCCTCGAGATCTCCCCGGCGGTCCTGGAGCGGTGGAGGGAAGAGGGGAAGACCGCCCGGGCCGAGCTCGCGAGGGCCTGGCTCCCGCGGATCGAGAAGGCGCTCCCCCTCATCGTCGCCCTCGGGATCCTCCTCCCGACGATGCACCAGTCGAGCATCGGAGCCCTCCTCCTCGTCGCGGGGACGAAGCTCCACGGGCTCTGGCACACGGGGCTCCTGCCGCTCCTGTTCCTCCTCACGGCGTTCGGGATGGGCTACGCGGTGATCTACTTCGAGTCCATCTTCTCGTCCGTCGCCTTCGGACGGGCCATGGAGACCCGTCTCCTCGCCCGCCTGGGCGTGGTGGTCGCCGCGGTCCTCCTCGCCTTCGTGGTCGTGCGCTTCGGCGGGATCCTCGCGGCGGGACGGATGGGGCTCGTCTTCACCTCGGGCCACCTCACCTTCTTCTTCCTGCTCGAGACGGCCCTCTTCCTCCTCGCCGCCTGGCTCTTCCTCCAGCAGCACACGCACGCCACCCCGGCGACCCAGCTCCAGGCCGCCCTGCTCGCGCTGGGCGGGGGAGCCCTCTACCGGATCGACACGTTCCTCACCGCCTACAGCCCGGGCAACGGCTGGTCGTACTTCCCGTCCGTCGGCGAGATCGTGGTCACCCTCGGCCTCGTCGCCACGGAGACCGTCCTCTACGTCACCATCGTGAAGAAGTTCCCGATCCTCGCCGGTGTCACGGTTGGGGCCACGCGTCCCGAGCCCGCGGGGCTCGAGCAAGGAGCGACCTAAATGAGCAAGCGGATCACGATCGATCCCATCACCCGGATCGAGGGGCACCTCCGGATCGACCTCGAGGTGGACGGCGGAGTCGTGAAGAAGGCCTGGTCCTCCGGGACCATGTGGCGGGGCTTCGAGGAGATCCTGAAGGGGCGCGACCCGCGCGACGCCTGGGTGTTCACCCAGCGGATCTGCGGCGTCTGCACGACGGTCCACGCGATCGCGTCGGTGCGGGCGGTGGAGAACGCGCTGAAGCTCGACATCCCGCTGAACGCCCAGCTCGTCCGCAACCTGCTCGTGATCGCGCACGGCCTCCACGACCACATCGTGCACTTCTACCACCTGTCGGCGCTCGACTGGGTGGACGTGACGAAGGCGCTCGCGGCCGATCCGGTGAAGGCCTCCCAGCTCGCGGAGAGCCTGTCCTCGTGGCCGGGGAACTCCCGTCACGCGCTCGCCGCGGTGAAGGAGAAGCTGAAGGGGTTCGTCGAGGCCGGGCAGCTCGGGATCTTCCAGAACGGCTACTGGGGCCACCCGGCGATGAAGCTCCCGCCGGAGGTGAACCTCCTCGCCGTCGCCCACTACCTCCAGGCGCTCGACTTCCAGCGGAAGGCGAACCAGGCCGTCGCGATCCTGGGGTCGAAGACCCCGAACATCCAGAACCTCGCCGTCGGCGGGGTCGCGAACGCGATCAACCTCGACAGCCCCTCCGCGCTGAACATGGAGAAGCTCTACCAGGTGAAGGTCCTGCTCGAGGAGGTCGCGACCTTCGTCCAGCAGGTCTACATCCCGGACATCGCCGCGATCGGCGCGATGTACGCGGACTGGGCGAAGTACGGGGCGGGGGTGACGAACTACCTCGCCGTGCCCGACCTCCCGCTCGACGCGAAGGCCACGCAGTTCGACCTGCCGGGCGGCACGATCATGGGCGGCGACTTCGCGAGCGCGAAGGCGATCTCCTCGTTCCAGGACGACTACTTCCGCGCGAACGTCTCCGAGGCGATCGACCGCTCCTACTACAGGGGCGGCGGGGCGAAGCACCCGCACGAGGGCGAGACCGTCCCGGTGGCGCCGGCCGAGATCGAGTGGAACGAGGAGGGGAAGTACTCCTGGGTGAAGGCGCCCCGCTTCGACGGCAAGCCGATGCAGGTCGGCCCGCTCTCGCAGATGCTCGTCGGGTACGTCCAGGGGCACGAGCGGATCAAGTTCTGGGTGGACAAGGTCCTCGCGACCGCCGGCTCCATCGCCGGCGCGAAGCTCGGCCCGGCCATCCTCCACTCCACCCTCGGGCGCCACGCGGCCCGCGCGGTCCGCTGCGCCGTCCTCGCCGACGTCGCCCTGAAGCACTGGAAGCTCCTCGTCGAGAACATCGGGAAGGGCGACACGGCGGTCTTCAACGCGCCCGTCTTCCCGAAGGGCGAGGTCCGGGGCTTCGGCTTCCACGAGGCGCCCCGCGGCGTCCTCTCCCACTGGGTCGTGATCGAGAACGGGAAGATCAAGAACTACCAGTGCGTCGTCCCCTCCACCTGGAACGCGGGCCCGCGCGACGGGAAGGGGCAGCCCGGCCCCTACGAGGCCTCCCTCGTCGGGAACCCGATGGCGAACGCGGAGCTCCCCCTCGAGGCGCTCCGGACGGTCCACTCCTTCGATCCGTGCCTCGCCTGCGCCATCCACACCGTGGACGCCGGGGGGGCCGAGATCGCGCGGGTGAGGGTCGTCTAGGCGGCCCTCGCGCGAGGCCGCCGCGCCGGGTAGAACCGGGGCGTGGAACGCCGTCCACGCTCCCTCTCTCCGGCGCGCGCGGCCGCCCTGCAGCCGCTCCTCGACGCGCTCGCCGCCCGGCTCGACCGGGC
>JBBIPT010000199.1:0-7507 GCA_037442705.1 Anaeromyxobacter sp.
GGCCCGCATCGTGATCACCTATCCTCCGATTCGGGAGAGCGGTGGGCGGGAGATCGGGGAGCGTTTCGGCGACCGCGCCTACCTGTCCGGATGGGCGGAGTCGCCAGCTGGCCCAGGAACCGTGGAGATCGCGGGCGCTCGGTCGGACGTCGCCGGCGTGTTTGGTGTGCCTCTACAGAGAGCACCAGGTGACACGGGGCCGTGGGCGGTGGTCCTCCGTGCCCGGTTCCCGGGTGGCATGGAGGTGGAGCGCACGATTCATCTCGACGACGACAGGGGCGCGGCGGCTGGCGACGCGTTCTCGGATTCCCGGGTCTCCTCGGCGGACCAGCTGTACGGCAGGGAGAACCTGGAGTCGCGAGGGGCGGTGGATCGCCAGAGTGGCGGGACCGTGAGGCTCGGCAGCGAGGTCTCGGTCGAGGTTCCGCCGGGGGCGGTGACTCGCTCGACGACGCTCGGGATCACGCGCAAGGGGTTCGAGGCGATGCCCCCCCTCGACGCGGGAATGGTCAACGTGACCGCGCCGGCGCACTCGGCGTACCGCTTCCTGCCCAAGGGGCAGCAGTTCTCCTCGGCGGTGAAGGTCACGCTTCCCTACGAGCCGGCCCTGCTCCCCGAGGGCGTCGGTCCCGAGGAGATCAAGACCTACTTCTTCGACGAGGCGGCTCGGCGATGGGTCGCGCTCCCACGCGCGGCGCTCCATCCCTCACTGCGGCGGGTCGTCAGCGAGACCACGCACTTCACGTTCATGATCAACGCCGTCCTGGTGCTCCCCGAGCATCCGGGGCCCGCGGCCTTCGACCCGACGTCGATCAAGGACCTGAAGGTCGCAGACCCGTCGGCGGGCGTCGATCTCGTCCAGGCGCCGGTCGGAAACGCGATGGGGTCGGCCAAGCTGTTCCTGCCCATCCGGCTGCCGCCGGCACGCGGCGCCTATCAACCGGAGCTGCGACTCGCGTACGACTCCTCGACCACCCACGGGTGGGCCGGCGTCGGGTGGGACTTGCCCGTTCCCGCGGTCCAGATCGACTCGCGCTTCGGAGTCGTGGACGCCTCCGCGGAGGAGCCGCGATACCTCCTGAACGGTGCCCAGATCGTCCCCGCTGGGCTGAGCGCCACCTGCGAAGGGACGACGACGCCAGGCGAACTGTATCTCGAGCGGATCGCGCGTGAGTTCCACCGCATCGTCCGGTGCGGGACCGGGGCTCGCAATCGATGGTTCGAGGTGGCCGATCGGAGCGGCACGCTCTTCGTATACGGGTTCGGCGACAACGCGCGCCTGAAGAGCCCGAATCCCGACGGTACGATCGGCCAGTGGTTCCTGGAGAGGGTGGTGGACGCCAATGGCAACCTCACCGAGTTCCTGTACGACAGCGACTCCCGCCAGCCGGGCGAAATGGCGGTCCACGGCGAGCCCTTCAGGCAGACGTACCTCAGATCCATTCGATACACGGGCCGGGCCAGCCGCGAAGGGCCCGGGGCCGTCGCGGGGGGGGCGAGCGGACCGTACGTCGTCGACGTGCTGAACCTCACTCGCGATGGGGCGCTCGTGGAGCGGCAGGACGCCATGACCTCGGCGCGCCTCGGGTTCAAGGTGGTGACGCGCCGCCTTCTGGGGACGGTTCGCGTCTCGCTCGCGCCGACGCAGGCGGCGACGAGCGCGACTGGCCCAATCCGCGAGTACGAGATCCGCTATGGCAACGGAAGCTTCGGCAAGCCCGTGCTCGAGAAGGTCGCGGTGTACGGGTTCGAGGGAGCGGAGCGGGTCTTCTTCTACGAGCACGGCTTCGAGTACGAGTTGCCGGAAGCGGAGCTCTCCAAGGGTGGCAAGGTGGAGGCGTTCGGTGCGAGCACCGTGACCTGGGGCCTCCCCGAGGACGCCGCGCAGCTCGGGCAGAGCCTCGAGAGCTCGACCAGCCGACAGGGGGGTCTCGGCATTTCCGTCCTGAACGTCGTGTCCTTCGGTGGGAACAAGGGGCGGTCGAAGCAGAACACGCAAACCGAGCAGCTCTTTGCGGACGTCAACGGAGACGGCCTTCCGGACCGGGTGAGCGGCGGTCCCGGGGGCGCAGTGGTGGCGTTCAACCAGGGAGTCGGAGCCAGCGGAGGAAGCTTCTCCCGCGCTCTTCCAGCCGGTGACCCCGGGCGCGGCATCGACCCGGGCCCGATTCCGGTCGGGCTCGGCACGGAGTACGGGAGGACGAACGTCACGAACTACCGCGCTGGAGTCCTCGGCATCGGTGGCTCGAAGGGGACGAGCTCCTTCACGAGCATCCAGACATCGGCCCTGCAGGACCTCGACGGCGACGGCTTTCTCGACTGGGCGGCGGGTGCCGCCGTCCTGCGTGGGCAGCCGAGAGACGAAGCGTCGCGTGCGATCTCGTTCCAGCCCTGGCCGGGCCCGGGCTGGGCGTGGATCCGGCTTCGCCCAACGTGCTGGCGCACTTCCTGGAGACCCTCGCGGAGCGCGACCGGCGTCCATCCGACGCTGTGATCGAGTGGATCGCGCCCTTCCCCGGCGAGGTGGACGTGACCGGCGCGCTGGCGATCGCGGATCAAGCGGTTCCCTCTCCTGACCCTGACTGGGACGGAGTGCGGCTGCGGATCTACCGGGCCGACGAGGTGGCCGGTGCCTTCGAGACGGAGCTGATTCACGAGGCGAGCACCGGCGTCGCGTATGCCGGCGGCCCGGTCGGCGTCAGCGTGCCAGCCGTGCCCGTCGCAGCAGGGACGCGCCTCTACTTCGTCCTCTCGACCCTCTCCGACTTCCCCATCCTCCCCGGGTCCCGGTCGCCGGCCGAGGAGGCGAGCTTCGTGCCGCGGATCGCCTACCGGAACGTGCCGGCAGCCGATCGAGATCGGGTCGATCCAACCGGTGCGAGGGCCTTCGTGTTCGACGCCGCGGACGACTTCCGCCTCGGGGGAGGCGGGCCCCAGGGAGCGGTCGCTCCGGCAGCCGGCCGGGTCCGGATCGAGAGCACGATCGAGAAGAGGCGTTCCACGGCGAACGTGCGCTACTGCATCCAGCGATATCCGGAGAGCGCCGAGCGCCTCGACCTCCCGTGCAACGGCGCCGGGTTCGCGCTCGTTGCGTTGCGGGAACACGAAGCCGCGGCGGAGAGGACGGAGGCGTTCGACGTCGAGACGAACGTCGATGCGCGGGACCGGCTCGTGTTTCGCGTCGAGACGAACATCTCGTTCGACCCCCGCGCCGTGGATTGGCGCATCCAGGGCCGCCTCACTCACGCGCGCGACGACCAGGGCGCCCTGCAGCCGGTCCACCCCTCTATGGCGGGCGCCGCCACGTTCCTGGCCGATCCCTTCGTCCCACTCCACGTGTCCGTCGATCCGTACCAGGGGACGGGCGGCTGGTCGGCGGTGCCCGATCCGTACCCCATGCTTCCGCTGATTGTTCCGGAGAGCGGGCAGCTCGAGATCGTCACTCGCCAGGCCGCCATCCATGCGCCTGCGGAGGACGTGTGGCTGGCCGCTCGTACCAGCGAGTTCCTGGTGTTCGAGCAGCCAGCCTCGGATTCGCCGAAGACCGTCCGGATCCCGGTCACTCTAGGCGACGAGATCTTCTTCGAGGTGCATTCCCACGACGGGGCGGACGTGGACTGGCAGCCCACGGTGACCCTCGTTCCCGCCTCGGGCGGTAGCCCTCGCGTCCTCCGCAACGGCGCGGATGTCCCCATCAACCGGACGCGCGATGCGGTGATGGACTCGAACGGGGAGCCACACCAGATCCGATCCCCCTTCGCCGGCGGCTACCACGGGTGGCGATACGGCGCATGGCACGGCGAGAACGCGGAGTCGTTCGATCCGAACGGCATGATCGTCCTCGCGCCCTACGTCCAGGGTCGGCTCTGGGAGCAGCTCGCCAGGGCGCTCGGGGACCCGACCAGTCTCGAATCGCGCGCGGTGGAGGCGACGTCGCCGCTCTTCCCGCGACGGCTCGGTACCTTCGCCGGTGGCACGAGGTCGGGCCTCAAGCCCGGAGTTCCTGCTTGGGTCAGCCTGGAGCGCCAGACCTTCGTCACTTCCACCACGATGCACGGCTCGAGGGAGTACGTCGTGGACGGCCTCGGCAGGGCGGAAGCGTTGGAGGCCTTCGCGCCCGCGGGAGTCCTTCGGGCCAGCGGCGGCGCGAACGAGCTCTCGGGAATCGACTTCTTCGGCATCGCCGGTCTCAACCGCACGCACGGCACGTCCAGGCAGTTCGTGGATCTCGTGGACATGAACGGCGACGGGATGCTCGACCGTCTGATCACGGGAGTGGACATCCGGTTCTCGGGGTTCGAGCCGATCTTCCGCTACTTCACTCTCCTCGACACGATCGGGCCGAACGACCTCACCGCGCGCCCCAGGGTGGTCTTCAACTACCCCGTGCTCCGGGAAAACAGCGACGTCGGCGGTACGGCGAACATCGGCAAGACAATGGCGTTCTCGAAGATGCCCTCGGACAGCTCTACGATCGACGCGGTCGTCGGTGCTCAGGCATTCACGGTCGGCGTCGGGGCTGCCCTCGGAGTGAATCTCAGCTCTGCAAACACCGAACTCATCGACGTGAACGGCGACGGGCTCCCGGACATCGTCTCCCGACCTGCGTCGTGCCTATTCGTTGGCCCTTGCTTCACCGTTCGCCTGAACCTCGGGACGGGGCGCTTCGGGAGGGCGGACGCTTTCCCGGTTCGACCGTGGGGCGACGGGCTGGACGGGCTCGCGGCGTTCCTCGCCGGTGGGGACGAGACCACGTTCGGCCCTGATCGGGTCCGCCGCACGACGGCGACGACCCTGAAGAGCAGCGTCGGGGCCGCCTTCATCTTCGGCGTGTCGGAGAGCTGGGAGAGCAGCATCGCACAGACCTCGGTCCAGTTCGTGGACGTGAATGGCGATGGGCTCCCGGACTACGTCCGGAAGGGGTCTCGCGACGGCGAGTTCCTCCGGGTCATGCTCAACACGGGCACAGGCTTCCTCCCCGAGTCGAGTTGGCGCTTGCCCGGCTGGCCATCCGGGGCGACGCAGCCGTTCCTTTCAGGGAGAGGACTCTTCGGCGGCGCGTTCAACACACTGTTCAACGCCGCCACGAACGGCTTCCGCCGGATCGACGCGGTGGAGGCGAACGGGAGCTGGACCCCCAGCGGAGGCATTGGGTGGGGCGTGCAGGTGACAGTGCCCATCGGTCCGATCTCCATCACCGGCTCCTATGGAGAGGAGGAATCGATCCGGGCGTCCGGGCTGCAGCTGGGGATGATGGACCTGGACGGCGACGGCCTGGCTGACCACGTTCTCAAGGCGGAGTCGCGCGACGACGGCACGAGCAACGCCGACGTTCACGTCCGCCTCAACCGGCTCGGGAAGGCGAACCTCCTGAAGAGGGTGACTCGACCGCTCGGGGGGAAGATCGACCTGTCGTACGCACGCGCCGGGAACACAGTGGCCATGCCGTCACACCGGTGGGTGATGTCGGGCGTGATCGTCCGTGACGGTCGCGGCGCGGGGGATCGTGGGACCGTGGTTCCCGGTCACGACGTGGTGACGACGTACGCCTACGAGGGGGGCCGACACGACCGGTACGAGCGCGACTTCCTGGGATTCGCCGAGGTCACCCGAACGAACGCCGATGGAACGCGGATGGTCCAGACCTACCGGAACGACCGCGTCGCCTTCAAGGAGCTCTTGGCGAGCGAACGAGTCGAGACCGCAGATCGAAGGGTTCTGGTCGAGACGGTCAACGAGTACCGGAACCCCTACGCCGAGCCCAGATTCCGCCTGATGGACGGGATCGCGGGGTGCGAAGAGAAGCGCCCGTTCTCCCTACGCGCCGAGGACTACTTCTGCGGCTCCCTGTACCCAGCCCCTCATCGGACGACGAAGCGGTTCTACGAGGGGGAGCGCGCCGCTCGCGTCGAGGCACGACAGGTCTTTGATCACGAACCCGCGACGGGAAACGTGACAGGCTTCGATGATCTCGGCGACACGAGTACTGCCAGCGCCGGGGACGACCTGCACGCGACCATCTTCTACTACGACGATGCTCTCGCCCGCCGCATCCACTCGATCTCGCGCCCGAAGTACGTGGAGATCATCGACGCCGCAGGAAGGAGGCTGCGTCGTCGCGACGCGGAATACGACGGACGAGGGAACCTGTCCCGCCTCGTGTCCTCGATCGACCGGACGACCGTCGCCGACACGCTCCTCCACTGGGACGAGCTCGGCCGGCTCTGGAAGGTGGAGGGCCCCGAGGTGGCCGCGGGGCGGTACACACTCGAATACGGATACGACGACGTCGTGCGCACCTATCGGCGCACGGTCCTGGACTCCCACGGGTACACGTCCACGACGGAATGGAGCTACCGCTTCGGAGAGGTCGAGGAGACGACCGACGCCGCCGGCCAGAAGACGCGCCGGGTCCTCGACCCCTTCGGCCGCATGAAGGAGCTCTACGGGCCGTACGATGCGTCGACTCCGGAGATCCGGATCGAGTACGCCCACGGTGCACCGACCCCGTACGCGCGGACGCGTCACCGACTCTCCGGAGGCGCAACACTGGACACACTCGTCTTCATCGACGGCCTCGGGCGATCCCTCCAGACGAAGAAGACGGCGGAAGTGGAGGGGAGAGGGATCGGCTGGGCCGCATCCGGGCACGTTCGCTTCGACGCCGTGGGCCGGCTCGCCGTTCGGGGGCTCGGCTACTTCGAGGCGGGAAGCGGCACGGTCTACCGGGACGGGACCCCTCTCCATCCGACGCTCTTCGAGTACGACGCGCTCGGCCGGCCGACTCGAACGGAGGAAACCATCGAGAAGACCGCGGGGCACCTGGATGGGAAGGCCACGACGACCGTCGCCTACGGCTTCGGCGGGCCTCCAGGTTCGCCGACTCGCCTCGCCGCGACGGTGACCGATCCGGAGAACAAGGTGAGGGTCCTCTTCCGTGACCCGAACGACCAAGTGGTGGGCGTCGAGGAGAGGAACGCGGGTGTCCCCGCGGTGACGAGATACGAGTACGATCCCGTGGGGCAACTCACGGACATCGTGGACGCGAACGGGAATCGGACGCGGATCGCCTACGACCTCCTCGGCCGGCGGACCTCACTCGACAGCCCGGACGCGGGCCTCACCGAGTACCTCCTCGACGCGGCAGGCAACGTCACCCGGAGAACCGACGGGAACAGGCAGACCGTCATCTACGAGTACGTGTTCGATCAGCTGAGGCGGATCGACTACCCGCAGTCGGCCGACGTCACGTTCGAGTATGGGCCTCCCGGAGCGTCCGAGAACGGAGCGGGACGGATCGTCGAGGTCGTGGACGACGCGGGGAGCGAGACGCGCGGATACGGTCCCCTCGGGGAGCTCGTGCGCGCGACCCGGACGGTTCGACCGTTCAGGCCCGGCGACGTGGAGAAGGTGTTCGAGACGAGGTTCTCCTTCGACGCGTTCGGACGGATGCAGTGGATCAGGTATCCGGACGGCGAGAAGGTGACCTACGGGTACGACGCAGGCG
>JBBIPT010000200.1:0-7493 GCA_037442705.1 Anaeromyxobacter sp.
ATCGAGATGGCACTGAAACTCGCCCACTTCCCCGCCGTGAAGGAGCTTGCGGGCTTCGACTTCGAAGCCCAGCCGTCGATCGATCCGAAGCAGATCCGCGACCTGGCTGCGTCACGCTGGATCGCCAACGGCGAGAACGTGCTGCTGCTCGGGCGCCGGCTCTCCGGCGGGGGGCTCGGCCCCGGGCGGAGCGGCGGCCGCCTCGGCCTCCCGCGCCCTCGCGCGCGCCTCCTCGGCCTCCGCCTCCTCCTCGTCCGGGACCTCGGGGACCTCGGCGCGGTGCTCGCCCTCGGTGAGCTCGAACTCCTCGGAGAAGTCCGGGTCGCCGTAGACGTCCCCCACGTAGAGGAACGCGGCCTTCTCGAGGCCGATGTCCACGAAGGCGGCCTGCATGCCCGGGAGCACGCGGACCACCTTCCCCTTGTAGATGTTGCCGACGATCCCCTTCTCGCGCTTCCGCTCGAGGTAGTACTCGTGGATCGTCCCGCCCTCGACCAGCGCGACGCGCGTCTCCGCGCCCGCGGCGTTGATCACCAGGCTGCCGTTGCCGTTGCCCGCCATTTGGGTCCTCTCTCGCCCCGCGACGCGGGAGGAGCGAGGCCCGTGGGGACGGGCCGCGACCTCGGCTCTCCCGGCGGCGCCGGGGGCCTCGGATCGGCTGTCGAGCTCGCGCTCAAGAGCTTCGCTTCTCCTCGCGCCCGCGGCCGCGCGTTTCGCGGCCAGAGCGGGGCGCGCCAGAATTTCCTTCAAGCGTCGAGGTAGCGAGGAGCGCGCGGCTGCCCGGTGGGGCGACCCCGTGCGCTCCTCGCGAAGCTCACGCCTTCCTTCAAGACCTTCACTCCCCTGGGTGGCGCTCCGTCGCCGAAGATCGCCGCCAGCACCTCGGCCGGCTTCGCGCTCCCCGACGGATCCGCCCTCAAGCTGAACGCGACCGACCCGGGGCCTTCCACGGCCAGGTGGGTCACGATTTCCTTCAAGTCTATCTCTCTTCGCCGGGGCGCCGCGACCTTCTGATCTCGTTTCCCGCCCGGGCTCTTCGGGGGGGGCTCCCGGGTCACCACGACCCGCTCCGCCTCCCGGAAGGCGGCGACCCGGCGCTCGAGCGTCTCCCCGCGAAGTTCCTCTGGAAAATCCGCCCGGTAGTGCGCGGCCCGGAGCGCCTCCGAGATGGACGGGGCCCCCGGCTCGAGCGGCTCGGCCCCGAGGACCTCGATACCCCCGGGCAGGCTGCCGGCGAGCCTAGCGGAGACCTCCCCCGGGTCGGCCGGCCCGACGAGCTCGAGGTCCATGTGCTCGCAGGCGCTCTCCACCCCGACCGGCAGGGCGGGCCCGAACGAGACCCTCGGCTTCGGGTGGAACCCCTGGGAGTAGGCGACCGGGAGCCCGGCCCGCCGGATCGCCCGCAGGAGGGAGTGCATCGTCTCGAGGTGGCTGAGCGCGACGACCCGGCCGCGCTTCGCGTAGCGGACCCGGACGCGGGTCCGCACCGGCGAGTCGGGCGGCCGGGGCGGCCGGGGAGGCTCGGGGACGTAGTCCTTCGCCTCGTGGACCCGCGTCTTCACGACCTCGAAGTCGCAGGAGCCGCAGGAGGTGCAGGCGGCGAGGACGCAGTCCTCCATCGTGGCGGGGTGGCGGGCGGCCTCGAGGTGCCGCCGGAGATACGCCTTCGTCACGCCGCTGTCGATCCGGTCCCAGGGGAGGACCTCGTCCTGGGGGCGGCGGCGGTGGGCGAACCAGCCGAGCCCCACGCCGTGCTCCCGCTCGCAGTCGGCGAAGGCCTCGAGCCAGCGCCGCTCGTCGAACCACTCCGTCCACCCGTCGAGCCGCTGCCCGCGCCGGAAGGCGGAGAGGACCGCCGTGCCCACCCGGCGGTCGCCGAGGGCGAGGGCGCCCTCGATCGCGGAGGCGCGCGAGTCGTGCGACCTCAGCTGGATCGCCCCGTGGCGGCCGCCGAGCGCGGCGGCGACGAGCCCCTGCCGCCTCCTCGTCTCCGCGGGATCGATCATCGGCTCCCACTGGAACGGCGTGAAGGGCTTCGGGACGAAGGTGGAGACGGCGAGGTGGAGGGAGACGGAGCCGCCCTTCGCGGCCCGCCGCGCCGCGGCGAGGGCCTTGCGGGCGAGCTCGGCGATGGCGACGACGTCCTCGTCCCGCTCCTCCGGCAGGCCGATCATGAAGTAGAGCTTGAGGAGCGACCAGCCGTTCCCGAAGATCGACTCCACCGCTCGCAGGAGATCCTCCTCGCGGTTCCCCTTGTTGATCACGGCGCGGAGCCGCTCCGTCGCGGCCTCCGGCGCGAGCGTGAACCCGGTCTTCCGGATCCGGGCGATCCGCTCGGCGAGCCCCGCGCTCATCGTCTCCGTCCGCAGGGACGGCAGGCTCATCGAGATCCGCTCGGCCTCCCAGCGGGCGAGGAAGTCGTCGAGGAGGGGGTTCAGGCAGTCGTAGTCCCCGGAGGAGAGGGAGAGGAGGCCCACCTCCTCGTAGCCGGAGGCGGCGAGCCCCTCCTCGGCGAGGGCGAGGACCTCCTTCGGGCTCCGCTGCCGGGTGGGCCGCGTGATCATCCCCACCTGGCAGAACCGGCAGCCGCGGGTGCAGCCGCGCTGGATCTCGATCGGCAGCCGGTCGTGGACCGTCTGCATGAAGGGGACGAGCGGGTTCACGTACGCCGTCCGCGGGAGGGCGTCGAGATCGGGCACGACCCGCCGCTCCACCTTCTCGTAGCCGGGGAGGAGCGGCTCCATCGCGGCGAGCGCCCGGGTCGAGGGATCGTAGCGGGGGGCGAAGAGGGAGGGGACGTAGACGCCGGGGATCCGGGCGAGGCGCCGGAGGAGCTCCGCCCGGCCGGCGCCGCCGCGCCTGAAGCCGCTCTCCCGCACGAGGTCGGCGACCTCGAGCGCAACCTCCTCGCCGTCCCCCACCCCGAAGCAATCGAAGAAGTCGGCCACCGGCTCGGGGTTGAAGGCGCAGGGGCCGCCCCCCACGACGAGCGGGTGGTCGTCCGTCCGCTCCCGCGCGAGGAGCGGGATCCCGGAGAGGTCGAGGAGCGCGAGCGCGCTCGTGTAGGAGAGCTCGAACTGGAGGGTGATCCCGAGGACGTCGAAGCTGGAGACCTTCGCGCGGGACTCGAGCGTGAAGAGCGGGAGCCCCTTCTCGCGGAGCATCCCCTCCATGTCCGGCCAGGGCAGGAAGACCCGCTCGCAGGCGATCTCCGCGCGGTCGTTCAGGAGCGCGTAGAGGAGCCGGAAGCCGAGGTTCGACATCCCGACCTCGTATGTGTCGGGGAAGGCGAGCGCGAACCGGAGGCCGGCGGCGGAGAGGTCCTTCCTGGAGGAGCCGACTTCGCCCCCCACGTAGCGCGACGGCTTCTGCGCGCGGAGCACGAGGTCGTCGAGCGCGGAGAGCGCGGAGGAGGTCGTCATTCGTTCGCCGGGCCGCGGGTTCGAGCCGCGTGTCGCCCGCCGTTCTCGGGTCCAGAACCGCCGGAGACCCCTCGGGGAATCAGGCGGGAGGGCCCTCATAGCACCCGGCCGCCGCCCGCCGCAACCCGCGGCCCGGACGGGGGCTGGACCCGGCGCCGCCCGCTCGTGGATCAGCCCGCGTCGAGCCTGGACGTTCGCCCTTCGACCCTTCGACAGGCTCAGGGTCGGGCGAACGGCTGCGTGCAGGGCCGCTCGCGTGCAAACGAGGCCGTTCGTGGTGAGCCTGTCGAACCACGAACGGGCGTGTATCGATCGGAACCGAGCGCCGCCCTCACCGCCGCGCGGCGAACGGCCCGAGGTCGCCCCTCGCCGGACCCCACTCCGCCAGGAGGCCCTCGACCCGCGCGGCGGGCGGGCCCCGCTCGCAGAACCGGACGAGCGCCTCGAGCGCGCCCTTCCCCCCCTCGGCGAGGACCTCGACCCGCCCGTCGGGGAGGTTCCGGACCCAGCCTGCGAGGCCGAGGCGGCGCGCCTCCTCCACGGTGGACTGCCGGTAGAAGACGCCCTGCACGAGCCCCGAGACGAGGAGGTGGACGCGCTCCGCCATGATCACTCCTTCAGGAGGGCGAGGAACTCCTCCTCGCCGACGACCCGGACGCCGAGCTCCTTCGCCTTCGCGAGCTTCGAGCCGGCCTCCTCCCCCGCGACGACGAGGTCCGTCTTCCGCGAGACGGAGCCCGACACCTTCCCGCCGCGCCGCTCGACCTCCGCCTTCGCGTCGTCCCGGCTCATCGCGGAGAGGCCGCCGGTGAGGACGACGGTCTTCCCGGCGAGCGGGCCGCGCGCGTCCACCTTCTCCGCCTCCGGAAGGACGCCCGCCTCGAGGAGGCGGTCCACGAGCCGGCGGTTCTGCGGCTCCTCCACCCAGGCGCGGACCTCCCGCGCCGTCTCCGGGCCCACGTCGCGGACGCCGAGGAGGTCCTCCTCGGAGGCGTCGAGGAAGCGGCGGAGGTCGCCGAAGTGGCGGGCGAGCGTCGCCGCGGTCGCCTCGCCGACCTGGGGGATGCCGAGGGAGAAGAGGAAGCGGCGGAGCGTCGTCGCCTTCGAGCGGCCGAGCGCCTCGACGATGTTCCGGGCCGCCTTCTCGGGGAGCTCCGGCTCCCCGTCCCCGGCCTCCGCCTTCCGCGGCCGGGCGAAGGCCCGCTGCCAGTCCTCGAAGCCGACGCCGTAGAGGTCGGCGGCGTCCCGGACGAGCCCCTTCTCCACGAGCCAGGCGCAGAGCTTCTCCCCGAGCCCGTCCACGTCCATCGCCCGGCGCGAGGCGAACTGCCGGAGCTTGCCGACGAGCTGGGCCGGGCAGGCGGAGCCGGTGCAGCGCCAGACCTTCTCCCCCTCCTCGCGGACCACCTTCGCGCCGCAGACCGGGCAGGCGGACGGGAAGACGAAGGGGCGCTCCTCCCCCGTGCGCCGCTCCTTCAACGGCTTCACGACCTCCGGGATCACCTCGCCCGCCCGGCGGATGAGGACCCAGTCGCCGACGAGGACGTCCTTCCGGCGCATCTCGTCCTCGTTGTGGAGCGTGGCGCGGGAGACGGTCGCGCCGGAGATCCGCACCGGCTCCACCTCGACGACCGGCGTGAGGATCCCCGTCCGCCCCACCGAGGCCCAGATCTCCCGGACCCGGGTCTCCTCCTCCTGCGGCGGGTACTTGAAGGCGACCGCCCAGCGCGGGAACTTCGTCGCCGCGCCGAGCCGTATCCGCCAGTCGAGGTCGTCCACCTTCACCACGATCCCGTCGGTGTCGTAGGGGAGCGCGAAGCGGCGCTCGGCCATCTCGTCGCGCCAGGCCTTCACCGCCGCGATCCCCTCGCAGCGCCGGTTCTCCGGGTTCGTCTCGAAGCCGAGCCCGGCGAGGGCCTCGAGCTTCGCGAGGTGGGTCTTCCAGGGGCCGCCGCCGGGCACGAGGAGGTCGTAGGCGATGAAGGAGAGGGGGCGCGTCGCGGTGATCCGCCAGTCGAGCTGGCGGAGCGAGCCCGCCGCGGCGTTCCGGGGGTTCGCGAAGGGCTCGCCGCCGCCGCGGAGGATCACCTGGTTCATCGCCTCGAAGTGCTCCTTCTGGAGGAGCACCTCGCCGCGGGCCTCGAGCCGCGCGGGCGCGCCGGCCGGGAGGCGGGGCGGCACCCCGCGGTTCGCCCCGAGGCCTCCCACCGTTCGGAGGTTCGCGGTCACGTCCTCGCCGTTCACGCCGTCGCCGCGGGTCGAGCCCTGGACGAGGACCCCGCCCTCGTAGACGAGCTCCACCGCGAGCCCGTCGAGCTTCGGCTCCGCCGCGTAGACGACCGGCAGCTCCGGGCCGAGGCCGAGGAGCCGGCGGACGCGGGCGTCGAACTCGTCGAGCTCCGCGTCGGTGGTCACGTTCCCGAGCGAGAGCATGGGCTCCCGGTGGACGGCCCTCTCGAACCTCTCCGAGGGTTTCCCGGAGACCCGCCGCGTGGGGGAGTCGTCCGTCGCGAGCTCCGGGTGCGCCTCCTCGAGCGCCTGGAGCTCGCGCATGAGCCGGTCGTACTCCGCGTCGGAGCGGATCGGCCGGTCGAGGACGTAGTAGGCGTGGTCGGCCGCGAGGATCTCCTCGCGGAGCGCCGCGGCCCGCGCGGCGGGGTCCTTCGGGGGGCCGGACATGCCCCCGGTGTACTACCGCGACGGGCGCGTTTCCACGGCCGCCTTCGGCCGCGTCACCAGGCCGTGCCGTCGAGGCTCGGGTCGGGCCACTCGCCTTGCTTGAGGAATGGACCGGTCGAGCCGTCGTACCAGATCCACTTCTCCGACCGGATCCCGTCGCCGTCGAGGTCGCCGTCCGATCCGATCTGGAGGAAGCGGAAGCCGGGGAAGTCGAAGACCATCACGGTGTAGGTGTAGAAGACCTGCCCCTCCATCGCGCTCTCGAGCTGGGCCCAGCCCGGGGCGCGCTGGCTGAAGGGCAACTTCTTGCCGGGTGTCGTCCCGAACGGATAGGGGTTCCAGTCCCCCATGAGGAACCCGCCCGGGATGGAGTCGCGGACGGTGAAGTAGGCCGAGACGGAGTTCTTGATCGTCGTGAGGGACACCTTCCTCTCGGCCGCCTTCGTCCTCATCGTGAAGTTCTGGAAGTTCGGGATCGCGATGGACGCCACGATCCCGATGATGGCGACGACCATCATGAGCTCGATGAGGGTGAACCCCGTCTGCGCGTTCTTGCCTCTCATGTCCTTCCTCACTTCCCCCCGGCTCCGGGCACCGCGGGCTTCACGATGACGACGCCCGGGGCGACCTCGATCACCTCGTTGCCCTTCAACGACTCCTGCTCCCTGAGCGAGCGGAGCGCCTCCGGGTCCATCGGCGCCCCCGGCTTCACCACGACCTGCCCTTCCTTCGCCCCGGTGGCGATGGAGCCGGCGGGAGCGAGGGGGAGCGTGGGGCGGGGAGGGATCTCCCGGGACCGCGTGTGGAGCTGCCAGCCGTGGTATGCGGCCGCGGCGACGACCGCGACCACGAGCAGGACCGCGATCTTCCGCTGACGCCTGTCCGCCGGAACCGCGGCCTGCTCCGAGATGACCTTCGTCCTCCCCACCCGCGCCCGGGCCACGGCGGCCGGTACGGCGGCGGCGGCCGCGCCTCCGGCCGGGGCGCGCTGCGCCGCCTCGGAGAAGTCGATCGCCTCCTTCACGAGGACGTTCCGGACGGCCTCGAGGGACGGCTGCACCTCGGCCGGGGCCCCCGCCGAGAGCGCGTTCACCTCGGAGAGGAGCGCGTCGATCTCGGCGAGGAACGAGGAGACGGCGGCGGCGTCCACCTCTCCGCCCGCGGCGGGCGCCGCGGCGAGGGCGGCCGCCACCCGCACGCGCATCACCGCGGCGCGGCGGACCGGCTCGCCGTCGATCCCCTGGGGCTTCCCCGCGAGCACGGCGCGCTCGAGGTCGGTGAGCCCGGCGACGACCTCCGCGACGAACGGGAACGGATCGCCGGGGGGCGCCGCCTCTCCGCCCAGCGCCCGCCCGAGGGCCTCGGCCGCCTCGGTGGGGCCCGGCACGTCGC
>JBBIPT010000201.1:0-7438 GCA_037442705.1 Anaeromyxobacter sp.
GAGCACCGCCGCGGCCGCGGCGGCGGCGAGGGCGCCCGCCCCCGGGATGCCGAGGGCCCCGGCCGCGAGGAGGGTCGCCGGCCGCAGGCCGCCGATCGCAAGGAAGACGAGGACGCTGCCCACCGCGAGCGAGAGGACCGCGCCGGCCGACGCGTCCTTCGCCCGTCGCGCCGTCTCGTGGGGGCCCGGCGCGGCGAGGTCCACCGCCGCCTCGAGGGCCGAGTTCGCCGCCTCCGCCGCGACGACGAGGGCGACGCAGACGACGACGAGCGCCCGCTCTCCGGCCGCGAGCGGCGCGCGGGCGGCGAAGACACCGGCGAGGACGCCGAGGAAGAGGTGGATCCGGAGGTTCCGATCCCGCTCCGCCGCCTCCGCGAGGCCGTTCCAGGCGAAGCCGAGGCTCCGCAGGAGCGAGCGGGACCCCGCGGCGGAGTTCATCGTCAGACGTTCTGCGAGAGGATGAGGTGCACGTACTGGGCGCGCTCGAAGGCGCTCGGATCCTGGACCTGCTTCTGCGAGAGCGAGCCCCGGACCTCGTCGATGGTCGAGGCGCCCTTCTTGTCGAGCCAGTCCTCCATCCCCGTGAGCATCTTCGCGATGTGCGGGATCCCGTTCTTCACGAGCGCCGAGGCGAGCTGGACCACCTGGGCGCCCGCGAGCACCTGCTTCAGGGCCCCGGCCGCGTCGTAGACGCCGGTCGAGGACGCGAGCTGGGCGCGGACCCTCCCGTGGAGGAGGGCGATCCAGCGGAGGGGCAGGAGCGCCTCGGACGGCGCGGAGAGGGTCATCGAGGGCGCCGCCGCCATCTTCTCCAGGGAGAGGTCGGGCTGCAGGAACCGGTTGAAGAGGACGATCCCGTTCGTCCCGGCCTCGTCGAGCCGCGCGACGAAGTGACCGAGGGAGGTGAAGTACGGGGAGAGCTTCACCGCGATCGGCACCCTCACCGCCGCCCGCGCCGCCCGGACCGCGTCGAGGTAGCGCTTCTCGACGTCGGCGGCGGAGACCGAGGGATCGGCCTCGATAGAGTAGACGTTCAACTCGAGCGCGTCGGCGCCGGCCTGCTCGATCTCCTTCGCGTACCCCGTCCAGCTCCCCGGCGCCGCGCAGTTCAGGCTCGCGATGACCGGGATCCCGAGCGCCCGCTTCGCCTTCTCGACGAGGGAGAGGTACTCGTGCGGCCCCACCCGCTGCGGCGGGAAGTAGGTCCGTGCCTCGGGGTTCGACTCGGCGCCCCGCGAGAGCTCCTCTTCCAGCGCGGTGTTCGCCGCCTCGATCTGCTCCTCGAAGAGCGAGCGGAGGACGACGGCGCCCGCTCCGCTCCCCTCGGCCGCCTCTAGGTTCTCCACGCGGTTCGAGAGGGCGGAGCTCGCGACGACGAGCGGGCTCGGCAGGCGAAGTCCCAGGTAATCGGTCGCGAGGTCGGCCATGGCGTGATCTCCCGGGCCGATTATAGGGGCGGGCGCGCGGAAGCGGCACGCCGAAGAGGGGCTGGCGCCGGGGAGCTAGACGCCCGAGCGCGATGCGGAAACACCCAAGGCTTCAGGCCTCAGGCTTCAGGCCTCAGGAAATTCATCTCTGCCGCCGTTCCCGAGGCCCGAGGCCCGAGGCCCGAGGCCAGGGGCCAGGGGCCAGGGGCCAGGGGCCGATCACGAATCGCGAGCGGCCGTTCAGGCCGGCGGTGACCTCACGGTGAGCACGGGGCAGTGGGCCTTGCGGACGACCCGCTCCGCGACCGAGCCCATGAGCGCGTGCTCGAGGCCGCTCCGCCCGTGGGTGCCGAGGACGAGGAGGTCCACCCCCCTCGCCTTCGCGAACGCCACGATCTCGGCGGCGGGCTCGCCGACGACCTTCTCCACGGTCACCCGCCCCTCTCCCGCGACGGCCGCGGCGGAGGCCTTCCACTCCTCGAGGTGGCGCTGGGCCTGGTCGGCCAGGTCCTGCATCATCTTCGGGCTCGCGACGACCGAGCCGTCGGGGAAGGTGTAGCCGGGGATCGGGTAGGCGTGGAGGAGGACGAGATCGGCGCCTCCCCGCCGGGCGAGGTCCGCCGCCACGTCGAGGGCCGCTCGAGAGGCGTCGGAGAAGTCGATCGGGCAGCAGATCCGCTTCCAGTCCGAGGTGGGCATGCCGGCCTCCGGGAGGAAGTCTACCAGGCGGCGGGAGGGCGGCGGGACGCCCCGGCCGGTCGCGCCCGCGAGGGATCCGGCGTAGCATGCCGCCCCCGTGCCTCCCGCGACAGACGAGCGCACCCGCGGTCTCGCCTACGCCCTCGCCGCCTACCTGGCGTGGGGGATGCTCCCCCTCTACTTCAAGGCCCTCTCCGGCGTGCCGCCGGTGGAGATCCTCGCGCACCGCGTGGTCTGGTCGGTCGTCCTCCTCGCGGTCCTCCTCGCGGTCCGGGGCGGTCTCCCGGCGTTCCGGGCGCCCTTCCGGCGGGAGCGGCTCCCGCTGCTCGCCCTCACGACGGTCCTCATCGCGACGAACTGGCTCGTCTACATCTGGGCCGTGCAGGCCGGGCGCATCCTCGAGGCGAGCCTCGGCTACTTCGTGAACCCGCTCGTGAACGTGCTCCTCGGCGTGGCCTTCCTCGGCGAGACCCTCTCCCCGCGCCAGCGGGACGCGGTGCTCGTCGCGGGCCTCGGCGTCCTCGTCCTCGTCGTCCGGGCCGGGACGTTCCCGTGGATCGCCCTCGTCCTCGCGACCTCCTTCGGGTTCTACGGCCTCCTCCGGAAGCGGGCGGCGACGGACGCCCTCGGGGGGCTCTTCGCGGAGACGGCCCTCCTCGCCCCGGCCGCGCTCGGGCTCCTCGCCTTCCAGGCGAGCGCGGGGCGGGGCGCCTTCGGGTCGAGCACGGGCGTCACGCTGCTCCTCGCGGCGGCGGGGGCGATCACCGCCCTCCCCCTCGTCTGGTTCACCCTCGGCGTGCACCGGCTCCGGCTCTCCACGATGGGGCTCGTCCAGTACGTCGCCCCCTCGGGCCAGTTCCTCCTCGCGGTCCTCCTCTACCGGGAGCCGTTCGGCCCGGCCCACGCCGTGGCCTTCGCCTGCATCTGGTCCTCGCTCGCGATCTACTCCTGGGACGCCTTCTCGCGGGCCCGCGCGCCGCGGCCGATCGCCTGAGCGGCCCTGCATCCAGCCGTTCGCCCTGAGCCTGTCGAAGGGCGAACGTCGCGGCCGATGCTCCTCCTGCCTGGCCGCACGCTGGCCGCCCGGGCCGCCGTTCCGCCGTGTGCTCGGCGCGCCCAGGTCTGGCGTGACGCACGCGCTTGCTTGCGCCGCTCGACGCGCGTCGGTCCGAACTCGCTTCGGCGCCTTCGCTGCGCGGCGCCGAAGCTCGGACAACGGACCTCCGCGCCCTCGTGTGGCTCGCGACGCGCGCGTTCCTCGGCTTGTCGCGGCGGGCGCGCCTCACGAACACGGCGTCACGGCGGCCCGGGCGTCTCGCGCTTTGTCTCGGGATAGGGGATCCGAGATGCAACTCTGGAGTTCCTGGAACCCCCCCCCTCCCCCACGGCGACGCAACGCGCCGGCTTCGGGGCTCCGCAGCGACCGGCGCGACTGCGCGTCTTCTGCAGACGCCTCCCCCACGGCCCGCACTGCAACGGGCGGGACACCGCGCTCCCGGAACCTCGCGCGGCCCCCGCGCGGTGGCCCGCACGGCGTTGCGGGCGGGGAGCGGGCATGGCGGCACAGCTCCCCCACGGACCCGTCTCTGGCGCGCGGAGCGCCGGGAGTCGCGGAGCCCCGATGCCGGCACGCAGAGGCGCCACCACATCCCCGAAAGCCGGCACGCGGCGACGCCTCCCCATCCCCGAAGGGTCTCTACTCCCAGGGCTCCTCGCTCCGGGAGACGGCCCGGGGGCGCTCCCGGCGGACGTCCACGACGAAGGAGCCGATCGCGCGCAGGGCGCGCCCGAGGAACTCCTCGAAGCGGCCGATCTCGTCGTCCTGGCGCGGCGCGACCTCGCCGACGTCGGTCTCCCCGCGGGCGAGCCGGGCGGGGAGATCCTCGAGCACGCGGGACATCCGGCCGATCCGCTCGAAGACGAGCGTCTCGAGGAGGAAGACGACGAGCGCGCCGAGCGAGGCCGCGAGGAGGGCGACGAGGACGAGCACCCGGTTCCGCACGTCGCGCACGCCCTCGTGGAGGGCGGTGACGTCGTGCAGCACCACGACCCCCCCGAACTTCTCCCCGCCCGGATCGCGCAGGGGGAAGATCCCCCGCGCCACGACCCGCCCTCCCTCCTCCACCTGCGCGAGCACGGTGGGCTCGTCCGGCACGTCCGCGAGCCGCCCGAGGGATCCGAAGAGGGCGTGGCTCCCGGTCGTGCTCTCCACGGCGAGGAGCTCCGGGCGGTCGTCCCAGCGGTCTCCCTCGCGGACGAGGGCCGCCCAGGCCCGCCGGTCGATCCGCTCCTTCGCGAGGAGCATCCCGTAGTCGTCCCCGGTGATCCCCTTGATCCTCCCGAGGAAGGTCGGGACGTCCTCGCCGAGCTCCACGTAGCCCACGATCTTCCCGCCCCGGAGCCACGGGCGGACCACCCGGACGGCGTAAGCGGTCCGGCCGAGCTCCGTCCCGCTCGCCTGCTCGCCGGTGGCGATCGCGCGGGCGACGACCTCGCGCTTCACGCCGTCTCCGTGGAGCTCGGGGCGGTGGACGCGGAGGAAGACCCCGTCGCGCCGCGGGTCCGGAGGGTGGAAGTACCAGTGGGTGACCCCGTGCCTGGCGCGGAGCTGCTCGAAGAGGGGCCGGGCCACCGCGAGGAGGGCCGCCCGGTCCCGCGCCTCGAAGGGGGCTGCGAACCGCTCGTTCGAGACGATCGCCTCGAGGAGGGCGGACATCCGGTCCACCTCGAGCCGCTGGACGTCCGCGAGGGCCGCCGCCGCCGCCGCGACGTCGCGGCCGGCCGCCACCGCGATCGCCCGCTCGTGGACGAACTTCATGAGGATGGCGGTCGCCGCGGCGATGAGGAGGAGCCCCGCCCCGAGGGCGGCGACGAGCTTCAGCCGGATCGTGAGGCGCACAGCCCTGGTTCTCCCGTCCCCGGGCCCGGTCTACCACGGCGGGCGGGCAGGTACCATGTGGGCCCTCCCCGGCGCGGGGCCCGGGGCGGGGCGCTCCCGCGAGCCCCGTCGAAGGGCCATCTTCGTCGGCAGGAAGTCCCTCGATCCCCGGAGGCCGTCATGATCCCCGAGCCCATCCATCGTTACCTCGAGGAGCGCCGCCTGCCCTACGAGCACTCCACCCACGTCCGCGCGGTCGCCGCCCAGCGCTTCGCGGCGGCGGAGCACGTCACCGGCGAGCGCGTGGCGAAGCCCGTCGTCGTGAGCGTGGACGGGGAGATGTCCCTCGCCGTCGTGGCGGCCACGGCGAAGGTGGACCCCGACGCGCTCCGCCGGGCCCTGGGGGCGCGGGCGGTGGAACTCGTCCCCGAGCAGGCCTTCGAGGGCAGGTTCGAGCCGTGCGAGGTGGGGGCCGAGCCGCCGCTCGGCCTGTTCGGGATGCCGATCTACGTGGACGCGGACCTCGCCCGCGAGCCGTGGATCGTCTGCCGGGCCGGGACCCACGAGGACGCCCTGAAGATCGAGACGGCGGCCTGGCTCCGCTCGGAGCGGGTGAAGCCGGTGGAGCGACTGGGGCGGCACGAGCCCTGACGGCCGCTCGCGACTCGTGATCGGCCCCTGGCCTCGGGCCTCGGACCTCAGGCCTCGGGAACGGCGGCAGAGATGCATTTCCTGAGGCCTGAAGCCTGAGGCCTGATGCTTGATGCCCGATGCCCGAAGCCTCGGCCTCGTCCTCGGCCCCCGGGGTGGCGTAGCATCCCCCCATGCGAGACATCGGCCCCATCCTCGGCTTCATGCAGGCGCTCTGGGCGCTCGACCACGCCCTCCAGTCCGCGTCGAAGCGGATGGAGAGGTCGCTCGGCGTCACCGCGCCGCAGCGGCTCGTCGTCCGGATCGTCGGCCGCTTCCCGGGCATCTCCGCCGGGGAGGTCTCCGAGACGCTCCGGCTCCACCCGAGCACCCTCACCGGGATCCTGAAGCGGCTAGAGCAGCGGCGGCTCGTCGTCCGCCGCGCGGATCCCGCGGACGGCCGCAGGGCCCTCCTCGAGCTCACCGCCGCGGGGCGCGAGATCGACCGGGCGAAGAGCGGGACGGTGGAGAACGCCGTCCGCTCCGCCCTGAAGCGGCTCCCGGAGGCCTCGAGCCGCGCGGCGCGGGAGACGGCCCTCGCGCTCGTCGCGGAGCTCGAGAGGCTCGGTCCGTAGCGCGCGGGAGGATCGTCCGGTAGATTCGGTCCGCGTGCGGGTCCTCCTCTCGAACGACGACGGCGTCCACGCCGCGGGGCTCCGGGCGCTCACGTCGGCCTTCGACGGCGAGGAGGTCTGGACCGTCGCCCCCGACCGGGAGCAGTCGGCCTCCTCCCACGCCATCTCCCTGCACCGCCCCCTGCGGATGCACGAGGTGGGCCCCCGCCGCTTCGCCGTGGACGGGACCCCGACGGACGCGGTCTACATGGGGCTGAACCTCGTCCTCCGCGACGCGCGCCCGCACATCGTCGTCTCCGGGGTGAACCACGGGCCGAACCTCGGCAACGACGTGCTCTACTCCGGCACCGTCGCGGCCGCGATGGAGGCGGCCCTCCTCGGCGTGCACGCCATCGCGGTCTCGCTCGCCGGACCGCCGCCGCACGACTTCGAGCACGCCGCCCGCTTCGCGGCGGCGCTCGCGCGCCGGGTGGTGGAGCGGCCGCCCCCCGCGCCGCTCCTGCTCAACGTGAACGTCCCGCCCGGACCGGTGCGCGGCTACCGCTTCGTCCGGCTCGGGCGGCGGACCTACGGGAACGAGGTCGTCGAGAAGCTCGATCCGCGGGGGCGCAAGTACTACTGGATCGGCGGCGAGGGCGGCCCCACGAACGAGGACATCCCGGGCTCCGACTGCAACGCGGCCCTCCGGGAGCGGCTCGTCGCGGTGACGCCGCTCCACCTCGACTCCACGCACGACGCGGTCCTCTCCGAGCTGCGGAACTGGACGGTGCCGGGGTTCCTCAAGGAGCCGGCGTGACGCGGACGGCCGCCCTCCTCGCGGCCCTCCTCCCCCTCCTCACGGCCTGCCCCGCCCCGCGGTCGCTCGTCCGGCCGGTCCGCGCGCTGCCCATCCCCCTCGAGGCCGCCCCCGCGGGCCACGACGAGCCCCTCCTCGCCGGCGTGGTCCACGTCGTCCGGCCCGGGGAGACGATCTGGCGCATCGCCCGGGCCTACGGGATCGACCCGGCCGATCTCATGGAGACGAACGGCATCGACGACCCGCGCGCCGTGCCCGCGGGCGCGGAGCTCTTCGTGCCGGGCGCGGCCGTCCAGGTGGAGGTGCCGCAGGCGCCCGCCCCCATCCCGGAGCCGCCCCCCGGCGTGCGCGTGACCCCGGGACCCGCCGGGCC
>JBBIPT010000202.1:0-7415 GCA_037442705.1 Anaeromyxobacter sp.
CCGCCGAACCCGCCGCCGAACCCGCCGCCGCGCCCACCGCCGCCGCCGAATCCGCCGCCGAACCCGCCGCCCATCTTCGAGCCACCCATGTCAGGACGCGCCATGACTCAGTCCTCCTGCCCTTCGGCCGCATCGGCCTCGAAGCCCTCCTCGCCGGGGGAGAACTCGCGCTCCTCGCGCGGCTTCTCGTCCTCGACGGGGGCGATCTTCACGTCGGCCTCGACCTGGCGGGCGTCGAAGTCCACGCCCTCCGCGACCTTCACCGACTGGAACTTGGTCACCGAGTCGATCATCTTGAGGTTGCGCTCGAGCTCGCGGACGAGCCCGGGCATCCCCACGTAGAGGCAGTGCACGTAGAGCGCCTTCGCGCTCTTCGCGACGGGGAACGCCGTCTTGCGCTTGCCCTGGTTCGTGAAGCGGATCACCTTCCCGCCCTCGCGCGACACCACGCCGCGCAGGCGCTCCTGGATCTCCACCACCTGATCGTCCGGCGTGTCCGCCCTGAGCAGGTAGATGGTCTCGTACTCGCGCACGAGCTTCTGCTGCTGCTTCGTCTCCGCCATGTTCGCTCCCCTCGGGTTCAATGAGCGGCGGTTCGCCCGCCGCGAGGAGTCGTCCTCGTCTCGCCTCCCGCCGGCCCCATGCCGGCGGGCTCCCTACTCCGCCGCGCGCGCGCGGCGGTTCACCTGGTTCATCGCCTTCGGGGCGCCGAGCTCCACGCAGAGCCTCGCCGCCTCGGCGGCCCGGTCGACGCACTCCTCGACCCCGGCCTCCTCCGCCTTCGCGAAGCGGCCGAGCACGTAGTCCGCCGGGTCCATCCGCTCGGGCGGCCTCCCGATGCCGAACCGCACGCGGGCGTACTCCGGGCTCCCCACGTGCGCGTTCACGCTCTTCACGCCGTTGTTCCCGCCGTGCCCGCCGCCGACCTTCACCTGCACGCGAAACGGCTCGAGCTCGAGGTCGTCGTGCACGACGACGAGGTCGTCGAGGCCGAGCTTCCAGAAGCGGAGCGCCGCGCCCACCGCCTCGCCGGAGTGGTTCATGTAGGTCTGGGGCTTCATGATCCAGACCTTCTCCCGGCCGGACCTCGCCTCGGCGAGCTCCGCCGCGAACTTCCTCTGCTCGAAGCCGGCCCCGAGCGCGTGCGCGAGCCGGTCGGCCACGAGGTAGCCGACGTTGTGGCGCGAGCGCGCGTACTCGGGACCCGGGTTCCCAAGGCCGACGACGAGCTTCAAGAGGGCCCCTACTTCTTGCCCTTGTCGCCCTTCGCCTCGCCGCCCTTCGCCGGGGCGGCGCCCGCTGCGGGAGCCCCACCGGGGGCAGGGGCCGCACCGGCCGCGGGGGCCGCGCCCTCCGCGGGAGCGGCGCCCTCCGCAGGGACCGCGCCGACCGCGGCGACCGGAGCGACGACCTCCTCCTTCTCCGGGACCGCCACGAACGCGACGACGTAGTCGGTCGTGAACTTGAAGGTGCAGCCGGCGGGCGGCTTCAGCTCCGAGACGTGGATGGACTGCCCGACCTTGAGCTCGGTGACGTCCACCTCGATCTGGGCGGGGATCTTGCCGGGCAGCGCCTCGAGCGCGATCTCGTGGGCCGCGAGGGAGAGGATGCCGCCCTCGACGACGCCGACCGACTTGCCGGTGGCGACGACGGGCACCTCGACCGTCACCGCCTCGTCGAGCCTCACCTCGAGGAAGTCGGCGTGGAGGAGCTGCCGGCTCACCGGGTCCACCGCGTAGTCCTTGAAGAGGACGTGCTTCTCGGACCCTTCCAGCTGGAGGGTGAGGAGCGTGTTGAACTTGCGGGGCGTGTCGATCGCCTCGAGGAGCAGGGCGGGATCCACCGAGAGGTGGGTCGGCTCGCTCTTGCGGCCGTAGACGACCGCGGGGATGAGGCCCTTCTGGCGCAGCCGGCGGGCGGGGCCCTTGCCCTTCTCCTCGCGGCGCTGCGCGGTGACGACGTTCTCTGCCATCTCGTCCTCCCAATGGGCTCGGCCCTCGATCGGGCGCGAGGGGCCGGCTTCGGATGAGCGTTCCGGCCCTGGGGCTTCGTGCTGCGGTGGGGGCCCCGCCACGTGCGGGGTCCTCGGGAACGCGGGTGCTTAGCGGATTTCCCCGGGACCGTCAAGCCGTTCGGTGGGCGGCCCCCCGGGGGCGGGACCGCCCTCCGCGGTCAGACGAAGAGCGAGGAGAGCGAGTCGGCCGAGTGGATGCGCCGGATCGCCTCGGCGAGGAGGGCGGCGACCGAGAGGGTCTTGATCTTGGGGCACTCCGCGGCGTGGGCGCCGATGGAGATCGTGTCGGTGACCACGACCTCCTCGATCGGGCTCTTCGTGATCCGCTCCACCGCCGGCCCCGAGAGGACGGCGTGGGTGGCGTAGGCGTAGACCTTCGTCGCTCCCTTGTCCACGAGGGCGTTCGCCGCCTGGGTGAGCGTCCCCGCGGTGTCGATCATGTCGTCGAGCAGGATCGCGACCTTCCCCTGGACGTCGCCGATCACGTTCATGATCTCCGCGACGTTCGCCTTCGTGCGGCGCTTGTCCACGATGCCGAGGGTCGAGCCGATCCGCTTCGAGTAGGCCCGCGCCCGCTCCACGCCCCCCGCGTCCGGGGAGACGATGACGACGTCCTGGTCCTCGCCGAACCGCCGCTTCATGTGGTCGAGGAGGACGGGCGCGGCGTAGAGGTGGTCGAACGGGATGTTGAAGAAGCCCTGGATCTGCCCGGCGTGCATGTCCATGGAGACGACGCGCGTCACGCCCGCCGCCTCGATGAGGTCGGCGATGAGCTTCGCGGTGATCGGCACGCGGGGGGCGACCTTCCGGTCCTGCCGGGCGTAGCCGTAGTAGGGGATCACCGCGGTGATCGCCCCGGCGGACGCGCGCTTCAGGGCGTCCACCATGATGAGGAGCTCCATGAGGTTCGTGTTCGCGTCGGGCGACGTGGACTGGATGACGAACGTGTCGAGGCCGCGGACGTTCTCGCCGATCTCGACCTGGATCTCGCCGTCGGAGAAGCGCCCCACCGTCACGTCGGCGAGCGGCCGGCCGAGCTCCCGGGCGATCGCCGCGGAGAGCTTCGGGTTCGAGTTGCCCGCGAAGAGGCGGAAATCGCGGCTTCCGTTGTTCGTCATCGGCGCTCCCGGCCCCCGCTGGAAGGAATCCCGGCGCCGACCCGGACGGGGGGACGACGCGCGGCGCCCTTATACCGGATGGATCCGACGCTGGGGAGGGAGGGGAGGGTCAGCGGGGGAGGGTCAGCCGCCGTGCATCTCGGCGTCCGCGGGGCGGGAGTGGCCCTTCTTCATCTCCCGCTCGTACTCCGCCAGGATCGCCCGCTCCATCCGCTCGCGCGTCTCGGAGTTCAGGGGGTGGGCGATGTCCTTGAAGGTCCCATCCTTCCTTCGCTTCGCGGGCATCGCGACGAAGAGCCCGGTGTTCCCGTGGATGATCTTCAGGTCCCGGACGACGAAGCAGTGGTCGAACGTGATCGTGACGTAGGCCTTCAGCTTCTCCTCGTCGACCGGGAAGACGCGGACCTCGGTGATCTCCATGGCGTGACCCTCGGTTGCCGCTGCACCGTCCGCACCGCGATGACCTGGACCTTCCGCCCCTCCTCCTTTGCGATCGCGCGAGCCGCGCTGCGCGCTTCCGCCCCGGTCGCGAAGTGACCGAAGACCGTGGGGCCGCTTCCCGACATTATAGCTTTCGACGCTCCTTTCCCCACCAGGCCCCCCAAGAGCGCCGCGAGCGGGGGGTGCCGGGCGACGCAGGGCGCCTCGAGGTCGTTCTCCATCCGCCCCGGATGGAACGGGCTGACGCGCTGCGGCAGGGAGGGGGCCTGGGGTCCGCGAGCGAGGTCGAGCCAGCGGTAGGCGTCGGCCGCGCGGATCGCGAGGGCCGGATCGGTGGGGTAGACGAGGACGAGTTCGAGCGGGGGAACCCGCGCCGGGGTGAGCCGCTCCCCCCGTCCCCGCGCCCAGGCCGGCCCCGGCCCGAGGAAGAACGGGACGTCCGAGCCGGCCGCGAGGGCGACCTCCGCGAGCGCGCGGCGGTCCCGGATCCGGAAGGCCCTCGCGAGCGCGCGGATCACCGCCGCCGCGTCGGAGGAGCCGCCGCCGAGACCGGCCGTGACCGGGATCCGCTTCGCGATCCGGATGGAGACGGACTCCCTCCGGCCGAACCGCTCCTTCAGGACGGAGGCGGCCCGGGCGGCGAGGTTCCCGTCCCCGTCGAGCTCGGGCCTTCCGGGGACGCGGCAGGTGACCCCGCCCGGCCGGATCCCCACGGAGACCTCCACCCGATCGGCGAGGTCGAGCGGGACCATGAGGGAGAGGAGGTCGTGGTAGCCGTCGGCCCGCGGCGGTCCGACGCGGAGAACGAGGTTCACCTTGGCGGGCGCGAGCGTGACGAGGCGCACGGGGCACCCCTACCACACCGGGCGGCCCGAGACGGCGTCAGGTTCAGGCCTCGGGGAGAGGCGCTTCCAAAGCCGTTCCCGAGGACGGAGGCCCGAGGCCGGGACCGGTGCGAGGACGCCGCCGAATCGCGCCCGGTCGCCTCGTCGTTCCGCTTGCCCCCCTCGCCCCGCCGTGGTCTCGTCCCCGGATCGTCCGCTCCGCGACGGAGGAACCGATGCGCACGCTCCCCCTCCTCGCCGCGCTCGCCGCGGCGCTCGCCCTCCAGGCCGCCTGCACGACCTCGCGGCGGAAGCCCCCGGCCTCGACGGACGCCCCCACGACCGTCCAGGCGGGGCCGGCCGCCGGGGCCGAGGGGACGCTCGAGACCGGCCGGCTCGTGGCGCCGGAGCAGACCCTCCCCGGCCCGTTCGTCCTCACCTACCTCGCGCCGGGCGCGGAGCTCCAGGTCGTGAGCGCGGCGGGCAAGGGCGCGGTCCTCGGGTCGATCGCCGGTCCCCTCGAGCTCCCCTTCCACGTCCCCGCGGGCGCCTACCTGCGCCTCCCCGGCGCCGGGGACGCGCTCTACGCGGGCCACCGGCCGATGCCGATCACGAGGGCCCTCGAGGCCTGGATCGGCCGGCAGATCCAGGTCGGGTTCGCCGCGGGGCAGCCGGAGCCGTGGGTGCTGCGGGCGATCGGCTCGGACCACGTGACCCTCGAGCGGAGCCGCACGTACCGCGTGGTGCCGACGCGGCGGATCTCCGAGATCGTCTGGACCGACCTCACCGGGATCGATCCGACGCCGCGGATGATCCTCGCCCCGGAGTAGGATCCCGAGGTCGATCCGACCCTCTCGCAGCCGAGGTAGCCCCCTCGCGCCGGGAGGGCCCGTTTCGGGCGGCGCCCACCCCCGGGAGCGGGTATCCTCTCCCGCCGTGCGCGACAAGGCCTACGAGACCGTCCCGTTCCGGCTCTCCGAGATCGAGCACCGGTACGGAGAGAACGTCCACGTCGTCGCGAACCCGTTCCTCCTCGGGCAGCTCGCGACCCTCTGCTCCAAGGAGACCCGCCAGCCTGCGGTGAACCGGCTCGTCCGGCTCCTCTACGAGGACCTCGTCCGGACCGTGATCAACGCCGAGCTCCCGCGCCGGCGCGTCGCGGTGCCGACCCGGATGATCGACTCCTCGCCGCAGGCGATCTTCGAGGGGGAGGTCGTGGACCGGCAGGTGCGGGCCGTGACCGTGAACATCGCCCGCGCCGGGGCGCTCCCCTCGCAGGTCGCCTACGATCTCCTGAACGAGACCCTCGACCCCGCCCTCGTCCGGCAGGACCACGTGATCATGAGCCGGATGCTCGGCGCGAACGAGGAGGTCGTGGGGGCGGGGATCGGCGGGATGAAGATCGGCGGCGACATCGACGACGCCTTCCTGCTCTTCCCGGACCCGATGGGCGCGACCGGCTCCTCGCTCTCCACCGCGATCGACACCTACAAGAGGAAGGTGCCGGGGACGCCCCGGCGGATCGTGAACATCCACCTCATCGTGACCCCGGAGTACCTCCGGCGGATGACGGCCGATCACCCGGACGTCGTGATCTACGCCATCCGGCTCGACCGCGGGCTCTCGCCGCCCGAGGTGCTCGCGACGGTGCCCGGCACCCGCTGGGACGAGGAGCGGGGGCTCGACGAGCACCAGTACATCGTCCCCGGCGGCGGCGGGTTCGGGGAGCTCATGAACAACGCCTATGTCTGAGCACGCCAGGGTCGAGGTCCTCATCCCGGAGGCCGATCTCCGCGAGCGCGTCCGCGCGCTCGGGCAGGAGATCGCGCGGGACTACGCCGGGCGGCAGCTCGTCGTCGTCGGGGTCCTCAAGGGGAGCTTCATCTTCCTCGCCGACCTCGTCCGGGCGATCGACCTCCCCGTCCTCGTGGACTTCATCGGGGTCGCCTCCTACCAGGGGACGACGACGACCGGCGCCGTGAAGATCACGAACGACCTCTCGCGCCCCATCGACGGCAAGGACGTCCTCCTCGTGGAGGACATCGTGGACACCGGGCTCTCGATGCGCTACCTGCTCGACAACCTCTCGATCCGGCGGCCGGCGAGCCTGAAGGTGTGCGCGCTCCTCGAGAAGCCGGCGAGGGCCCGGGTGAAGGTGCCGATCGACTACCGCGGCTTCGTGATCGGCGACGAGTTCGTGGTCGGGTACGGCCTCGACTGGGACGGGCGGATGAGGAACCTCCCGTTCGTGGGCGTGCCCCGGAGCTAGGCTGCCGGCCGAGGCGGCCGGAGCCCGAGGAAATCCCGCTCGCCCCGAGCCTGTCGAGGGGCGAGCTCGCCTGAGGCGGCCCCGCCCGGGGGCCGCGCCGGAGGAGCGAGATGGCGGACGAGACGACGGTGTCTCCGCGGGGCGGCGGCGGCTTCAGGGGTGTCCTCGCCTGGCTCGTGATCCTGGCGCTCCTCGGCGTCGTGGGCTGGCTCGCCTCGGACCGGAACGCGAGGCTCTGGCACCTCGTGCCGGACCAGGGGCGGCTCGTCGTGATGCGCGGGCTCCCCCTGCCGGTGGGCCGCCAGGCCTTCGAGCCCTTGGACCCCACCCTCGCGGCGGCGTACGCGCCGATCGTCCCCCCGCCCGGCAAGCCGCTCCCGCCGGAGCGGACCTTCGAGGAGCGGGCCCTCCTCGATCAGGCGATCTTCGACGTCGTGCGGGGCTGGGCCGCGGAGGAGGTCTCGAGCGGCGATCCCGCCCGCCTCGAGCGGGCGATCGCCTACCTCGCCCGCGCGGACAGGCTCCCGGGGCTCTCCTCCGCGCAGCGGGAGGAGCTCGCGGACCTGCGGGCGGAGTCGGGCTACCACGAGGGGAAGCGGCTCCTCCAGAAGGCCGTGGAGGGGCTGCGCGAGGCGGCGGAGCGGCTGCGCCGGACCGCGGCCTCGCGGTCGCCTCACGCCTCCTCCGCCTCCGCCCTCCTGCGCGAGGTGGAGCCGGCGGCGGAGGCGGCCGGAGCGGCGCTCCGGGCC
>JBBIPT010000203.1:0-7402 GCA_037442705.1 Anaeromyxobacter sp.
CGCTCGCCCTTCAACAGTTTCAGGGCGAACGGTTGCAGGTCCCGCTCCTCGCCCTTCGACAGGCTCAGGGCGAACGGTTGCAGGTTCCCGCGCTCGCCCTTCGACAGGCTCAGGGCGAACGGGTTCCGCCTGGCCCCTCCCTCCCGCCGCTCGTGGTGAGCCTGTCGAACCACGAGCGCCCGGAGCCTCCGGCACGATCCCCCCCTCGAGCGCCATCCCCGGCACCCGGTCCATGAGCGCGAAGACCCGGTCGGCCGCGCCGAGCCCCCGCATCACCTCGGCCCAGAGGTCGGCGAGGGCCCCGAGGCTCATCGCGATGAAGAGGGTGTAGACGAGGAAGGCCGTGAGCGCGCCGGCGGTCATGTCGCCCCGGCCGACGAGCGTCCCGCCGTACCCGAGGACGACCGCCATCGCGACGAACCCCCCGCCGGAGGCCGCGCCCATGAAGGTGGAGCCCGCGAAGGCCCGGCGGCGCGCGGCGTCGTAGGCGTCGCCCGTCGCCTGCTCGTAGCGGGCGGTCTCCGCCGGCTCCGCGTTGAAGGCGCGCACCGTCCGGATGGCGGAGAGGGACTCCTCGGCGACGTGGCTCGCGTCGGCGAGGGCGTCCTGGTAGCGGCGGGCGAGCGCCCGCACCTTGTGACCGTAGAGGACGGCCCCGATGATGATCGGCGGGACGACCGCCATCATCACGAGGGTGAGCCGCCCGGAGGTGATGAAGAGGAGGACGAGGGCGCCGGCCGCCGTGATCACGTGGCGGAAGGCCATGGAGACCTGGGCGGAGACGAGGCTCTGGATCGAGGCGCAGTCGGTGCCGAGCCGGGAGACGAGCTCGCCCGTGCGCGAGGCGTCGAAGAAGGCGACCTCCTGGGCGAGGAGGCTCCGGTAGAGCCGCTCCCGGACGCGGCGGACGCCCCGCTCCCCGGCGAGGGAGAAGAGGAGGTGGCGGCCGGCGACGGCGGCTCCCTGGACGAGGCCGAGGACCCCGAGGGCGATCGCGATCTTCGTGACCTGCTCCGGGTCGCCCGCGCCGAGGGCGCCGTCCACGATGAGCCGGATGCCCTGGGGGTAGACGAGGCCGAGGGCGGAGCCGAGGACGAGGAGGACGGTGCCCGCGGAGAGGGCGGGGACCTCCTCGCGGAGGAGGCCGAGGATCTTGGGGAGGGCGCCGGGGCGGGTCATGGGATGGAGTCGGTTCGCCGGGCGGCCGGTGCCCGGGGGCGAGGCTGCCGCTCGCCCCGAGCCTGTCGGAGGGGCGAGCCGGAGCCCTCTATGTACTCGCCCGGGCGCCCGCGCGCAGTACCCGTGGCGGGAGGGGCGGGCGGGGCGCCAGGCGCGCTATGCTGGGGCCATGGAGCGGCGCCCCGATCGCGTGCGCGACCCCGTCGTCGACGCCTACCGGCCCGGCGTGGACTTGACCCTCATCGAGGAGAACCTGCGCCTCACCGTCGAGGAGCGGCTCCTGAAGGCAATGGAGCTGCAGCGGCTCGCGGAGGAGCTCCGGCGGGCGGGCGAGCGGGCGCGGCCGTGATCACCGACATCCCAGGGCTCCTTCGGGCTCTCTCGGAGAAGGAGGTCCGCTTCGTCCTCGTCGGCGGCGTGGCCGCTGTCGCGCACGGCTCCGCCAGGCTCACCCAGGACGTGGACGTGGTCTACGCGCGGAGCGAGGAGGATCTCCGCCGGCTGGCCGCCGCCCTGGCGGCCTTCCGTCCCTATCCTCGCGGGGCTCCTCCGGGGCTCCCGTTCCAGTGGGACGAGCGGACGCTCCGGAACGGGCTCAACTTCACGCTGCAGACGACGATCGGCGCGATCGACCTCCTCGGCGAGATCGCGGGCGGCGGCGGATACGGGGAGCTCCTACCTCACAGCTCGGAGATCGAGGTCTTCGGGCTCCGCTGCCGGCTCCTGTCGCTCGAGAAGCTCATCGAGGTGAAGCGCGCCGCGGGCCGCCCGAAGGACTACGAGGTCCTCGCGGAGCTGGAGGCGATCCTGGAGCGGCGGGGCGGCCGCTGAGGCGGACGGGCGGTCCACGGCCGGCGGGTCCGTGACCACGCGCACGGAGCCTCGTCCTTCGTAGCACGGTGCGGGTAATATGAATCGCACGGCTCGCCCCACCTCCGGAGTTCTCATGCCCAACCGATCGCGGGACTGGTTCGCACAGGCGGAGCGGGACCTCGAGCACGCGAGGTCCGCAGAGCGCGAGGGGCGGCACGAGTGGGCGTGCTTCGCCGCCCATCAGGCGGCGGAGAAGGCCGTGAAGGCGCTGCACCTGCGCCACGCGCAGGAGGCCTGGGGACACGCGGTGTCACGGCTTCTCGCGGAGCTGCCCGCCACCGCTTCTCCCCCCTCCGACCTCGTCGAGAAGGGGAAGGTCCTCGACAACTTCTACGTGCCGTCGCGCTACCCGAACGGTCACCCCGAGGGGGCGCCGTTCGAGCACTTCGGCCCCATCCAGAGCGGCGAGGCGATCCGGTATGCCGACGAGATCCTCGAGTTCGTCCGTCGTTACCTGGCCTGATCGCGAGGCGATCGACGCGGCCGTTCGCGCCTGGGCACGCGCGGAGGCAGGGCGCCGCCCGGAGCTCCTTCGTCTCGGTTACTTCGGTTCGTACGCCCGCGGAGACTGGGGGCCCGGGTCGGATCTCGACCTCGTCGCGATCGTGCGCGAGTGCGATCTGCCGTTCGAGCGCCGCGCCGTCGCGTGGGACGTCCTCTCGTTGCCGGTCCAGGCGGACCTGCTCGTGTACACGGCGCGCGAATGGGAGGCTCTCCAGGCCCGGGGCGAGCGGTTCGCGCGCATGCTCGCGGACGAGACCGTGTGGGTCCTGTAGCCGGGCACGGCCGTCAATGCGCGAGCAGGAAGTCGCGGAGCGGAACCAGGAGGATGCCGTCGTCCGTCCGCTGGAAGGCGTCCCTCGTCACGACGACCGCGCGCGGGCAGCGGAAGCGCTCCATGAACTGGCGGACCCCGGCGAGGTCCGCGCCGTCGATCCGCCGCCGGAACTTCGCCTCCACCGGGAGCACGGCGCCGTCGGTCCGCTCGGCGACGAAGTCGACCTCCTGGAAGGGCGAACGCCGGTCTTCCGGATCCTTCCGCTCCCGGTAGAAGTGGACCGCGAGGTCCGCGTCGCGGATCACCGCCTGGACGAGCGTCTCCACGAGCGGGCCCACGACGTCCGGAGGGGACTCCCGGAGGGAGGGCGCGCCCCGGAAGATCGCGTTCCGCACGCCGAGGTCGGTGAGGGTGGTCTTCGCGGGCACCCTCGACGTCCTGCCCTTCGCGAGCGGATAGCGGCGGAACTCGCGGATGAGGAGGGCGTCGGCGAGGTAGTGGAGGTAGCGCCCCACCGTGGGCTGGTTCGTCCGGAGCCCCGCCGCGTTGGCCTCGGCGGCGAGTTCGAGCTGGCTCACCTCCTGGCCCGTCCTCCTCGCGATCGACAGGTAGACGTGGCGAAGGAGGGCCGGCTGCTGGATCGGGAAGAGGTCGGGGAGGTCCACGCCGAGGACGCGCTCGAAGACGGTCTCCACGAGGTAGTCGGCCCACACGTCGTCGTCCACCTCGCCGGAGTGCAGCCTCGGGTAGCCCCCTCTCGCCCAGTAGCGGTCGAGCGCGCGGGCGAGGGGCTCCGCCCGCTCCTCCGCGAAGGCGTGCAGCGCCTCGAAGGCGTCGGCCGACCCGGGCTCGAAGGTGTCGAGGAACCGCATGGGGCCGGTGGGCGGCGCGAGCTCCGGCTCCCACGCCTCCAGCACCTCGCGGAAGGTGAAGGTGGAGAGCTCCGTCGTGAGGACCCTGCCCGCGAGGCTCTCCCGCGCGCCTCGGGCGACGAGGACGCTCGAGGAGCCCGTGACGACCATCCTCGCCCGGGTGGTCTCGGCGAGGTGCTTCACCTCCTCGTTCCACCGGGGGAGCTTGTGGACCTCGTCGAGGAGCAGGTGGGCCGGCGCGCCCTCGTCGAGGGGCCGGCCACGAACGCGGGACTCGTACCAACGCACGAGGCCGACGAGGCCCCCCGTCTCGCGGAGCGTCTGGAGGTCGAAGCGGAGGAGGAGGATGTCGGCGGGGGAGACCCCCCCGGCGAGGAGGTCCGAGGCGATCTGGAGGATCGCGGTGGTCTTCCCCACCTGGCGCGGCCCGCGGAGCACCTGGATGAGCGGTCCCCTCCGGAGGCGATCCAGGACCGAGCGGGTCTGCCGGCGCCGGAAGGCGGGAGGTGCGGGCCTGACCGCGTGGGGAGGGCGCCACCACGGGTTCAGGTCGGCGAGGACGGCCTCGAGCTCGGGCGGCACGAAAGCCAGTTGTCCCGGATGGATACGAGGCACGATGGATATATTAAGCGCATATGCATAAGATGTCCACCGCGGACGAACCGCGGCTGCTCGAGCGCAGCGGGAGGTGGCCGGGGCGTCAGCGGAACGGGTTCACGATCCGGACCCCGTCCACCTCGCGGCGATCCTGGAGGTCCTCCGTGAGCAGGAGGGAACACCCCGACTGCTTCGCGGCCCGGATCACGAGCGCGTCCCAGAACGAAAGGCCGTGGAGGAGGCGGAGATCGATCGCGGCGAGGACGTCGCCGGCGCCGGGGACCGCGACGTCGAATTCCGCGAAGAGCTCGACCTTGCGCCGCGCGATCTTCGCGTCGAGGCCGAGCTTGCGGGTGGCGGCGACGAAGTACTCCTGCAGGACCTGGAGGGAGAGCACGCCGGTCCCCGCCCGGCGGTGTTCCGCGACGAGGTCGAGCGCGCGGCGCTGCTTCTCCCGGGCGGATCCGTCGTCCGTGTAGACGAGGACGTTCGTGTCGAGGAAGCTACGAGCGGGCATGGAGCTCGTCGCGCTCGAACCGCCACCCGCGTGAGTCGCCCTGGCCCGACAGCCGCTCGAGCTCCGCGATGCTGGCCTCCGGATCGTCGCTCCCGGCGAGCCTCTCGAGGTAGTCGCGAACGAGTTGGTTCAGGCTCTTCCCCAGCGCCTCGGCCTTCTGGCGGGCGCGGGCCACGACCTGCTCGTCTACTGATAGGGTCACGTTCATGCACACATCTTATGTGCGCACGGTCCCTGTGTCAACGAGGGACCCCTGTGGGGAGCGCCCGGGAGGAGCCTGCTGGCCGCCGCGCACCCCTCACTCGCCCGCGGCCTTCGTCGGATCCGGGACGGCGGGGGCGGCGGCGGGCGAGGGCCCGCTCCGGCCGATCCGCTCCAGGGCCGTGGAGACGTGATCGCAGAGGAGCTCGATGGCGATCTCCGTGTCCCGGTCGATCTCGGTGCGGCCGTCGTCGAAGCCGTACTCCAGATGCGTGTCCCCCGGCCGCTCGGGGAGGAGCGCGTAGCGGGCGCGGAGGAGGTCGTCGCCCCCCGCCCCGTCGAAGCCGTGGGAGTAGGGATCCTCGTCCGCCGGAGGGACCGCGAGGTGGAGCGCGGCGGCGCGGGCGCCGAGCGCCTCGCCCCCCATCCGGACGGCGACCCAGACGTCGGCGTGGCGCCTCGCGACCCGGAGCGCGTCGCCCACCCGGCGGATCGCGGCGCGCGTCTCGAGGTTCCGCTTCCGGCCGGCGAGGGCCAGCTGCGCCTTGTCGAGGTCGATGTAGCCGAGCCAGCGAAGCCCCAGCCAGGAGAAGCCCGCGAGGGCGACGAGGAAGGTGGCGGTGAGGGCGGAGGAGGCGAAGGCGAGGACGAGGGCGGAGCCGCCGAAGACGAGGGAGACGCCGTAGAGGATCATCACCGTCTGGCGCTGGGTGAGCCCGCGGTCGAGGAGCCGGTGGTGGATGTGGCCGCGATCGGCGGAGAAGAGGGGGACGCCGCGCCCCGCCCGCCGGAGCATCGCGAGGAGGGTGTCGCCGATGGGGACGGCGAGGGCGACGATGGGGACGGCGATCGCGACGGCGGTGGTGGACTTCTCGTTCGTCTGGATCGCGGTCGTCGCGAGGACGAACCCGAGGAACATGGATCCCGTGTCCCCCATGAAGATGGTGGCGGGGTTGAAGTTGTAGAAGAGGAAGCCGAGGACCGCGCCGCCGAGGGCCGCGGTGAAGAGGATCATGAGCGGGTGGGCGTGGAAGACGGAGACGACGAAGGTCGTGGCGACGGCGATGAGAGCGACGCCGCCGGCGAGGCCGTCGAGGCCGTCGATGAGGTTCATCGCGTTCACGACGCCGGCGATCCAGAGCATCGTGAAGGGGAGGCCGAGGAGGAGGCCGAGCTCGACCGGCTCGCCGAAGGGGTTCGCGATCCGCTCGATCCGGAAGCCGATCGCGTACATCGCCGCGGCGACGCCGAACTGGACGAGGAACTTCGTCCTCGCGTTCGCTCCCTTCACGTCGTCCCAGACGCCGAGGGCGGCGATGGCGAGGCCCCCCGCGAAGAGCCCGAAGGCCTTCTCCGGGTGGGCGTAGAAGCGGCCGCCCACGTCGCTGTTCACGAAGAGGAGGGCGACGAGGGGGGCGTAGAAAGCGAGGACGATCGCGATCCCCCCGAGGCGGGGGATGGGCTTCCCGTGGATCTTCCGGGAGGTGAGGGCGTGGTCGAGGAGGCCGCTCCGGTGCGCGAGCTCGCGGGCGAGCGGCGTGAGGATCGCCGCGGCGAGCGTGGCCGAGATGAATGCGACGGATGCGGTTCTCAAACAGTTTCCCTAGACATTGACCGCGCCACAGTACACCAACCGCTCGTCGCCCTCCTCACGCCAGCCCCTCGTCCCACCTCGTCCCCCTTAAGGGAATGCCTTGGAGCTCCGACGAAGCGTATTCTCGCTCCCGGAACTGCGAATATGGTCAGGCCATGATTCCTTCCTCCGATGCCACCGAAGCTTACTTCGACGCCCACACCCCTGAATACGACGCGAGCCGATTCGCATACGTGTCGGATTGGATCCAGCGCCTGGGCGCCACGGATCGCTCCCTCATCGACATCGGCTGTGGGACCGGAAACGTTCTCGCTCTTCTTCGTGAAGCGTCAGGGCTTCGCAGTTTGACCGGCCTTGACCCGAGCGAGCGCTGCCTCGAAATGGCTCGGCGGCGCATTGGGTGCGAAACGCATCACGGCTCGATCCTTGACGAGCGGCTGGTGCTCCGTCTCGCTGGGCAGTACGACTTTGCCATTCTCGGGGCCGTCCTCCATCACCTCGTGGGCAACACCCGCGCCGCTTCCCGTTCGCTGGCTCGACGCGCCATTCGAAACGCCCTCACCCCGCCTTATTCACCGTTCGCCAGATCGCCGCCTGCGCGCGCATGATCGCGCGGGCGCGACCGTCTGGCGATCCCTCCGAGTCGCCGCCTGTGCCGCCGCGCACCGTCCGCCGAGCCCAGACTTCACAGGCCGTGCGTGGTAGGCGACCGTGCGGACGCACCTCTCCTGCCGCTGTCGCCGCCGGTCGGGTCACTGTCAGTGAGTGGGGGTCGTCAGGCCTCGGCGTAG
>JBBIPT010000204.1:0-7400 GCA_037442705.1 Anaeromyxobacter sp.
CGGCGGCGCCACGGCCGGCTCGACCGGGCCGGCCACCGGAGGCTCCGCGCGGATGGGCGGGCGGAGGGCGGCGGCGAGGGCCAGCGCGAGCAGGGCGAGGAAGCCGAGGCCCACGAGGGCGGCGGGGACGCGGCTCCGGCGGGGGACGTCGGAGTCGTGCGGCATCGGGCGCAATCTACCAGGGGCCGGCGCGGACGCGAAATCCGCGGCGCCGGCCCGTGCGACCGGGTCTTACGGATCCACCCGCCTGTCCGTGTGCGCGGCGCCGTCGAAGCGGAGGATCGTCCCGCGTCCGTCCACCCGCGTGACGAGGTTCACCGGCCTCCGCCACATCGTCTGGAGGTTCCGGATCGTGTCGCGGGCCCAGTCGAGCTCGAGATCCACCCCGTCGTGCCGGTGGGCGAGGAGGAGCTCCCCGCGGTTCTCGTGGTTCCCGTCCTCGACCTGGACGAGCGGCTGGCCGAAGTTCGTGAGGACGTGCAGGAGCTTCTCCTTCACCTTCTTGAACTCGCGCTCGACGATCTCCCAGCGCTGGTGCTTGTCGCTGTAGCCGAAGGTGAAGAGCTGCTGGTCCAGCACGAACTCGGGGGTGAGGAACTCGTCGATGAAGGTCACGTCGTTGTAGTGCTTGCGGACCTCGAAGATCTTCTGGCGGCCGAGGCCGAGCTGCTTGTCCCACCGGCGCCGCTCGACGAAGGAGTCGCACTCGTCGTACTCCTTGCCGAACCGCCCCTCGTCCCATCGGTCCTCGATGTCCCGCCAGAGCTCGACCCCGAGCTTGTAGGGGTTGAGCTGGCCGGGCTGCGTCGCGAGCGTCCCGGAGTGGTGGTCGGCGTAGTCGATGACCTCTGAGGCGTCGAGGGCCTTCTCCGTCATGATCCGCGAGTGCCAGTAGGTGGCCCAGCCCTCGTTCATGATCTTGGTCTGGCCCTGGGGCGCGAGGTAGTAGGCCTCGTCGCGGACGATGGAGAGGACGTCGTGCTCCCAGCGCTCGAGCGGCGCGTGCTCGAGGAGGAAGAGCAGGACGTCCCGCTCAGGCCGCTCCGGGAACTTCTTCTCGCGCGTCGCCTCCTCGTCGAGCCGCTTCTGCTGGGCCTCGAGGTAGGCGGGCGGGTTGATGTAGTCCCGCATGTACTCGCGGCGGGCCTCGAAGCCCTGCGCGACCTTCCGGGCGTCGCCCGCGGGGGCCCTGTCGGGGCGCCGCTTCACGTACGGCGACTGGTAGTCGACGAGGTTCTCGAGGGAGAGGCAGCGGTCGACGAAGTCCTCCACGGCCTCCACGCCGAGCTTGTCCTGGTGGCGGCGCACGCGCGTCGCGTGGTTCGCCATCTGGTCCATCATCTTCCGGTTCGTGTGCCGGAACATGAAGTTGTTCTTGAAGAAGTCCACGTGGCCGAAGACGTGGGCCATCACGAGCTTCTGGTCCACGTCGGCGTTCGACTCGAGGAGGTAGGCGTAGGAGGGGTCGTTGTTGATCACCATCTCGTAGATCTTCGTGAGGCCGTACTCGTACCCCTTCGAGAGGCGCTCGTACTCCATCCCGAAGCGCCAGTGGGGGTAGCGGTTCGGGAACCCGCCGTACGCCGCCACCATGTTGATCTCGTCGAAGCCGAGGACCTCGAAGATCGTGTCGAAGAAGTCGAGGCCGTAGCCGCGGGCCCAGCCCTCGATCCGGTCCCGGATGTCCTGGAGGCGGGGGGGGAGGTGGGTGTGCCGCTGCATCGTCACCTGCCCGTCCCGAGGAAGGTCTTGATGGAGGCGTAGATCGCCTCCTTGCCCGCGATCTCGGAGAGGGCGACGTTCTCCCGGTCGCCGAACGCCTCCTCGAGGTCCTTCACGAACTGCCCCGAGCCGTAGGGGCTCTCCACCTGGCCGTAGCAGAAGAGGTTCGAGGCGGGGAGGATCCGATCCCGGAGGAGCTCCACGCAGAGCCGGGTGTCGTCCGCGCTCCAGTTGTCGCCGTCGGAGAAGTGCATCGGGTAGACGTTCCAGGAGGACGACGGATAGTCCGACTCGATGATCTCGAGGGCGAGCCGGTAGGCGGAGGAGATCATCGTGCCCCCCGACTCCCGGGTGTGGAAGAAGGTGTCCCGGTCCACCTCGCGGGCCACCGCGTCGTGGACGAGGTAGCGCGCCTCGAGCCCCCGGTAGTGGCGCCGGAGCCAGGTGTCGATCCAGAAGGACTCGATCCGCACGATCTCCTTCTGCTCGTCCCCCATGGAGCCGGACACGTCCATCATGTAGATGACGACCGCGTTCGTCTCCGGGAGGGGGACCTGCTTCCAGGTCCGGTAGCGGCGGTCCTCCCGGACCGGGACGATGACGGGCCGGTGCCACTCGTAGATCCCGCTCGCGATCTGCCGGCGGAGGGCCTGCTTGTAGGTCCGCTTGAAGTGGCGGAGGGACTCGGGGCCGGAGGGGGCGACGCCCGTGTACTTCGTGCGGGTCGAGACGATCCGCTCCTTGCCCCGGGGCTCGATCCGCGGGAGGGCGAGCTCCTCGCCGAGGATGTCGGCGAGCTCGTCGAGGGAGACGTCCACCTCGAGGAGGTGCCGGCCCTCGCCCTGACCCGCCTGGCGGCCGCCCGGCCGCTCCTCGGCGGGGGAGAGCGGATCGCCGGGATCGCCGCGCCCCTGGCCGACGCCGCCCCGCTGGCGCTCGCCGAACCGGAAGTGCGGGATGTCGATGGTGGGAACGGGGATCCTGATGAAGTCCTTCCCGCGCTTGCCGACCATCTCCCCCTTCTGGACGTACTTCCGGAGGCCGTTCTTGATCCGCCCGCGCACGATGTCGCGGAAGCGGGCGTGGTCCTGCTTGATCTTCAGGGCCATGGCTCGCCGCGCCTACTCCTTCGCGTCGCCGCGGGCGAAGATCGAGGCCACGAAGTTGAGGACGTCGGTGGAGCAGACCTCGCAGTAGCCGTGGTTCTTCACGAGCCGCTGCTTCACGACGTCGATCTTCTCCTGGGTCTCGCGGTCCACCACGGAGGCGACGAGGTTCTTCAGCTTGATCGAGTCCTTCTGGTCCTCGAAGAGCTTGAGCTCGAGGGCCTTGTGGAGCCGCTCGTTCGTCCGGTAGGCGAAGGTCTTCCCCTCGATGGCGAGGGCGCCGATGTAGTTCATGATCTCCCGCCGGAAGTCGTCCTTCCGGCTGTCGGCGACGTCGATCTTCTCCTCGATCGAGCGCATGAGCCGCTCGTCGGGCTCCTCGTACTGGCCCGTGTACTTGTTCCGGACCTTCTCCCGCTGCGTGTACGCCTTGATGTTGTCGATGTAGTTCGCGCAGAGCTTCGTGATGGCGTCCTCGTCGGCGCTGATCGCCCGCTGGACCTCGTTCTTCACGACGTCCTCGTACTCGCGCTTCACGTCGGCGAGCAGGTCGCGGAACCGCTTCCGCTGGTCCTCCGACGAGATGAGGGAGTGCTGGCGGAGGCCGGACTCGAGCTCGTTCAGGACCATGAACGGGTTCACGCAGCCCTCGCCCTTGTCCGAGACGAGGGCGTTCGAGATCTTGTCCTGGATGTAGCGGGGGCTGATCCCCTCCATGCCCTCCCGGTGGGCCTCCTTCCGGAGTTCCTTGATGTTGTCCTCGGTGAAGTTCGGGAGCGTCTTGCCGTTGTAGAGCTTCAGCTTCTGCACGAGGGACAGGTTGTGCTTCTTCGGCTCCTCGAGGCGGGTGAGGACGCCCCACATCGCGGCCATCTCCAGCGTGTGCGGCGCGATGTGCTTCCCGCGGATCTTGTGGCTGTTGTAGTCGCGCTCGTAGATCTTCACCTCCTCGTCGAGGCGGGAGATGTACGGGATGTCGATCTTCACGGTGCGGTCGCGCAGGGCCTCCATGAACTCGTTCGACTGGAGCTTCCGGTACTCCGGCTCGTTCGTGTGGCCGACGATCACCTCGTCGATGTCGGTCTGCGGGAACTTCTTCGGCTTGATCTTGTGCTCCTGCGTCGCGCCGAGGAGGTCGTAGAGGAAGGCGACGTCGAGCTTCAGGATCTCCACGAACTCGATGACGCCGCGGTTCGCGATGTTGAACTCGCCGTCGAAGTTGAAGGCGCGCGGGTCGGAGTCCGAGCCGTACTCGGCGATCTTCCGGTAGTTGATGTCGCCGGTGAGCTCCGTGGAGTCCTGGTTCTTCTCGTCCTTCGGCTGGAAGGTCCCGATGCCGATCCGGTCCTTCTCCGAGAGGACGAGGCGCCGGACGCGGACGTGGCCCATGACCTTCTCCCAGTCCCCTCCGTACTGGGTCATGAGGTCCTTGAAGACGAACCGGCAGGCGGGGCAGAGGTCGCCCGTGTCGGTGATCTCGAAGCCGGACTCCGGAGGGGAGAGCTCCGCGTGGACCCGCTCGCGCCACTCCGGGGGGACGAGGTGGAGCGGCTCCTCGTGCATGGGACAGGGCATCACCTCCGCCCGCCGCGCGCCGTCGGGCGTCGTCCGCTCGACGTCCCAGGAGAAGGTGTAGAGCGCGCCCTCGGGGGTCTTCGAGTAGGCCTCGAGCCCCTTCTTCAGGAGCCGCACGATCGTCGACTTCGACGAGCCGACCGGGCCGTGGAGGAGGATCACGCGCTTCTCCGTCCCGTAGCCCTGCGCCGCGCTCTTGAAGACGTTCACGAGCTTCATGAGCGGGATGTCGAGCCCGAAGATCGCGTCCTCGCCGCCGAAGTCGGGATCGGTGAAGAAGTCGTACCGGACGAGCTTCTTCTTGTTGTCGATGTACTCGGACTTCCCGTGCGACAGGATCATGTCGTAGACGCGCTGGAAGGCGGTCCGTGTGATCTTCGGGTTCTGCCGGACGATGGCGAGGTAGTCCTCGAAGCTCCCCTCCCAGTGCTGCACGGAGTAGCTCTCCCGGTCCTGGTTCCGGGCGATCCGGGAGACCCAGCTCTCCCCGCTCGTCGCTTCGCGTTCCTGCATCGCTTCCCTCGATCCCGTGGGACGGCGTCCGCGCCGTATCCGATCGTTCTAACGACCGGGGCGCGCAGCCGCAGAGCCCCGCCCCCCGGACGGGGGGGCGAGGGCCCTGCCCGGACGGGCGGAACCCGGAGGGGCGAGGAGGGGGAGGGGCCGCGGGTCAGCGGGTCAGCGGGTCAGCGGGCGCGGCGGAAGTACTCGACCTGCCACTCGCGGACGGCCGCGTTATGGCACGGGAGATCCGGGCAGAAGACGTGGCTGCCGTCGTTGCGGGAGACGAAGTAGAGGTCGGCGCAGTCCGAGGGGTCGAGCGTGGCGCGCAGGGCCGCCGCGCCCGCGCTCGCGATGGGGCCCGGGGGCAGCCCGGCCGTCGTGTACGTGTTGAAGGGGTGCGGGGCCGCGAGGTCCGCCCGGCTGATGTTCTTCGACCACCGCCCGGTGCGGAGCATGGTCGCGTACATCACGGTCGGATCGGTCTGGAGCCGCATCCCCTTCCGGAGCCGGTTGTGGAAGACGCAGGCGATCCGCGGGCGCTCCTCGGCCTTCCCCGTCTCCTTCTCGACGATGGAGGCGAGGGTCGCGGTCCGTCCCACGTCGAGGTCGATCCCGGCCTTCCGCCCCGCGTCCGCGGCGCGGTACTCCTCGCGGAAACGCCCCACCATCTTCTCCGCGAGGGTCCGGGCGGAGGCGCCCCGGGGGAACGCGTAGGTGTCCGGGAAGAGGAAGCCCTCTAGGCTCGGGTAGGGAAGGCCGAGCGCGCGGGCGACGCCGGGATCTCGCGCGACCGCGAGGAAGTCCTCCTCCGCGGCGAGCCCGCTCCGCCCGACGATCGCGGCCACCTCGTCGATCCGCAACCCCTCCGGCACGGTGAAGCGGTGGAGCTTCACGTCTCCGCGGAGGACGCGCTCCAGCACCTCGTCCGGCAGGAGGGGACCCGAGAAGGAGTACTCCCCGGTGCGGAACCGGCGCTCGTCGCGTTTCACGTACCGGACGTACCTCCAGGCGACCCGGCCGGAGGAGAGGGCGCCGGCCTCCGCCAGGCGCCGGACGACGCCCCGGGCGCTCGCGCCGGCGGGGACGACGACGACCTTCTCCTCGGCGGAGCCGTAGCGGGTGGACCGGAACGTGGCGACCTCGCGCCAGGCGAGGAGGGCCCAGGTGGCCGCCACGAAAGCGGCCGCCGCCGCGAGCACGAGGAGGCTCCGCTTCACGCGCTGCTCCGGTCGAGCCAGCCCTGGAGGATCACCGCCGCCGCCTCCGCGTCCACGAGCGAACGGCGATCCTTCGCAGAGAAGCCGCGGTCGCGCAAGCGCGTCTCCGCCTCGAAGGTGGAGAGCCGCTCGTCGAAGAGCTCGGCCGGGACGCCCAGCGCCGCGGAGAGCCGGCCGGCGAAGGCCCGGGCCCACCGGGCGGCGGGCCCCTCGGACCCGTCCATGTTCAGGGGGAGCCCCACGATCGCCCGACCCACCTCCCACTCGCGCGCGATCTCGCCGATGGCGCGTAGGTCGTCCGCCTCGGACCGCCGCTCGACCAGCCGGAGGGGGCGCGCGGTGCGCAGCACGTCGTCGGCGAGCGCGAGCCCGATCCGCGCACGGCCGAGGTCGACGCCCAGGTAGCGCATCGGCGGGGACTCTAAACGCCCGAGCGCGATTCGGAAACACCCAAGGCTTCAGGCCTCAGGAAGTGCATCTGTGCCGCCGTTCCCGAGGCCTGAGGTCCGAGGCCTGAGGCCAGGGGCCGATCACGAATCGCGAGCGGCCGTTCAGCAGGCGCCCGATGGGCCGCGAAGCGGTCCGCGGCGCGGACGGGGGAGCGAGGCGCGGACCCAAGGCCCCGCGCAACCGCCCGTGATCCCGTGGGACGGGCCCGGCACGCCGTTCGCTCTTCCCCGGGCCATCCCGCGGCTGCGCTGGCCGCCCCACGAGAGGAAAGGAAGAGCCCATGATCGCCCCTGCGACGGCCGCACCGGCCCCGCGCCCACCCACCGTCGAGACGGAGCGTCCCGGCTCGGCGATCGTCGTCCCCACGCCCCGCCTCCCCGATCGTCCGGTGGACCCCGGGATCCGACTCGTCGTCGAGGCGCCCGCGGGGCTCGCGCGGCCCGCCCCGGCGCCGCGCCCCCGGACGCGCCGCGGATCCCCGGCCGGCTGGGCCCCCGCCGCGCCGGTCCGGACGCCCCGGAAGTCCCCGGCCACGCCGTCGGCGTCCAAGGATCTCGCCTTCCTCAAGGACCCGAACCTGAGCATCGAGGAGAAGCTCATCAGGCTCCTCGGGTACCTGAACGCGAAGTGGGAGAAGGACATGCAGGCGAAGCTCGACAGGATCGCGGCCGCGGAGGGCGGCGCGGCCTCGAAGGCCTCCGGCTCCGGCTCGAAGAAGTCGAAGGGGCTCCTCGGGGGGCTCGCCTCCGCCGCGAAGAGCGTGCTCGGCGCGGCCGGGTTCCCGGTCCAGCTCCTCGGGAACAAGGTCGTGCAGGGGGTCCTCGGG
>JBBIPT010000205.1:0-7355 GCA_037442705.1 Anaeromyxobacter sp.
CTCCAGGCCCGCTCGCCCCGCGCCTCTCCAGGCCCCGCTCGCCCCGCGCCTCTCCATGGCCCGCTCGCCCCGCGCCTCTCCAGGCCCCGCTCGCCCCTCGCCTCTCCAGGCCCCGTTCGTGGTGAGCCTGTCGAACCACGAACGCGCGGGCCCCGTGCTAGAACGGGCCCCTCGGAGGGCGCATGAAGATCGCCGTCGTCGGCACCGGATACGTCGGGCTCGTCACCGGGACCTGCTTCGCGGAGACCGGCCACACCGTCGTCTGCCTCGACGTGGACGAGAGGAAGATCGCCACGCTCCGCGCCGGCGGGATCCCGATCTACGAGCCGGGGCTCGAGGAGCTCGTCCGGCGGAACGCGAAGGAGGGCCGGCTCTCCTTCACGACCTCCTACGCGGAGGCGATCCCCGGCGCCGACCTCGCCTTCATCGCGGTCGGCACGCCACCCGGCGAGACCGGCGAGGCCGACCTCTCCCACGTCCTCTCCGCCGCCGAGCGGATCGGCCGGTCCCTCACCGGCCCCTGCGTCGTCGTGAACAAGAGCACCGTCCCGGTGGGGAGCGGCGAGAAGGTGGCCGAGGTCCTCCGCAAGGCGACCTCCCACCCCTTCGACGTCGTCTCGAACCCCGAGTTCCTGAAGGAGGGGGCGGCGATCGACGACTTCATGCGCCCGGACCGGGTCGTCGTCGGCGTCTCCTCCGAGCGGGCCCGCGCCGTGATGGGGGAGCTCTTCGCCCCGTTCGTCCGGGCGGAGCAGCCCATCCTCTTCATGGACCTCCGCTCCGCGGAGCTCACGAAGTACGCCTCGAACGCGATGCTCGCGGCCCGCATCTCCTTCATGAACGAGATGGCGGTCCTCTGCGAGCGTCTCGGCGCCGACGTGGACCAGGTCCGCCGCGGGATCGGCTCGGACAGGCGGATCGGCCACCCCTTCCTCTTCCCGGGGGTCGGCTTCGGGGGGAGCTGCTTCCCGAAGGACGTACGCGCGGTGATGTCGATGGCCCGGCAGATCGGACTCGACTTCGACCTCCTCCGCGCGGTGGAGCGGGTGAACGAGCGGCAGAAGCGGTGGCTCGTGGAGAAGGCGGCGAAGCACTTCGGCTCCCTCGCCGGGAAGACCTTCGGCGTCTGGGGGCTCGCCTTCAAGCCGAAGACGGACGACATGCGGGAGGCCCCGGCCATCACCGTCGTGGAGGGGCTCCTCGCCGGCGGCGCGAAGGTGAAGGCGCACGACCCCGTCGCCGCCGAGGTGGCCGGGAAGCTCTTCGAGGGGCGCGGCGTCGAGATCGTCCCGGAGCCCTACGCGGCCGCGGAGGGGGCCGACGCCCTCCTCCTCGTCACCGAGTGGAACGAGTTCCGCCAGCCCGACCTCGCCCGGCTCGCCCGGACGATGCGCCAGAAGGTGCTCCTCGACGGCCGGAACGTCTGGGACCCGGCGAAGGCCCGGGCGGCGGGGTTCGTCTACTACGGGGTGGGGCGGTCCGGCCCCGCCTGACCGTTCGCCCTTCGACAGGCTCAGGGCGAGCGGATTCCCTCACGTCCGTCGCGCGCGCCCGTCATGGCCGCGTTCACGCGCATCGAGCCTCGACGGTCGCCCTTCGACAGGCTCAGGGCGAGCGGAGTCCTTCACGTCCGTTCGTGGTGGCCCATTCCTCGGCTCGGGGGAACCACGAACGGGCTGGGTCGATGCACTCGCGCGCGCCCGTCACACCCTCGGCCCGCGCGCCTTCGTGAGCACGAGCACGACCCCGGCGACCTCCTCGAGGACGACCTCGAGCCGCCGGCCCACGTCGAGTTCCTCGAGGACCCGCTGCCGCGTCTCGGGATCCGAGATCGCCGCCGCGGCGACGACGTCCACGATCGCCGAGGGGTCGCGCATCTGCGCCACGGCCTCGGCGAGCGCCCCGGCCCCGGACTCCTCGGGGAGCTTCCGCGAGAAGTCGTAGACGAGCTGGCGGAGGGCCTCGAGCCCGCCCTGGAGCGCCGCCGCGCCGCCGGGGGGGAACCGGTCCTCCAGGATCTCCGCCCGGAACTCCCGGTAGCCCTTCCTCCCGGGGAGCTCGTCGAGGAGGCGGACCCGCGCGAGCCCGCGCACGACGACGTCGAAGCGGCCGTCCTCGTAGCGGTCCTCCGCCTCGATGATCCCCGCGCCGCAGATCGGCCGGAGCGGGGGCCGCTCCGACGGGGCGTCGGCCTTCGCCCGGAGGGACGGAACCGCGAGGATGCGATCCTCGCCGAGCGCGTCGCCCACGAGCGCCTTGTAGCGCGGCTCGAAGATGTGAAACGGCGCCGGGGTCCCGGGGAGGACCGCGACGCCGTGGAGAGGGAACACCTTCAGCGCGGCGACCGCCTTGCGGAGCGCCGCGTGGGAACCCGGCGGAGCGATGCGCTCCGCGCTCATCGTCAGGCCGCGTTCCTCGCGACCCCCGCCTCGGCCTCGACCTTGCCGTCGGCCTCGATCCGCATCCCGTAGAAGGAGCGGTAGACGAAGACGAGGGCCGCGACGAGGAAGACGACGGCGAGCCCGACGCGGGCGCCCGTCTCGAGCTGGATCGCGAGCTCCACGGCGAGGAGGCCGAAGAGCGTCGTGAACTTGATGATGGGGTTCATCGCCACCGAGGAGGTGTCCTTGAACGGGTCGCCGACGGTGTCGCCGACCACGGTCGCGGCGTGGAGCTCCGTCCCCTTCGCCTTCAGCTCCACCTCGACCACCTTCTTCGCGTTGTCCCAGGCGCCGCCGGCGTTCGCCATGAAGATCGCCTGGAAGAGGCCGAAGATCGCGATGGAGATGAGGTAGCCGATGAAGAAGAACTCGTCGGCGAAGGCGAAGGAGAGCGTCGCGAAGAAGACGACGAGGAAGATGTTGAACATCCCCTTCTGCGCGTAGACCGTGCAGATCTCCACGACCTTCTTCGAGTCCTCGACGGAGGCCTTCTCCACCCCATCGAGCTTGATGTTCTTCTTGATGAACTCCACCGCCCGGTAGGCGCCGGTGGAGACGGCCTGGGTGGAGGCGCCGGAGAACCAGAAGATCACGCTGCCGCCCATGACGAGCCCGAGCAGGAAGAGCGGGTTCATGATCGAGAGCTTCTCGAGGTTCTCGGTGAGGCCACCCGTGAGCACCACGATGATCGAGAAGATCATCGTCGTCGCGCCGACCACGGCGGTCCCGATGAGCACCGGCTTCGCCGTCGCCTTGAAGGTGTTCCCGGCGCCGTCGTTGTCCTCGAGGAAGTGCTTCGCGGTGTCGAAGTTCGGCTCGAAGCCGAAGTCCTTCTTCACCTCGTCCTTCACGTTCGGGACGTTCTCGATGAGGGAGAGCTCGTAGACCGACTGGGCGTTGTCCGTCACCGGGCCGTAGGAGTCGACCGCGATGGTCACCGGGCCCATGCCGAGGAAGCCGAAGGCGATGAGGCCGAAGGCGAAGACCGCCGGGGCCATCATGAGGCTGCCGAGCCCGAGGGTGGAGACGCCGTAGCCGATCCCCATGAGGGCGATGATCGCGAGCCCCATCCAGAAGGCGGAGAAGTTCCCGGCGGTGAGGCCGGCGAGGACGTTCAGGGAGGCGCCGCCCTCGCGGGAGGCGGTGACGACCTCCTTCACGTGGGCGGAGGAGGTCGAGGTGAAGACCTTCACCACCTCGGGGATGACGGCCCCCGCGAGCGTGCCGCAGGTGATGATCGTCGCGAGCTTCCACCACATCGAGCCGTCGCCGAGGTCGGGGATGAGGAGGTAGGAGACGAGGTAGGTGAGCGCGACGGAGACGATCGAGGTGAGCCAGACGAGCGTCGTGAGCGGCAGCTCGAAGTCCATCTTCGCCGACTGCGACCACTTGCCGGAGGCCCAGGCCTCGTTCAGCCAGTAGGACACGACCGACGCGACGACCATCATGATGCGCATCGCGAAGATCCAGACGAGGAGCTTCACCTGGACGCTCGGGTCCCCGATGGCGAGCAGGATGAAGCTGATGAGCGCGACGCCGGTCACGCCGTAGGTCTCGAAGCCGTCCGCCGAGGGGCCGACCGAGTCGCCCGCGTTGTCGCCGGTGCAGTCGGCGATGACGCCGGGGTTCCGCGCGTCGTCCTCCTTGATCTTGAAGACGATCTTCATGAGGTCCGAGCCGATGTCGGCGATCTTCGTGAAGATGCCGCCGGCGATCCGGAGCGCGGACGCGCCGAGCGACTCGCCGATCGCGAAGCCGATGAAGCAGGGGCCGGCGAGGTCGTTCGGGACGAACAGGAGGATGAAGAGCATGATGAGCAGCTCGACGCTGATGAGCATCGTGCCGATCGACATGCCGGCCTTGAGCGGGATGGCGTAGGTCGGGAAGGGCTTGCCGCCGAGGGAGGCGAAGGCGGCCCGGCTGTTCGCGTAGGTGTTCACGCGGATGCCGAACCAGGCCACGCCCGCCGAGCCCAGGATGCCGACGAGCGAGAAGACGAGGATGATCGCGACGCGCGCGAAGCCGAGCCCGCGCTCGCCGTCGGGCCCGGTCGCGAGGAAGCCGAAGTAGGCGACCATGATCGCCGTGATGAACGCCCAGAGGATCGCGATGAACTTGCCCTGGGTGACGAGGTAGGTCTTCGCCGTCTCGTAGATGAGCTCGGAGATCTCGCGCATCGACCGGTGCACCGGGAGCGCCTTGAGCTGCTTCGCGACGACGAGGCCGAAGAGGAGGCCGGCGGCGGAGACGACGATGCCGGCGAGGAGGAGCGACCACCCGGTGACGCCGAGGAAGGTCTCGCTCGCGAGGTCGGGGAGGACGAGGTTCGCCTCGCCTCCGCCGTGGCCCCCTGCCGCGAGCGCGAGGGACTGTACGATCGAAATCTGGGTCATGGCTTGGACGGCTCCCTCCGGATCCCCGGAGAAGTCGTGGAAAATCGGTCCGTTGCGCGGACGCGCGCTCCCGGCCGGAAATTGGGAGCCCGGATACTACCGATCCGACGGGGTTTCTTGCAAGGGCGCGGGCTGGGGCGCCGCGACGAGGGACTCCCTACCTCGCCGGCTTCCCCTCGACCGCGGCGATGGCGCCCGCGTCGATCGCCGCGAAGTTCACGTTGAAGTACCCGGCCACCCCGCACGAGTACATCACCCGCTTCACGATCCGGAAGGGCACGCCCTTGTCCGCCTGGATGTTCACGATGCCGTCCCACTTCGAGGAGGGGTCTGCCTTGTGGATGAACTCCCAGCGCTTCTTCTCGTCGCGGAGCCGCTCCTCCACCCCTGGGATGTTGAGGTACCCGGAGTCCCGGTCGAGGTCGCCGACGTCCGCGACCTTCACCCCCGTGACCACGACCTGGTCGGCGCTGATCGCGACGACGGGCGCGATGTCGATCATCTGGCCGTGGTGGGCGTCGGGGAGCTTGATGTCCTTCTGCATGTACAGCACCTCGCCCGTGGACGAGAACTGCTGCAGGAGGAAGATGACGAGCATCGTCATGATGTCGACCATCGGCACCACGTTGAGCTCCGCGTTGATCGCCCTGCGGCCGCGCGAGATCTTCCCGCCGATGATCTTCGACTTCTTGAACCGCATCGCGGGGCGCTTGCCGGGCGTGACGATGGGCATCTGCTAGACCCCGGTGACGGAGACGGCGGAGAGCCCCGAGCCGACGCAGGCGTCGATCACCTGGACGAGGTCGCCGTAGACGACCGTGTCCTCGGCGGAGACGGTGATGGCGAAGGTGTCCGGGTAGTCGCTCTTCAGCTGCTTCAGCTTCGCCTCGAGCCCCTTCAGGTCGAACTTCAGCTCCCCCCCCTGCTGCGCCCGCGGGATGTCGAAGGAGGTGCCGGTGGAGGTGGAGAGGCTGAAGCCCCGCTCGCCCATCGCGAGCGTGACGAGGACCGACTTCTGCTGGTCGAGGGTCGGCGTCTCCGGCGCGCCCGTCCCGAGCTGCTGGACTTGCAGCCGCGAGACCTGCGTCCAGACCGCGGTGAAGAGGAGGAAGGAGATGCAGCAGGCGAGGAGGTCGATCGCCGGGACGACGTTGATCACCGCGTCGAGCGGCTTCTTCTTCCCTCTTCCGCTGCCCGACTCGGGCATCGCGCCGCCGCCCATGCGTCTCCTCTCTCCTCTCTCCGCTCGCCCTTCGACAGGCTCAGGGCGACCGGGCTTCCCTCGTCCGCTCGCCCCATCCTCCGGCCCGGGGCTACCGGGCTTCCCTCGTCCGCTCGCCCCCTCCTCCGGCCCGGGGCGACCGGGCTTCCGGGAATCCGCTCGGGGTGAGCCTGTCGAACCCCGAGCGCTGGACCCGTCCGGACTAGCCCTCGTCCGCCTCCACCGCCACGGAGGCCGGCATCCGCATCTTGTCCTTGTTCGCGACGACGAGGTTCAGCACCGAGACGGAGGCCTCGTTGATCTCGTCCATCATGTGCTGGGTGCGCCCCTGGAGCACCGAGTAGGCGACGAGGGCCGGGATGGCGACGGCGAGGCCGAAGCCGGTGCAGTTCATCGCCTCGGAGATCGACGCGGCGAGGATCGTCGCCTTGTCGGCCGGGTTCGCGTGGGCCACGGCGCCGAAGGCGTGGATGAGGCCGATGATCGTGCCGAGGAGGCCGAGGAGCGTCGCGACGTTGCCGAGCATCGCGAGGTAGCCCGTGCGCCGCTCGATCTTCGGCGACTCGCGGAGCGTCGCCTCGTCCATCGCGGCCTGCACGTCGGCCTCGCCCTTCGGCACGTTGATGAGCCCCGCCTTGATCACCGAGGTGAGCGGCGTCTTTTTCTGCGAGGCGGTGTAGCTGATCGCCTTGTCGAGGTCCCCCGCGTAGATGTGCTTCTTCAGCCCGCGGAGGAAGGCGTCCTTGTCGATGTTCGCCCCGAAGTACAGGACCCGGATCCGGTCGATGAGCAGGCCGATGACGAAGATCAGCGAGACGAGGATCGGGTGCATCCCGATTCCGCCGTCGTGGTACGCCTTCGCGAGGGTGCCGAAGAGGTCGCCCATGTGTCGAAACCGTCCTTTTTTCGCGTCGTTCGTCGGATCCCCTATCACGCGATCTTCGAGGGCGTCAACGCGACGGAGTGGGCGGGACTCGCACCCCCGGAGCGGGTGATCCGCCCGGTTCCCGGCGCTTTCAAGGGATCGGCCGCCGTCGTACGCTCCCTGCCGCCTCGCGAGCCACGCCCATGCCCGTCGACTCCGCCTTCGCGCCCTATCGCCTCGCCCAGGGAGCCCTCGCGGACGAGGCGGCGCGGGCCGCGGAGCCCCTCCTCGCCGAACCCTTCCTCGCCCTCCCCGCCGATCCCCTCCCCGCCCCCCTCGTCGGACGCACGCTCGCGCTCGTCGCGGCGGGGCGGGCCGCGCCGGGCGCCGAGCCGTGCCGCGCGGCGGACGGGAACGTCTCCGGTGGCGGGGCG
>JBBIPT010000206.1:0-7350 GCA_037442705.1 Anaeromyxobacter sp.
CCTCCGCGTCGGCGTCGGCGCCGCCCGCCCCGAGGAGCTCCACCCCGGCCTGGTAGACCTCGCGCGGGCGCCCCGCGCGCGCCTCCCGGGCGCGGAGGACCGGGCCGTCGTAGCAGAGCCGCGCCGGCGACGGGAGGGCGTCCGGCCGGGCCGCGTAGAGCCGCGCGATCTGCGGGGTGATGTCGGGCCGGATCGCCACGACCTCCCCCGACCCGGGCTCGACGAACTTCAGGACGCCGGCGAGCGCGGCCGTCGACAGTCCACGCTCCACGACGTCGAGCCGCTCGAGGGTCGGCAGGAACACCCGCCGGTAGCCCGCCCGGGAGAAGACCTCGTGGAGCTTCGCCGACAGCTCGGCGAGGTGGGCCGAGTGGTCGGGGAGGAGGTCGCGCAGGCCGGAGGGCAGGGAGAGATCGAGCGGCATCGGCGCGGAAATCTATCCCAACGGGCGCGCGCCGGGGAGCCCGGGGACGCGCACGGCGCTCGCCCGCCGCCCGCTCCCGCGGTACAAGCGCCCGGTGCGCCTCTCCATGACCTCGCTCTTCGCCGCCTGCGTCGCCATCTGGGGGACGACGTGGCTCGCGATCACCTTCCAGCTCGGCCGCGTGCCGCCCGAGGCGAGCGTCGGCTGGCGCTTCGGCATCGCCTCCCTGATCGTCGCCGGGATCGCCCTCGCGCGCGGGCGGGCCCTCCGGTTCCCGCCGGGGGTCCACGCCCTCCTCGCCCTGCTCGGGCTCTTCATGTTCTGCCTGAGCTACCTCTCCGTCTACCACGCGGAGACGATCCTCGTGTCCGGGCTCGTCGCGGTCGGCTACTCGGCGAGCCCCCTCGTGAACATGGCCGTCTCCCGCGTCGCCTTCGGCACGCCGCCGAGTCCGCGGCTCGCGGCAGGCGGGCTCCTCGGCGTGGCGGGCGTCGCGCTCGTATTCTGGCCGGAGATCGCCCGCTTCCAGGGCGGGGCCCGCGCCGCGCTCGGCGTCGCGCTCACGGCGGGGGCGGTCCTCTCCTCGTCCATCGGGAACGTCTTCTCCACCCTCCTCGAGCGCCGGGGGCTAGACGTCTGGCAGCGGATGGCCTGGGCCATGGCCTACGGCGCCGCCGGTTGCCTCGTCGCGGCCTTCCTGCGCGGCCAGCCGCTCGCCTTCGAGTGGACCCCCGGCTACGTGGGATCCCTGCTCTACCTCGCCGTCCTGGGCTCGGTCGTGGCCTTCGCCTCCTACCTCACGTTCCTCGAGCGCGCCGGCGCGACGCGGGCCGGCTACATCGGCGTGATGGTCCCCCTCGTCGCCCTCGCCGTCTCCGCGGCGTTCGAGGGGCTCGTCCTCACCGGCCTCACCGTCGCGGGGACCGGCCTGGCCGTCGCGGGGAACCTGCTCGTGCTGCGCCGGAAGGCCCCCGGCAGCCCCGGGGCCCTTCCGGGGCGGGCGGGCGGAGAAGGGGGCGAGACGCGCGAGCCGCCGTAATGGCAGGCCTCGGACCTCAGGCCTCGGGAACGGCGGCAGAGATGCATTTCCTGAGACCTGAAGCCTGAGGCCTGAAGCCTTGGGTGTTTCCGAATCGCTCATCCTAGAGCCGGATCGCCCGCACCGTCCGGACGTGGGGCAGCGCGCGGAGCCGGTCGAGCACGCCGGGCCCGGGCGCGGAGTCCACGTTGAGGAACGAGAAGGCCCCGGAGCGGTCCTCGAGCCGCGAGAGCGAGATCCGGGCGATGTTCACGCCGGCGGCGCCCAGGGCGGTCCCGAGGTTGCCGACGACGCCGGGGGCGTCGTCGTTCTCGCAGAGGATCACGTCCCCCTCCGGCACGGCCTCCACCCGGAAGGCGCCCACCCGGACGATCCGCGCCTCCCGCCTCCCGTAGACCGTCCCCCCGACGCTCGTCTCCCCTCCCGCGCCGCGCACGGTCACCGTGACGAGGCTCGCCCAGTCGTGCGGCTCCTCCGACCGGACCTCGCGCACCTGGATCCCGCGGTCCTTCGCGATGGCGGCGGCGTTCACCTCGTTCACCGGCGTCTCCAGGAAGTGCCGGAGCAGCCCGGCCAGCGCCCGGGCGGCGATCGGCCGCGACGGGGCCGTCGCGATCTCGCCGGCCACCTCCACCGCGATCTCCGTGGGCCCCTGCGGGACGAGCTGGGCGGCGAGGGAGCCGAGCTTCTCGGCGAGCCCGAGGTAGGGCGAGAGCCGGTCGAGGATCTCCTTCGGCAGGCCCGGCGCGTTCACGGCGTTCTGGACGACCCCGTCGCGCAGGTAGGCGACGAGCTGCTCCGCGATCGCGATCGCCACGGCCGACTGCGCCTCCTCCGTGGACGCGCCGATGTGGGGCGTGCAGACGAACCCGTCCTGGCGGAGGAGGGGGTGGTCCGGGGCGGGGGGCTCCTTCTCGAAGACGTCGAACGCGGCTCCGCCGAGCTGGCCGGAGGCGAGGGCGTCGGCGACCGCCTGCTCGTCCGCGATCCCCCCGCGGGCACAGTTCACGAGGATGGCCCCCCGCTTCATCTTCGCGAGCGTCGTGGCGTTCACGAGGTGCCGCGTCTTGTCGGTGAGCGGGACGTGGAGGGAGACGACGTCCGCGTCCCGCCAGATCGCCTCGAGGTCCACGAGGGCCGCGCCGAGCCGCGCCGCGGCCTCGGGCGTGATGAAGGGATCGTAGGCGACGACGCGCATCTTCATCGCCCGCGCCCGCTCGACGAGCACCGAGCCGATGTTGCCGATGCCCACGACGCCCAGGGTCTTCCCTGCGAGCTCCCGCCCCTGGAACCGCTTCTTCTCCCACATCCCGCCGCGCACGCTGGCCGTCGCGGCCGGGACGTGCCGGAAGAGGGAGAGGATCATCGCCAGGGCGAGCTCGGCGACCGTCGTGGACGATCCGCCCGGCGTGTTCATCACGACGACGCCCCGCCGCGTGGCGGCGTCGAGGTCCACGTTGTCCACGCCGACGCCGGCGCGCCCGACGACCCGGAGGCGGCCGGCCTTCTCGAGGAGCTTCGCGTTCACCTTCGTGGCGCTCCTCACCGCGAGGCCGTCGTACCCGCCGACGATCGCCTCGAGCTCCTCGGGCTTCAGGCCGATCTTCACGTCGACCTCGAAGCCCGCGTCCACGAGGATGCGGACCGCCTCCGCCGATAGATCGTCCGACACCAGGACGCGAGCCGCCATGTCCTCCGCCTCCTTCCTCGCCTGCGCCCGGCCATCCCGGCCGGGGCCGCCTTCATCCGTTCGCGCGCAGGCCTCCGAGCACGAGGTCCGTCACCGATCGCTTCGCCCGCTCCACCTCGGCCTCGGTGGCGGCCGGCACGATCCCGACGACCATCCCCGAGACGGTGAGCTCGAGCGCGCCGAGGATGCCCGTCGCCGCCACGGTGGGATCGAGGTCGACCCTCATCTCCCCCTGCGCCTGCCCCTGCCGGACCACGTCCGCGACGAGGCGCACCGCCTGCTCGAACGTCTCCCGCGTGGAGCCCGCCCGCAGCGAGTGCGGCGTGCGCGTGACCTCGAGGATGAGCACCCGCACGGCGGCCGGCGCGGTCTTGTAGACGTCGAACACGAAGCCGAACACGCCGGCGATCTTCTCGCCGGGGGTCCCCGGCCCCTCGTCGATCGCCCGCAACGCGTGGATGAGGATCGCCCACTGCTCCGCGAAGACGCTCTCGAGCAGCTCCTCCTTGTTCCGGAAGTAGTGGTAGACGAGGCCGTAGGCCACCCCTGCCGCCCTCGCGACGTCCGCGATGCGGCAGCCGTGGTACCCCTTCTCCGCGAAGACGCGGACCGCCGCGTGGAGGATCGCGCGGCGCTTCTCGGGCTCGTTCTCCGGCACCGGCCGGAGGGCCTCGTTCGGGGCTCTGTGCTGGGTCACGCCGCCGATTCTCCAATCGGCAACCGGCCGAAGCAACGGAGAACCCGCATGGGGGTCACGTCCTCCGCCCGCGAGTCGTGCTTCGCTCTTCCTGCAACGTCGGCGAGGCACCGCGGGTCGGCTCAGCGGAGGAGCCCGCCCTCCCCGAGGCGCGAGAGCGACACGGAGAGGGCCGGGGAGACCTTGCCGCAGTCGTCCACGCGGATCGCGGCGGCGAGGCGGAAGCAGCGGCACGGCGAGTCCCAGGCGATCGACGCCCGGTGCTCCTGGACCTGCCAGCCCTTCACCTGGCGCTCTCCCGCGGCGTCCACGCACGAGGGGACGAACGTGGCCCGCCCCGGGAAGCGGGCGTCGTACCCGAGGGTCGCCCCGCCCGCCGCGATCCGCACGCCCAGGGAGCCCTCGGCCGACTCGGCGGTGGGGACGGGGCGCAGGTCGAAGAGCGGGTCGAGCCCTGCGACGAGGAGCCCGGTGCCGCCCGGGCCGACCGCCGTGAAGCCCGCGTGGAGGGAGTCCCCGCGGCCGTTCGCGAGCCGCAGCGCCGCGCCGAGGCTCGTGAAGCGATCGAGCCCGGAGGAGATCCGCGGCACCGGCTCGCCCGGATCGGCCCGGCCGTCGAAGGCGAGGAGCCGGGCGGACCCGCTCGCCTCGAGGGGCCCCAGGGTGAGGCCGGCCGAGGCGAAGGTCTCCCCGCCACGCCCGCGGCGCAGGTCGAGATCCTGTCCGATCTCGACCCTCGCGACCTCCGCCCCTCCCCCGAGGAGCCGCGACTCCACCGCCGCGCGGAGCTGCTGAAAGCCTCCGGGCGGGGCCGCGGAGTGGACGCCGCCGCGGGCGAGATCGATGGGATCGTAGGCGATCCCGGCGAGCGGATCGCCGGCCGCCCCCGACCCGAGCCGCCACTCGAGCCGCGGCGCGATCGTGTGGCGCACCTTCCCCCAGCGGCGGGAGAGCTCCGTCGACGCCGAGGCCCCCACGACGCCGAACGCGCTCGCCGCCTCGCCCGCCCCCTCGAACGAGTACGCGGCGGCCGCTCCGCGCGCGAACGGCGCGACGGAGAGCGCGCCGCCGAGGAGGACGGGGAGCGACACCTCCAGGCGGGCGTCCGCCCTCGCCGCCGCGGGACGGCCGGCGGAATCGACGGTCCCGGACGGTGGCGCGAACCGGACCGCCCCGGCCCTGCCGGAGATCCTGAGCGGCCCCGCCGCGACGGGGAGCAGGAGGGCGTGCGCGCCCGGGAGGCGGCTTCCGGCGCCGAGCCCCGAGCCGAAGGTGCCGTAGGTCTCGCCCGGGACTGTCCCCTCCGGCCGGAGTGGCTGCAGCCAGGCGCTCTCCAGCTCGAGGACGAGGGGATCGCGCCGGTGGGTGAGGAGGACGTCGGACCGGACGTGCGGCGCGCTCGCGGCGAGTGCCCCGCCTGCCCGGTCCCGGATCCAGACCGGGTCGCCGGGCAGCCGGAGGGTCGTCCGCAGCGCGGTCGCCGGGGAGAGCCGCTGCGCGTGGAACCCCTCGATCGCGAACCGGTGCCCCCCTTCCCCGCCCGGCTCGTCGTCGAGGTCCCGAAGCCAGGCGGCCTCGAGCCGCCCCTCGGCCCCCTCCGCCGGCGCCCAGCGGAGCTCTAGCCTCGCGCCGGGCCCGCGGGCCGACTCCGCCCCGTCCCGGCCGAAGGACCACTCCGGCGCGATCGTCGCGTCCGCGCTCCGCCCCAGGGTGACGAAGAGCGGCTGCGTGATCGTGAGGAGGGAGGCCTCCGAGGACGCGGCCTCCGGCAGGAGGAGGCCCGTCTGCCGATCTCCGAGCGGGAGGTAGAGCCACGGCAGGGCGAGCACCGGCACCGGCCGATCCACGAGGAGGAACCGCGGGGTGATCCGGAGGACCGCGCTGCGCAGGATCGCCCGCTTCCCGGGGAGAACGTCCGCCTCGCGCGCGGCGACCTCCCAGGAGGGCGCCCCGCCGCCCGGGCAGTCGCAGAGCGTGAGGCGGGCGCCCTCGAGGCGGAACCTGCCGCCCGCCTCGCCGCGCAGCCGCGTCCCCGCGAAGGTCAGGCGGTTGGGGCCGGCCCTGCGCGCCTCGTCCGCGCTCGCGGAGGCGGAGAGGTCGACCGGCCGGTCCTTCACGAAGGCGACGACCCGCTCCGCCTCGAAGTCCCCTCCGAGCACGGCGACGACCGCGTCCGCGGCGACGGCACGCGTCGCGTCCGTGAGCAGGACGTCCCCGGAGGCCCGCACCTCGCCCGTGGCGGGATCGAAGGTGGCCGACCGGGCGCGCAGGACGATCCCGCCGCGGCGGATCACGGCGCCCCCCTCGACGAGGAGCTTCCCCGTTCCCACCTGGTAGGTGACGTCCCCCTCGATCCGGACGTCCCCGCCCCCCGTGAGCGGGGAGGCCCCGAGGAGGAGGGCGGTCGCGAGGGCGGGGAGCGGCGTCACGGGGGCGCGATTCTACCGTCGTTCCCGCGCCCCGGAGGCGGAAGCCGGATGACGGTGCTCGCCCGCGTCGATCCGGGACCGCCCGTGGTTCCCCCGAGCCCGTGGCGGGCTCACCACGAGCGGACGGGATGGGATCCGTTCGCCCCGAGCCCGTCGAGGGGCGGGCGCCGTGGCTCGACGCAAGTGATCGGGGCCACGACTCAGCGCTCCGGCGTCGTCTCCTCCTCGACCGGCTCTGCGTCGAGGAGCTTCCCCGCGGCCCCAGCGTCCTGCGGCTGCTCCACGGCGGCGGGGGCGGCGGGGCGCTCGAAGTCGATCGCGAGCACGTCCCCCTCGATCTTCTGCTGGTACGGGACGCGCTGCTTCAGCTTGATGTCGAGCACGTAGTCGCCGCCGCGGCGCGAGGGCGAGATCATCGCCACCGCGGAGGGGAAGAACGAGGTGTCGAGGAAGCGGGTGTCGTTCCGGCGCGAGACGCGCGTGTTCCGCATCTCGATCCGGACGGTGTCGTCGCCCACGTCCCGGATCGTGAACTCGGGGGTCACGCTCGTCCGGATGAAGACGCGGGAGGCGCCGGGCATCTGCTGGAAGCCGACCTCGCGGAGCTGCGCCGCCGGGGCGCCCGTGGCGAGCTGATCCTCCCGGAACCGCGAGCGATCGGCCTCGTCGCGGGCCGCGGCCCGGGCGAGGCGCTCCTCCTCCTTCCGCTGCCGCTCCGCCTCCCTGGCGGCCCTCGCCTCCTCGGCGCGGCGCGCCTTCTCCTCCTCGCGGGCGAGCCGCTCGGCGTCGCGCGCCGCCTTCGCCTCCTCGGCCCGCTGCCGCTTCTCGGCCTCCGCCGCGGCGCGCGCCTCCTCGCGCGACCGCTTCTCGGCCTCACGGCGATCCGTCTCCTCCTGCCGCCTCCGCTCCGCGTCCGCCTTCGCGGTCGCGACCGCCTCCTGCCGCTGCCGATCGGTCTCCGCCCGCGCCAGCCGCTCGTTGCCACGCCACGGACTGGATCGGCGGCGCGGACCACGATTCGGTCCGAAAGACCCTTGCCGGTGCCGGCGATCGCCAGCCGCATCGACTGCC
>JBBIPT010000207.1:0-7329 GCA_037442705.1 Anaeromyxobacter sp.
GTGTCGCCGTAGACGACGTCGCGGCCGGGCTCGCCCGTGAGCTTCTCCTTTCGCCCTCCGGGGCCCGCCACCTCGACCTCGAAGGTCCGGCCGCTCTCCGGCGCGGGCTCCGCGTCCGGGCCCTGCGGGGGGCGGCGGCCCTGGGGGGCGCGCCGCTCGTGGCCGGCGTCCTCCACCGGCTCCCGGCCCCTCGCCTCCCAGCGCTCGAGCACGTCCTTCCCCTCGCCCGTCGCGGCGACCGAGATCCGGAGCAGGAGGAGCGCGTCGGAGAGGTGCTCCTGGCCCCCGGAACCGCGCCCGCGCCGTCTCCTGCGGCGGGGCGCCTCGTGGAAGGAGCGCTGGGCCTGCAGGGCGAGCCGGGTCCGCTCGGCCACCTTCCGCGGGAGGCGGGCCGTCTGGACGAGGGCGGCGAGGAACCCCTCCGCCTCCGATCCGCGCCGCTCCCGCGGCCCGGCCTCGGCGCCGGCCTCGTCCGCTTCCGCGGGCGGGCGGCGCCCCGTGTTCCCGAGGTGCATCACGAGCGCGCCGAGGAGGACCGCGTCGGAGACCGCCTCCCCGGAGCGGACGAGCCGGTCGAGCGCGGCGAGGTGGGCGAAGAACCGGCGCCTCCCCTCGTCGTCCCAGGCCTCGAAGGCGGCCCCGAGCGACGGCAGCACGACCGGGAGCGCCCCGCAGGCGCGCAGGAGCTCGAAGGCCCGGGCCGAGCCGCCGCACCGGAGGATCTTGAACGTCTCCTCGAGCACGCGGGCGGGGGCGCAGCGGGCGAGCTCCGCCGCGTGGCGGCGCATCGCCGCGAACGTGTCTGGCGCGATCGTGAAGCCGAGCCGGGCGGCGAAGCGGACTGCGCGGAGCGTGCGGACGGGGTCCTCGCGGATCCGGACCTCCGGATCCCCGATCGTCGCCATCCGCCGGTCCTCGAGGTCCGGCCGGCCGCCGACGTAGTCGATCACCTCGCCCTTCGAGACGTCGTAGAAGAGCCCGTTCACCGTGAAGTCGCGCCGGACGGCGTCCTCCTCGGCGGTCCCGAAGACGTTGTCCCGGGTGATGAGGAGGTCCTCGGTGCCGGGGACGTCCTCTCCCACGTCGACGGGGTTCTTCCGGAAGGTCGCGACCTCGATGACCTTGCCCCCGCGGAAGTAGACGTGGGCGAGCCGGAAGCGCCGGCCGATGAGCCTGCAGTTCCGGAAGATCGCGCGGACCTCGCCCGGGTGGGCGTCGGTCGCGATGTCGAAGTCCTTCGGGGTCTGGCCGAGGAGGAGGTCGCGGACGCAGCCGCCCACGAAGTACGCCTTGTGGCGCATGTGGCGGAGGCGCGCGATGACCTTCAGCGCGTCGGGGTCGAGCCGGGCGGGCGGGATCTCCGGCGGGTGATCCGGGGGCGGCTCGTCCGGGGGATCGAGCGCGAGGCCGGGGGGCGGCCTTCCCGGACGCGAGGAGCGGTCCGGATCGTCGGCGTGGGAGTGGCGGGGGGCGGGGAGGGTCTCTTCGTCCGCGGGTCTTCGTTGCATGCGTTCGCCGGATCGGGGGGCGCCCCGGCGAGGGAGATCCTCGCGTCGGGGAACGCGCCGTCGCCGTCGGGCTCGTCCTCGCGGCCGTTTCTACTCAGCCGCGGCCTTCCAGTCAAATCCCGCTTCGGCGGCGGGGCCGGTGTGGCGCCGCCGTCGGAGGTCGCGCCCGGCGGGGATCCCCCGGTTCGAGCGACGTTCGCCCTTCGACAGGCTCAGGGCGAACGGATCCCATCCGATGCGCTCGCGGCGGTCCATTGGCAGGCTCGGGTCCGAAGAGGCTTCGCTGGGTGGGCGCGAGGCCGAGCGCCTCGCGCACCGGCTGGAAGCTCCGCCGGTGGACCGGGCAGGCCCCGAGCCTTCCGAGGGCCTCGAAGTGCTCGGCGGTGGGGTAGCCCTTGTGGCGGGCGAAGCCGTAGCCGGGGTGGGCCAGGTCGAGCTCCGCCATGAGGGCGTCGCGCGCCGTCTTCGCGAGGATCGAGGCGGCGGCGATCGTGAGGGAGAGGGCGTCGCCCCGGACGATCGGCGTCTGGGGGATGGGGAGGTCCGGGAGCCTGCGGGCGTCCACGAGGACGTGGTCGGGCGCGGTCCCGAGCCCGCGCACGGCGCGGGTGAGCGCGAGGAGCCCCGCCCGGTAGACGTTCAGGGAGTCGATCTCCTCCACCTCGGCGCGCGCCACCGCCCAGGCGACCGCGTTCCGGCGGATGTCCTCCGCGAGCCGCTCCCGCTCCCTCCGGTCGAGCTGCTTCGAGTCGTCGATCCCCCGGGGCCGGTAGTCGCGCGGAAGGATGCAGGCCCCCGCCACGATGGGGCCGGCGAGCGGCGCCATCCCCGCCTCGTCCGTCCCGGCGACGTGGACGGCGCCCCGCTCCCAGAGGTCGTGCTCGTAGGCGAGGAGGCGGCGTAGCCGCCGGCCCTCCGCGCGGTTCGCCTCGCGGCGGCGCAGGACCTGGCGGAGGACCTCCCGGGCCCCCGCCCGCGGATCGGCCGCGAGGGCGGCCTCCGCCTCCTCCGGGAGCGGCCGCTCCCCGTCGAGGAAGCGTGCCCGGAGCTCGGCGACGGACAGGCGGGCGAGATCCTCCGGCGGCATTCGGGGGGAGTCTACACCGGGCCGATCGTCAACGACGGCTCCAGAGGGCCTGGACCGGGACGGCCCAGAGCCGGCGCCCGAACGGCAGGACCTCGCTCCCCATGTGAAGGACGACTCCGGCGCGGAGGCGGTCGCCGACCATGTCCTGCAGCAAGCGGAGCCCGGCGAAGTCCGAGGTCCCGGCGGTGCTCCCCGCCTTGACCTCCACGCCGACGATCTGCCCCCCGCGCCCCTCCATCACGACGTCCACCTCCTTCCCGTCGGCCGTCCGGAAGTGGTGGAGCCGCGGGCGAGCCCGCGAGAAGGGCGCCGTCCGCATCAGCTCGGCGACCGCGAAGGTCTCCAGGATCGGTCCGAGGTCCGCCGGGCGGCTCCCGAGGCCGTCCGGCTCGACGTCGAGCAGCCGCGCGAGGAGGCCCGCGTCGTTCAGGAAGGGCTTCGGCGTCCGCGCGAGCCGCTTGCCGCGGTTCTCGAGCCAGGGGGGCAGCAGGAACACGAGGTAGAGCGCCTCGAGCAAGGTGAAGTAGCGCTTCAGGGTGACCTGGTTCATTCCCAGCGCGCGGCCCAGGTCCGCGAGGTTGAGCTGCGCGCCCGTGCGCGTCGCGAGGAGCCGGAGCAGCCGCGGCATCTCGGAGAGGCGCTCGATCGCGGCGAGATCCCTGAGGTCCTTCTGGAGCAGCGCGGCCAGGTAGGCGTCGAACCACCGGGCGCGTCCCTCGATCCCCTTCCGGCTCACTGCCTCGGGGTAGCCGCCCCGGAGCATGCGCTGGACGAGGTCGGCCCTGCCGGCCCCGGCGATCCGCAGCCCATCGGGTCGACCCTCGAAGCAGGCATCGACGAAGCCCGGGGTCGTGCCCTCGAGCTCCGCCTGTGCCAGTGGCCAGAGGGTGAGGATCTCCATCCTCCCCGCGAGGCTCTCGGACACCTTCGGCAGCGCGAGCACGTTGGCCGACCCCGTGAGCAGGAAGCGCCCGGGCCTCCGGTCCCGATCGATCTCGGCCTTGAGCGGGAGGAGGATCTCCGGAACGCGCTGCACCTCGTCGAGGATCGCGCGCGCGCCGAGGGACTCCACGAACCCCCGGGGATCGGCGCCCGCCGCGGCGAGCGCCCCGAGATCGTCGAACGAGCGGTAGGTCCACCCGCCGGTTCGCTCGGCGAAGGCCCGGACGAGCGTGCTCTTGCCGGTCTGCCTCGCGCCGGCGACGAAGATCGCCGGCGTGTCCTCGACGGCGTCCCGGAGGGCGCCCTGCAGGAGGCGATCGAACATGTTGGATAATCTAACACTTGATGTTGGATTATCCCAAAGGCTGGCACCGCGGGCAGAAGAAGGTGGACCGCTGCGCCTGGACGAGCCGCTCGATCCGGGCCCGCCGGCAGCGGGGGCAGCGCTCCCCCTCCCGCGCGTAGACGAGGAAGGGGTTCTCCGCGCCGGCCTCCTCCACGTAGGCGATCTCCGGCCCCTCCTCCCGCGCGATGCTCTCCCGGACCGAGGCGAGGATCGCGCGCGCGAGGGCGCGCGCCTCGGGGAGCGCGATCGCGTCGCTCCGCCGTCGCGGATCGATCCGGGCGCGGAAGAGGGCCTCGGAGGCCTGGATGTTCCCGACGCCGGGGAGGAGCCGCTGGTCGAGGAGCCGGACCTTCACCGGCAGCCGGGAGCGGGCGAGCCCGGCGAGGAGGCGGACGGGGTCGATCCCGTCCTCCAGGGGATCGGGGCCGAGGGCCGCGATCTCCCGCACCTCCTCGAACCTCGCGCCGGGGACGGCGCGGAGCCGGCCGAAGAGCCGGAGGTCGACGAAGTGGAGCACCGCGCCGTCGTCGAGCCGGAAGCGGACGCGCGAGAAGCGAGGCGGCTCGCCACCGGCGGCCCCCCGCCCGGCCCCCCTCTCTCGCGCCAGGGCGCCCCGGCGGGGCGCGTCCGTGCGCCGGAGCCACTTCCCGGTCATCCCGAGGTGGGCGAGCAGCCCGGCCGGCTCACGCCCCTTCTCGAGCCGCACGAGGAGCTGCTTCCCCTTCCGGCGGACCTCGCGGAAGCGCGCGCCCTCGAGCGCGAGGGAGAAGGCGGACGGGCTCGCGGGACGGAAGAGTCGCCGGGCGGCCGCGTCGGACTCGATCGAGACGATCCGCCGGCCGGCGGTCCAGGCGCGGAGGTTCCGCGCGGCGATCTCGACCTCGGGGAGCTCCGGCATGCGGGAGCCAACCTACACCCTCCCGCTCGTCACCGTGATCACTGGACCGAGCCGCGACCTTCGCGCTTCGCGGACTCCCCTTGGTCCGTTCGCCCTGAGCCTGTCGAAGGGCGAGCGGGCGCCGAGTCGCCGAGATCGCTCGCGGCTCGATGGACCGGCACGCACGGTCCTGCTTGCAGCCGTTCGCCCTGAGCCTGTCGAAGGGCGAGCGGATGGGTTCACCCCGCGCGCGCGTCCGGCTCCCCGGACTCCTCGAGCGCGGGCACGCCCTCGCCCGGGATCATCGCGAGGAGCCGGCGGAGGATCGCGCGCTGCAACTCCGGGTCGTCCGGCCGGCCGAGCGGGTAGCCGAGCGCGAACGGGACCGAGAGCGCCCGCGGCGGACGCATCTTCCTCGTGACCTCGGGGAGCATCGTGAGGGAGGCGGTGACGATCCCCCGCCGCTCCGCCTCCGCCTGGACCAGACAGACCGTCTGGTGGCAGAAGGGTCAGACGGGGACGAGGAGCGCCACGTCCACCCCGTCCTCGACGAGCTTCCCGATCGCCTCCGGCGCCGTCTGCTTCGTGAGCCGGCCGGGGGCGGTGATGGACCCCATGAACGAGAGGTGGCGGGGGGCGATCTCGCCCAGCTCTCCCGCCGCGACGAGCTCGCGGAGCCGGTCGAGCGGGAAGGCGAGGTTCCGGTCCTGCTCCACGCCCCGGTGGTCGAACGACTCGCTCCGGTGGGACTCACCGAGGGTCCGGACCTCCACGTCGCCCGGGATGACGCGGTAGGAGAAGTCGCCGCCCTTCACCGTCTCGTCGAAGTCCGGCTGTCCCGGAGGCACGAGCCCTCCGGTGGTCACGAGCGCGACCCGCGCCTCCCGGAGCGGCCGGCGCAGGGTCGCGCGGGGGACGGGGTCGATCGTCCGCCACGGGTAGACCTTCAGGGTCGCGCGGAGCCAGAGGGGGAGCTCTTCGAGGAGTGCCATCGCCTTCCTTGGACCCAGGGGGGCCCGGAACGTTTCACGGGGGCGGCCGGCCGGCGCGCCTCCCCCCCGGGCGGGACGGATTCCCCGCCGGCGCGAACCCTTCTCGCGCCTCCCGGCTCCACCCCGCGGGAGCGCCGCCCATGTCCATCGTCTCCGCCATCCAGGGACTGCCCTGGGAGCTCGTGATCCTCGCGTGCCTCACGCTGGGCCTCGCTCCCTTCGCGCCGCCCCACATCCTGGAGAAGCTCGAGATGCTCTTCCAGGGGCGGCTCGTCCGGCCCATCGACTGGTTCGACCTCTTCCTCCACGGGGCACCCTGGATCGTCCTCCTCGTGAAGGCGGGGCTCCACGTCGCGGGGCGCGGCGCGGCGGCCTGAGGGGCCGCGAAGAGACCCCCTCCCGTCGCCGGGTCGGCCGTTTCGCTGCGCATCGCTGCGTTGCGCCTCCCTCACATATCGGCGGGATATGCTCGGTCGGCGCGCCTTGCGCTGCTTGCGCCTCGGCCGCCCGGCTCGGTCCGGGGATTCCCTCACGGCCTCTGAGGGGCCGTGAGGAGCGGCTCGAGCCGCTGGCGTTCGCCCTTCGACAGGCTCAGGGCGAACGGTTGCGTGCAGGGCCGCTCGTTGCGACAGCTTCCCACGGGCTCACGCCGGCGCGCCGAACGCCGCCAGGAAGAACCCGTCCGTCCCGTGCACGTGGGGGAAGAGGTGGAGCCGGCTCTCCCCCGCCCCGAGCGCGCGCGCCCGCTCCTCCCCGAGGAGCGGGGCGATCGGCGCGGGCCGTAGCCCCACCTCCCGCTCGGCGAAGTCGGCGACGTCGTCGTTCTCCGTCCGGCCGAGCGAGCAGGTGGCGTAGACGAGCCGCCCTCCGGGCTTCAGCAGCCGGGCGAAGCGGCGGACGAGCGTCCGCTGGATCTCCGCGAACCGGGCCGGGTCCCCCTCGGCGAGCCGCCACCGCGCGTCCGGCTTCCGGCGGAGGGTCCCGAGGCCGCTGCAGGGCGCGTCCACGAGGACGACGTCCGCCTTCCCGGCGAGGTCCGCGAGCGCCTCGTCCGCCTCGGGGCCGGCGGGGATGGGGCGCGTCCGGAGGTTGTGGACCCCGGCGCGCCGGGCGCGGCGCCGGGCCTCCTCGAGCCGATCCCCGTCCGCGTCGAGGGCGTGGAGCGATCCCTTGTTCCGCATCTCCGCCGCGAGGGCGAGCGCCTTCCCTCCCGCGCCCGCGCAGGCGTCCACGACCACCTTCCCGGGCCTCGCCCCGCAGGCGAGCGCGATGAGCTGGCTCCCCTCGTCCTGCATCTCGAACCAGCCCTCCCGGAAGGAGGCGAGGGAGAAGGCGTTCTCCCGGCCGTCGAGGACGAGCCCCCAGGGGGAGTGGGAAGTGGGCTCCGCGCCGGTGCCCTCCCGGGAGAGCCGCTCGCGCAGGGCCTCCCTCGTCCCCCGCAGGACGTTCGCGCGGACGGTGAGCGGCGCCCGCTCGTTCATCGCGGCGGCGAGCGCGCGGGCGTCCTCGAGCCCGCGCTCCGCCGCGAGCCGGGCGGCGATCCAGCGCGGGAGCGAGGCCTCGGCGGCGAGCCGCTC